>NZ_DATFYW010000039.1:0-12500 GCF_035314905.1 Mycobacterium sp.
CTTCGTCGCCGAGAAAACCATCGCGCCGGTGTCGGCCGTCCAGTGCACCTCGCCGGCCCGGTCCGACCAGCCGGTCCACACGTCGACGACCGGCCGGCCGTCGATGTACACGCAGAGCGCGCCGCCACCGAAGCGGCGGCCAGGGAACAGCTGCCCGAACAGGCGGATGACGCCGGCGAAGCGCGGATCGGCGGCGCCCTGGATGCCGCGCGGCAGGCCGTCGTTGGCCCGCAGGAGAGACGCCGGTGTCATGGTGAAAACGATGTTATCCGGCGTCAGGCGCCGTGCGAAAATGGCATTTTCAGCTCTGGTGTGGGGTCGGTGCGCGATCGCCGGGCCGATCAGGCGCTTGTCAAGCCTTCGGTATGGGGATTGCCGCAGCGGACGATCTCGGGGTGGACGGCACTCACCCGGTCGCGGGGTTGATCGGCGCGGGTGGGCGGAACTGCGCGGGTGGGCGGAACTGCGCGGGTGGGCGGAACTGCTGGAGGCGCCCGAAGAAGTCGCGGAGCTGGGTGGTCGTCGGGACGAAGGGCTCAACGAACCGGCCGAACGCATCCGTCGGGCCCGGCAGCCCGAACGCATCGGGCGGGACGTGCTGATTCCAGATGCCGTCGATCGTGCTCACCACGGGCGGGACGGGGTCAGTGTCGGCGGGCGCGGCGACGGCGGTGCCTGTTCCCCATGCCGCGGCAGTGGTGATTACTGCCCATGTCGCGGCGGTGACTCCAAGAAGCGCTCCGCGTCTCATCTGGGTCCTGTCCGGTTCGACCAGCGCGGGAACCTGCTCCGGTGGAGGGTGCCTTCGTGACGGATGCGCGTCAGGCCCTCATGCTGGAATGCGTATGTTAATCCCGCGCGGTCGCGCCGGTGGCTGAATGGACCCGCCCGCTACTTGGGGTGGGTGCGGTGCGGCGGCCGCTTCTGCGTCCTCGGCGGGATTCGGCGGGATCAATCTCGGCGGGCCCCGGTCCTGCCGCGAAACTCAAATGGCTGCGGCCTCTGTCGGCGTGTCGTCGCAGCTGGTTGAGTGTCGCGGGGGCGGTGATCCTGAGGCAAGTCCGGCCGCCGTGCTGTAGCGGCTGCGCCGTGCTGTAGCGACCGCGCCGTGCTGTAGTGGAGAGGTCGAGGTCCAGCAGTGCCGCGAGGAGGTGCGCCGTGGGTGACCGCGTCGAAGCTTCCGCCCTGGTTGTCGGCCACGACGACGAGGTTCACCGCAGGCTGCTCCGCAGTGTTGCCGCGTTGCAGCGCATGGTCGACGACGGCTGGTTCGTCGGCCATGAGGACAGCATCGGCATGGAGGTCGAGCTCGATCTCGTGGACCCGCTCGGCCGGCCACGGCTGATCAACGACGCAGTCCTGGAACGCCTGGGCCGGGCGGACATGCAGCATGAGCTCGGCCGGTTCAACGTCGAGCTGAACATGGCTCCCCGTCGGCTCCAGGGCCGCGTGCTGCATGACAGCGAACGCGACCTCGCCGACGTGCTCGACGGGTGCAGGGCGCGGATCGAGCGGCTCGGGGCCCGGCTGCTCGCCGTCGGCATGCTGCCCACCCTCAGCGCCGAGCAGCTGACCCTCGAGCGGATCTCCCGCAACCCGCGGTACGAGCTGCTGTGCCGCCGCATGCGTGCCGCTCGCCACCGGCCGTTCCTGGTGCGCATCATCGACGGGTGTGAACCGGTGGAGTTCACCACCGAGTCGGTCGCTCCCGATGCCGCCACGACCAGCCTGCAGCTGCACCTGCGGGTGCCACCGGAGCGGTTCGCCGCCTACTACAACGCCGCCCAGATGGTTGCCGGGGCGCAGGTCGCGGTCGCCGCGAACTCGCCGTACCTGCTCGCTCGCCAGGCATGGCAGGAAACCCGAATCATATTGTTAGAGCAGCTGCTCGACACCCGACGCCACAGGGAGGTCCGGGCCGGCGCACCGGCGCGCGTCCGGCTCGGCGACCGGTGGGTCAACGACCCGGTGGAGCTCTTCGCCGACCTCGTGCGGCAGTTTCGGCCGCTGTTTCCGACGCTGGAGGCCGAGGATCCCGATGCCGCCCTCGAGGCCGGGTGCGCTCCGGGCCTGCGTGAGCTTCGGCTGCACAACGGCACGGTGTGGCGCTGGAACCGGGCGGTCTACGACGTCCAGGCCGGGCGCCCGCACCTGCGCATCGAGAACCGGGTACTGCCCAGCGGACCGACCGCCGTCGACATGGTCGCCAACGCCGCGTTCTACTACGGACTGGTCCGCGCGATCGCCGACGTCGACCCTGCCCCGTGGAGGCAGATGCCCTTCGCGTCGGCCGAGCGGAACCTGCACCGCGCGGCACGGGACGGGCTGGCAGCACAGCTGTCCTGGCGCGGCGTCGACCACCCCGTCGACCGGCTCACGCGTGAGGTCCTGCTGCCGGCCGCCGCGGCCGGGCTTGACGCGTGGGGCGTGGACGCGGCCGACCGCGACCGGTACCTCGGTGTCGTCGAGGCGCGGGTCCGGTGCGGCCGCACCGGCGCTGCCTGGCAGACCGAGGTGGTGGGCTACCTCGAGGAGCACGGGTTGCAGCGCATCGCGGCGCTACGTGAGATGACCCGGCGGTACGCCGAGCACGCGCACACCGGCGCGCCTGTGCACGAATGGCCCGTGCCATGAGCCCGCTTGGATTCGCTTGACACGGGCCGGGAGGCGATCCTCGGCCGATTCAGGCAGCGTCCCGTGACTGGCCGAGAAGCCCCGACTGTTCGAGCGCGGCCTCGACAAACCTCTGCACCGGCCGTGAGCGGAAAAATCCGGTGTGACCACCCGGGTACCACACGATCTCTGGCTTACCCCAGTGCTCCCAAAGACGGATGACCTGATCGCGTGGGTGCACGAGTTGGTCGGCCACTCCGGCGTAGATGAACCGGCCCTGCATCGGAATCTGCGGTGTGAGCGACAGCGGTGACGCCATCCGCCCGATCGGTTCGGCCAGCCTGATCGTCTCTCGGCGCGGGTCATCGGGGCTCAGGCCGGCGTGGCGTTCCAGCAGTTGCATCAAATCCGCGAACGGCACGCCGAGGATCGCGCAGGTGAGGCCGCCGTCGAGGCTGGCGACCAGTGCGGCGATGTAGCCGCCGAGCGACATGCTGTTCAGGCCTATCGGCGATTCCGGCGCGTGCAACCGTATCCACGACAGCAGCCGACGGACATCCCACACCGCTTGTGCGGTGGCGTGTACATCGTCAAGCACGTCCTCGCCGGGGAACACCGCACCCTTCGGCAGGTGGCGCGCCCTGGGGCCGTGCATCGGAAGCACGGGCAGCAGGACATTCAAGCCCAGCTCGTCGTGCAATTGCCAGGCACGGAACAAGGTGAGGTCGAGGGCGCCGCGGCCCATCTCCGCCCCGTGAATGCACACCAGCCAGGGCCGCGGCTCGTGGTGGTGCCGCAGCATCAACGCGTACCCGCGACTGTTCACCGTACGGCTCAGCCATCGGTCACGTCCGGGTTCGCCGGGGTAGGGCGCGTAGCCGCTGTCGAACACCATGCGCTCATACCGGCGTCTGCGATCCTTCACCGAGCGGACGGTGGCATCTGTCAGGGCAGGCGGGGCGGCAAAATACGCCTCCGGCTCGCTGAGCCATCCTTCACGCTCGTACAACTTCAGCGCCGCGACGACTTCGTCAGTGATTCGATGGAACGCCCGCGGGTTGCTCAGCGGGCGACGCCATCGCAGCCCGAGCAGGACGACTTCGTCGCGGAACGCATGCGCGGCAAGACCAATCGTCGGCCGTGCGACCGGGAGATCGCCCGACTGGTTGTCGAGATAATCCCCCCATGACCCGGCGTAATACCGACCGGTCCTGCTGAACGGCCCGATCACGCTGGCAAGCTGACCGACGCCGGGAAGACGCCACCCCGCCGCGCCCGGGCGTTCCGGTTGGACGTCGCCGCCAAGGGGTGCTGTCATGCCCGGTGACGCTAGGACCGCGCCTGCTCACCAACTAGGGGCTTAGGTCCCGGCAAAGACCCCTCAGGACGGGGACAGGTCCGGGTCACAAGTCCCGACCGGCTTGCCCTGCCTGACCCGGCTGGTGGCGCGCCGCAAGGTCGCTGTGCAGGGCAGATCACATGTCGCCGTCAGGCGGTTCTCGACTGTTGCGACCAGATGGGGGATTCTTCAGCCACTTCCTGAGCCGAAAAAGCTGATCGACCACGATGCCGACGCCCAAGAGCGCCAGCGTGATGACAATCGCGGCGCTCACATCCTTCATGGTGACAGGCGGAAGCTTTGGTGCGGCGGGGACCCGGTCCCCACGGCCCGGGCAATCAGTGGCCACGTTTGCGTAGAGGGCGAGACGGGGCGGGAAATCGCGGCCCGGCGGACTCGCTTCGGCTCGTCCGCGTTGTCCACGGGGACTTTCGGCCCTCACGTCTACGGCCATCTGTCACCGGTGATCGCCGTCGACCCGCGACCGCTTGTCCCGGGACTGACGTGACCGTTAAATTGTTGAAGCGTTAAGGTCGGTCGCAAACAGCCGCCGCGTCACTTCCACTTTGCGATCGCCCATGCGGAAGGATCGATGGATTTGACCGCTACCGAGGACACTTCCGGGGTTCGCCGCTCGCCGGGGCCGGCCGCGCCGCCCGGTTCCCAAACTCCCGACGGCAGTGGAGCCGGTCACGACTCACCGGCAGGCCCCGAGCTGGGCGACGTCGGATGGGTTCGACTCTACTTCGCCGACGAACGCTGGGAATGGTCGCCGCAAGTGGCGCGGATGCACGGCTATGAACCCGGTTCGATCAGCCCGACGACCGCGATCGTGTTATCGCACAAGCACCCCGACGATCGTCCGGCGGTTCAGGCCCTACTTGACGAGGTTCTCCGCACGGGCCGGGCGTTCAGCAGCCGCCATCGGATCATCGACACCCGCGATGACGTGCACGAGGTCATCGTGGTTGGTACGCAGCTGCGGGACGACCACGGCGAGGTCATCGGGACGCAGGGCTTCTACATCGACCTGAGGCCGGCCCGATCACCTACCGACGATCGGGTGGCCGCGGCGATCGCCGACATCGTCGAGCACCGTGAGGTGATCGAGCAGGCAAAGGGCATGCTGATGCTGATCTACCACATCGACGGGGATCGGGCATTCGAGGTGCTGCGGTGGCGGTCGCAGCAGTGCAACGTGAAGCTCAGGCTGCTTGCCGAACAGATCACCGCGGATTTCCGCGCCCTTGACTACGACGGCAGATTGCCCGACCGCGACGTGTTCGACCATCTGCTGCTGACTGCCCACGAACGGGTGGAGCGGCGATCAGGCGGCGTGCGCGAGCGACCGGTCGGCCGGTGATGGCGCCCGGCCATGACGGATCATGCCGATGACCCGCGCTGGGCCAATCAGATGGAGGCGGCGACGTGAGCAACGACTCTGATCTTGGGGCCGCCCGCGCAGCGCCTGAGATCGTCGAGCTGAATCGCGCCGAGGCGATGCGGCTGCTGGCCAGTGTGAGCTATGGCCGGGTGGTGTTCACCCTCGATGCGCTGCCCGCGATCCGCCCGGTTAACCATCTGGTCGATGGAGATCGGGTGGTTGTGCGCACCCGGTTGACCGCGAAGATCTCCACCGCCATACCACCCAGTGCCGATTCAGCTGTTGTGGTGGCCTACGAAGCCGACGACCTCGACCTTCACCGGCACGCGGGTTGGAGTGTTGTGGTCACCGGACTGGCAACCACGGTCACCGACCTCGACGAGGTCGCCCGCTACGAGCAGCTGCTGCATCCGTGGGTGAACAAGGCGGACAGCGTGATAGCGATCGAACCCAGAATTGTGACCGGCATTCGCATCCTGCCCGCTTAAGTAGCTCACGGCGGCATGCGGCCGGCCGCGAAGATTGCCGGCGACGTCTATTCAGATAGCGGTCTACCCGACGGCGCCAGCGGGGTTGCCACCGTTTCAGTATCCGGGGCCGCTACCGGTGTCAGGCCCGGAATCTGCCGGTCCAGTGCCGCCAGCGTCGGAGAGCTTTCGTCTTCGTCTTTCGTCTTTCGTCGCCGGTGGCGTCGACTGGGAGCCGGGCTGCGGTCCTGTCGTCGAAACTCAAGAGAGTGCGGCTTCGACCGGCGTGTCGTCGCAGCTGGTTACGTGTCGCGGTTTGGAGCGGCGTGGCGCGCCGGCAGCGCTGCGAGATGCGATGGCAGCGGGCACCGTTGGCGCCGCTCCGGCTGCGGATCGGGGTGCATGCCGGCGAGGTGCAGCTGCATGATGACGGCAACTACGCCGGCTCGACGATCAACCGCACCGCACGGCGCGAGGTAACGCACGGCGGCCAGACGGCGGCGGGTTTCCGGGATTGCCGTTTCCGAAGAAAACGAGCGGGTATCCCTTCGGCACGACAAGCGGGTATCGCTTTCGCAGGACAAGGAGGTCTGGAGAAATGCCTGTTTGGGGATGGTTTTTGGCCGCAGCGATCGTCGTGCTGACGGTGACTGCGATCGTTGTTGGCCTCGCGGCGAACCGTCGCAAGCGGACAGAACGGCTCAAGGAACGGTTCGGTCCGGAATACGACCGGGCGTTAGATGAGGCCGGCGAACAAAGTGCCGCGGAGAAGGAGCTAGCGGCGCGCAAACGCAAGCGAGACAAGCTCGACATCGTCCCGTTGTCGCCGCAGGCGCGCGGAAGGTACGCCGAGGGCTGGGGGGAGGTGCAGACCGCGTTCGTCGACAATCCGTCGAGCGCCCTGGGCGATGCGGACCGGCTCGTCACCGAGGTCATGCGCGAGCGGGGCTACCCGATCGACGACTTCGACCAGCGGGCGGCCGACATCTCGGTCGACCACCCGACGGTCGTCGAAAACTATCGAGCCGCACACAGCATTTCCCATGCGCAACAACAGGGCAGCGACGTCGGCACGGAGGAGCAGCGTCAGGCGTTCGTCCATTACCGCGCGCTCTTCGAGAAGTTGCTCGAGACAGACAAGGACAAGTCACAGGAGGCACGGGCATGACAACACACGATCAGCACACCGAAACCACCGACTTCACCGAGGACGTCGAATCGTCGACCGCGGGGATCGAATCGTCGACCCCGGGGACCGGCCCTTCGACAGCGGACACCGAACCGTCGACCGCGGGCACCGAACCGTCGACCGCGGGAACCGAACCGTCGATCGCGGGCACCGAACCGTCGATCGCGGGAACCGGCCCTTCGACAGCGGGTACCGAGTCCTCGACCGAGAAATCACTGTTCGCTGAAGACGAACTTTCGGGGCTCCGCTCGCGCTGGAACGATGTCCAGTCGGGCTTCGTCGACGATCCCAGAGACTGCGTGCAGAAGGCCGACGCCCTCGTGTCGGATGTCGTCGAACAGCTCACGACCGGCTTCTCAGAGGCGCGCTCGCGGCTTGAGGCGCAGTGGGCCCGGGGCGAAGAGGCTTCCACCGAGGACCTTCGTCTTGCCCTGAAGCGCTACCGCGAGTTCTTCGAGCGGCTGCTCGCGGTCTGAGGAGCGGAGAGCCATGGACAACGACCTATGGACCTATCCCGAGACCGTCGGCCGACTCGACCTCACGGGTTTCGCGGTCGAAGCCGCGGACGGCTCGATCGGCAAGGTTGACGAGTCGACCAACGAGGCAGGCGCAAGCTATCTCGTCGTCGACACCGGAGTCTGGATCTTCGGCAAGAAGCTGATGATTCCCGCGGGCCTTGTCGAACGCGTTGACCGCGACGAGGAGAAGCTCTACGTCGCGCCGACGAAGGAGGAGATCAAGGAGGCGCCGGAGTTCGACGACGACTCTTTCGAGGATCACCGCTCGACCGTCAGCGACTACTACCGCGGCAGACTAAGCGCGGCCGCCGGAAACGTTGAGACGAGAAGCCCCAGCTCGGAAGAGGGCAAGCACAGGAAACCGTCGTGACCGTTCGGGATCGTTCGGGTGACCGCCCTGTCGATGCCCCGAGTAGCCGGGCCTGATGAGGTTTCACTCAACGCAACCGCGCGCGTGAGGACGTCATTCCTGAGCAGATGCCATGGTGGAAAAGCTCAGGTCGATGGCATGTTCCGTGCCTCGAGGTCTTGCTCGAGGCACGGACGGCCTTCGGGGTATCCGGCCGGATTTGAGAAAACCGACAGGCGGCAGAAGGTAACCCCACATAATTGCTCGCGTGAATATCAGAACGTGGTTGGCCTCCGCCGCAACACTGGCATCAGTGCTGGTGTTCTTGTCACCCCATCCCGCGGCCGCTGACCCCCAGCCAGCTGCCCGGATCACCGACGTTGAACAAGTCACCGACCGCTGGCAGAAGATTTCCGTCTATTCACCGTCGATGGACAAGGTCATCGTCAACGACGTGTTCCGCGCCCCCGGCAACGCACCGGCACCGACCTTCTACCTTCTCAATGGCATCGACGGCGGGCTGGACAACAAGGGCTGGTTCGGACTGACCGACATACCAGGGTTTTTCGGCGACAAGAAAGTCAATGTCGTTTCCCCGATCGGCGGTCCATACAGCTACTACACCGATTGGATCGCCGATGACCCGGCGCTGGGGCGAAACAAGTGGCAAACCTATCTGACCAAAGAGCTTCCACCGGTGATTGATCGCGAGCTCGGAGCCAACGGGCGCAACGCCATCGGCGGTCTGTCGATGAGCGGTGGCTCCGCATTGGACTTGGCCATCCAAGCGCCCGGCCTGTATCGGGGGGCCGGCTCATACAGCGGCTGCCCGGCCACCTCCGACCCCAAGCAGTACACCCAGATTGCCCTGTCGCTGTTGCCGTCGGGCGGCAATCCTGCCAACATGTGGGGTCCGCAGGGCAGCGCGGAATGGATTGCTCATGACCCGTCCAAGAACGCCGCCAAGCTACGCGGCGTTGCGGTGTACGCCGCGGCATCCCAAGGCAATGTCGGACCCGTTGACAACCTGCCTCCCGACTTCCCGACACCCGTGGGCGGTCAGATTGTCGAAAGCATCACCTTGGACTGTACCCAGCAATTCGCCGACGCCGCGAAAGCCGCTGGCGTGCCAGTGACGTTCGTAGTGCGACCAGAGGGCGCGCACACCTGGGGGCTGTTCGACTCCGAGATGCGCGAGTCGTGGAATACCGTGATCGGGCCGGCATTGGCTGTCTAAATTGCGACGAACAACTGGGATCGGTCCGCGCCACAACGTGGAAGGGGATATCGCGGGCGTGCGATTCGCCGAAGTGGTGAACATGGTGGGAGTAAGAGTCAGCCGCCTCTCCACCTGCCCTGACGACCACGTCGCGACGGCGCTTGGCGGCCCTGCACCTCGGCGCCGACAGGTGGCGCTGGCTCAGCGCCCGCATGGCCCCCGTGTTGGGTGCGGCCCTCCGTTGCGTCGCATGTCCACATACAGACGTAGCCGTGGATCGGCACCACATGCGGTCGTTGACCCCGGCCGCAACCTGCGGCTCGCGCCGGAACCGCCGTTGAAACGTCTCATCCTCGGCGAGATGCGGGGGCAGCGCCCTGAGGGCATCGACGCGGTCGGTCGTGGTGTCGCAGGTCTGATGGACCTCGCCCATTCCGCCCCGTCGATCAGCTTCTGCAGCCGGTAGCGCCCCAACTGTGTCGCGTCCACCGTCGGCTCCTCGGCAGCGGCGGCGACCAACCTGATGCGATCCAGCACCGTTCGGGTAGTCTCGCCTCCGTGTTGAGGGAACCCAGCACGGTTACCGATCCGCGATCCATAGCTTCAACAGGACGGACAGTGGCAGATAAATCAAGCGCAACACAGAGCTCGACGCCTTACGCTCAGTCCAAGTGGTTGTCCAAGTCGGCGGCCAAGACCCGCGGGTCGGATGCCGAGGAAGTCCAGTTTCACTACGACACCTCGAACGAGTTCTTCAAGCTGTGGCAGGACCCGACCCAGACCTACAGCTGTGCCTACTTCGAGCGTGACGACATGTCGCTCGAAGAAGCGCAGATGGCCAAGGTCGACCTCGCCCTGGGCAAGCTGGGTCTGCAGCCCGGGATGACGCTGCTCGACATCGGCTGCGGGTGGGGCTCCACGATGATGCGGGCGGTCGAAAAGTACGACGTCAACGTGATCGGCCTGACGCTGTCCGAGAACCAGAAGCAGCACATCGAGGATTATTGGTTCGCCAAGTCGAACAGCCCACGCGATATGGAAGTGCGGCTGCAGCCGTGGGAGGAGTTCGAGGGGCAGGTCGACCGGATCGTTTCGATCGGCGCCTTCGAGCACTTCGGCTTCAGCAAGTACGACGACTATTTCAAGAAGACCTACAACTGGATGCCCGCCGACGGCGTGATGCTGCTGCACACCATCATCATTCCGAGCGACCAAGAGATCCAGGCGAAGAAACTGCCGCTGACGATGTCGCGGGTGCGGTTCATCAAGTTCATCATGGACGAGATCTATCCGGGTGGTCGCCTACCGCTGGCCGCGCTGGTCGAGGAGCACGCCGCCAAGGCCGGCTACACCGTGACCCGCAAGCAGCACCTGCAACCGCACTACGCCCGCACCTTGGACACCTGGGCGGCCAATCTAGAGTCCAAGAAGGACGAAGCCATCGCGATCACCTCCGAAGAGGTCTACGAGCGCTTCATGAAGTATCTGACCGGCTGCGCCGACCTGTTTCGCCAGGGATACACCGATGTGTGCCAGTTCACCTGCGAAAAGGCGGCTGGTTAGCCAGGTAAGGAAATCTGCGTTATACACGTTGAGGGGTCACGCAGGAGGTCAACCGCAGATGGCGGAGAAGAAGTCGGGCACGACGACGATGCGGCCGGCGTTCGAGGATGTGCAAGCCCACTACGACATCTCGAATGACTTCTTCGGGTTGTTCCAGGATCCGTCGCGGACCTACAGTTGCGCCTTCTTCGAGCGCGAGGACATGACGCTCGAAGAGGCACAGCTGGCCAAGATCGACCTCGCGCTTGGCAAGCTGGATTTACAGCCCGGGATGACGCTGCTCGACGTCGGCTGCGGCTGGGGTTCGGTCATGAAGCGGGCCGTCGAGAAGTACGACGTCAACGTCATCGGCCTGACGCTGAGCAGGAACCAGTGCACCCTCGGCCAGCAGATCCTCGACCAGATCGACACCGACCGTTCCCGGCAGATCCTGCTGCATGGATGGGAGGAGTACGACGAACCCGTCGACCGCATCGTCAGCATCGAGGCGTTCGAAGCCTTCCCCAAAGAGCGGTATGCGGCGTTCTTCGAGCTGTGCCACCGCATCATGCCCAGCGACGGGCGAATGGTGTTGCAGACCATCATGGGCCACCCGCTGAAACGCTGGCCGGAAATGGGAATCCCCATCACCATGACCGACCTGAGGTTCATGCGGTTCATCTCCAAGGAGATCTTCCCGGGCGGCTCGGTCCCCTGCGACGAGGACGTCATCGAATTCTCAACCGGCGCTGGGTTTTCGGTGGCCGGCAGGCAAGACCTCACCGCCCACTATGTCCGGACACTCGACACCTGGACATCGAGACTCGAAGCCGCCCGCGACCAGGCGATCGCCGTGACGTCCACCGAGGTCTACGAGCGCTACATGAAGTACCTGACGGGATGCTCGGACTTCTTCCAGCGCAACATCTCCGAAGTCGGACAGTTCACCCTCGTCAAGGGCTAATACGCTCCGACCACCCGAGCGACGTTGTACCCGCCGAGAGTGAAGGAATCGCTGATCGCGTAGGGTTGGGGCCCCGCCGCGGCGCACCGGTGACGACATCGAGGTCGATCTCGGGATCGAGCTCGGTCAGGTTCAATGTTGGTGGCACGACGCCGTCGCGCAGCGCCTGCACCGTCAGCACCGCCTCGCCCGCTCCCGCCGCGCCCAGCGAGTGACCCAGCGCCGCCTTGGGCGCATACACCGCCGGCGTGTGTTCGCCGAGCGAATAGTGAATGGCCCGCGCTTCGGCCAGGTCGCCGAACGTCGTCCCAGTGGCGTGCGCGTTGACGTGGTCGATGTCGCGCGGTGCCAGGCCGGCCAGTTCGACCGCGCGAGCGATGGCCTCACCCGCGGGCTCTCCGCTGGGGTCCGGCTTGATCACGTCGTACCCGTCGGACGTCATGGCCGCTCCCATGAGCCGGGCCAGAATCGGAGCATCACGCGCCGTGGCGTGTTGTTCGGTCTCGATGAGCATCAGTGCCCCGCCCTCACCGAACACCATGCCGTCGCGGTCCTTGTCGAACGGGCGGCAGGCGCCGGCCGGATCGTCATTCTTGGCCGACAGCATGTCGAGGTGCATGAACGCCGCGATGGGCACTGCTTCGATCGACGTCTCGACGCCGCCGCAGACGGCGATATCGGCCTCACCGAGGATGAGGTGCCGCACAGCAGCATCACCGCGGTAATCGCGGCGTTGCGTTCCGGCTGACGCATCTACAGTTCACCGCCTGGCACTCTCCGGTTCATCCGGCGCGAATAAGTTTCGTAACGCCGCGTTAGGTTTGCCCGGCGGAACCGCTCCCCGACTCGGTGTAAGCCGGTGGCGGCCTGCAATGCCGCCTACTGACTGAAGGAGCGACATGATGTTCAACCGATG
>NZ_DATFYW010000040.1:0-25793 GCF_035314905.1 Mycobacterium sp.
ACGGCTCGTTCGTCGACGTTGGGCAGCGGAGCGATCGTGGCGAGCCGCTCGCCGATCGCGCGCGCCAGTGGAACGGCATCACCCTCGTAGAGCACGGCGGTGGTGTTGACACACGCCATCCCGCCGAGGTCGCAGATCGACCCGACGATCACCTCGAGGTAGTCGTGCCAGTCCTGCTCCGCGGTGATCAGGATCTTGGTGCGCCCGGGCCCGTTCGTCAACACCGTCGGATCATCGGCGTACTTGTCCACAACAGCCCGGCCGCCGTAGACCATCGCCAGGTCGGCGGCGCGCAGGATCTCGTCGGCCCCGGCATAGTCGGTGGGCAGGAACACCGCGTCTTCGGGTCGAAACCCGGCCTGGCGCAAGGCGCGGACAAGTCGATGCGCGGTGAACGGCTCGCGCCGCGACGGGCGGATCGCCACCCGATAACCCAGCGCCAGCGCCTGTGTCCACAGGCCATGAACGCCAGGGGCGTTACCCGGGGCGTGGACGGCGAACACGTCACCGCGACGCGTCCACACCGCGGCACCGCCGTTGCGCGCGTCGCGCCAGTCCAGCGACGCGCCCTCCGGCCGGGCCGGGTTGACGGCATCAAATGCGGTGGCCACCGAGTCGACCACATTGCGAGCCCCGGCACGCGTTGCGGTCATGGGCAGGCCGGTGACGCGGCAGGTGAGCCCGACGTACGCGTCGAAGTCCAACCCGTCGATCGACGCCGTCGCGAAGATCTCGGCGGCGTGCCCCAGAGCGGCTTCGCGTTGCGGGGCCGGCAGCGGCCGCAGTTTGCGTTGCGCGCTGACGCAGCGGGTGACATACAGCCGGGGCACCATGCTCAGTTCGGCAACGGGCACGCCGGCGGTGTCGTTGATGACCTCGCGGTTTCGCGTCCGGTACGCTCCGTCGGGGCCGAGGGCGTCAAGATACGTTGCAGCGCCGGCATTGTCGGAGACAGCGGAGCTCATCAGTACACCCCTTCGATGACGGCCTCGCCGCCGAATGTGGCGACGGGAGCGACCTCGCTGATCGAATCACCGATTTGGCCCTCGGGTCCAGGCATTCGGATCGCGGTGTCGCGTTCAAGGTTGTTCGGTATGAACATTCCCTTGCTGATGTGATTCATCACCACCTGGCCGCGTTCCCCGTAGGGCACCTGCGCGCCGCTGTCCGGATCGATCACCCAGAACACGACATACGGCGTCCGCGGGTCGAAGATGAACGAATCACGGTCGGAGTTCGTCGCGCGGGTGCGTGCCTGAGACAGAATCATCGTGCTGCCGAACACCATTGTGATCGCGGTGTCCGGCAAGATGTCGCGAAGCAGGTCAAGCGTGTCCACGTCGACATGGGCGCCACTGAGAAGCACATATCGGATCTTGTGGCCGATCAATTCGAGGATGGCGTCGTCGCGGGCCATGGCCTCGAGCAGCGGAGGCGTCGTGTGCAGATTCCCGACGTCCTGGGTCCGCAGAATGAATGTCGCCTGCTCGACCACATGGTCCAGGTAGGCCGATACCTCTGCGGTGGCGTTCTTGGCAGCGATCTTCTTGACCCAGCGGGGATCCAAATCAATCGGATAGAACACCGACCCCAGCCGCTCGGAGACCACCCGCGAGAAGTAGCCGACCCCATGCGGACCGCTCGGCATCAGGCACAGCAGTCCACGACCTGGCACGAAGCCGCCCGCGGTGACGTCCTCGACCTGCCACTGCGTGACCTGCTCGAGCCAGTCCGGCAGCTGAGCGGTCCGTTTGGGCGGCCCCGTCGTGCCGCCCGACTCGAATATCCGCGGAACCGGCGCCGGTGATCCGTAGCCGCGCGGAATGAGGTCCTCGACCGGCACGTCACGCAGCTCGTCCACCAGATTGGGAAACAACCGCAGATCGGTGAACATCTGCACGTCGACCATCGGGTTGAACCCGAGTTTCCGCGCTGCGCGCAACCAGAACGGCGACCCGGTGTCCTCGCCGAAATGCCAGGCGATCGCCGTCCGCAGGTACGCCTGCGGATCGTCGGGCGGCATCTCCCGCGGCACATCCAGCAGCGAAAAGTCGATATCGTCCACGCCGCCGATCCTTTCCCACCCGGTGCCGGGCAGGCAACGGATGACCGCTCATCCGCCTGGTTCCGCCACCCTCGCGCGGCCGGCGGGCCCCTATCCGCCGGCGACCGATGCCGTGGATGACAATGCCGCCGAGAACGACGAGAACCATGATCGACACGCCGAGCCGGTCGGGCCACGGCAGCCGGGAAGCCGCGGTGGCCGGCGGGATCGGCGGCAGAATATTCGCAACCATCGGGGTGCGGAGGGCAGCGATGACGCGGGCGGCCTATGAGTGTATGCGCGGCGCGCATCTCAGCGCGGTGCAGGCTACGGCGGTTCATCCCGCTGCGATGAGCCGGGCCCTAGTGGCAATGACGCTCGTCTGCGGAGTCGGGGGAGCCGCCCATCATCCGCAACATCGGAAGGCCCCCCGACGTCACGAACCGGGTCACCAGCACCGCGGCCAGCGCCAGGAACGCGATGTTCAGCCAGGTGGTGTAGTTCCACGAGACACCGGCCTGCATCGCCGTCGCGTGGCGATGGGCGGGAACGAGACCGGCTGCGCCGAAAAGCAGTTCGACCAGATAGCCGGCGCACACCATCGAGACGTAGAACGTGCCGAGCAGGATCAGCATCATCTTGGTGCCGTAGTACTTCCGATAGATGTTGAGGATGGGCAGGATCAGGAGATCCGCGAAGATGAACGCGACGACCCCGCCGAAGCTGATGCCGCCGTTCCACAGCACCGCGGCAAGCGGCGCATTGCCGATCGAGCAGACGAACGAGACGATCGCAACGACCGGTCCCACGATCGGCCCCCACAGTGCGGAAAGGGTCGGGTGGTCGGTGATGAAGAAGCTGTGCCAAAACGAATCCGGCACCCACGCCGCGATCGCGCCGGCGATCAACAGGCCCAGGACCAGGTCGCGGAGGATCGCGGCCCATTCCATGACGAACACGTGCGACACGGCGGTGAGGCCCCGCCCGGACACGAGCCGCCGCCAGAACGAACCGCCGCCCTGCACGGACATGTCCATCGCGGCGTGCCCTTCCATGGATCCGGCGATGCCGCGGTCGGCCTGCTCGCGGGCCGCCTCGATGACGCGGGCACGGACGAACACCCGGAACAGCACCGCCAACACGACGATCATGATGGGCCCGCCGATGAATTCCGCCGCGGTGAACTGCCAGCCCAGCAGCAGGGCGAGGATGACGCCCAGTTCTACAACGAGATTGGTGGAGCCGATCTCGAACGCCATCGCCGCGGTGAAGTCGGCGCCTTTGCGGATCAGCGAGCGGGCCAGCGCCACCGCGGCATACGAGCACGACGACGACGCCGCGCCCAGGCCGGCAGCGAGCGCGAGCGTGCGCGGACGGTCATCGCCCAGCAATGACACAACGGTCGACCGGCGAACCACCGCCTGTATCACCGCGGACAGCGCGAAGCCGAGGATCAATGCCCACAGGATTTCCCACGTCATCGACCCCGCCACGGCCAACGCGTGCCCGATCGCACCCATGGCGGGAACATTACCCGGTGGGGGTATCGGCGCTCAGCGGCCACCGAGCAGCCGCAGCGCGGCATCGACGGCCAGCCCGGGCACGTCGAGCGTCTTGGACCCCAGGTCGTGGCGGGCGCCGGTGACCTCGACGATCTCGGTCGGCGCCGGAATCAACGCCGCGGCGGCGCGCAGCTCCTCGATCGACCCGAACGGGTCGCCGGTGCCGTGCGTGAACACCGTCGGCACGGTGACCCGCGGCAGGTGCTCGGTGCGGGCCCGGTCGGGTTTGCCCGGCGGATGCACCGGGTAGGAGAACAACGCCAGCACGTCGGGCGAAAGGCCCTCGTCCGCCACGGACATCGACGCCTGCCGGCCGCCGTATGAATGACCACCGGCGATCACGGGGCCGTCGGCGAGCGTGCGGGCGACGGCCACCGCGTCGGCAATACCAGCCCGATCGGTGGCCGCCGACCCCGACGGCGGCCCCTTCGGCCGTCGGCGCCGGTAGGGCAGGTTGTAGCGCACCGCCAGCCAGCCGCGGCGCGCCCACTCGTCGCAAAGCCGTACCAGCAGCGGCGACTCGCGGCTGCCGCCGGCGCCGTGAGTGAGAACGACGACGCCGGCCGGATCGCCGCCGGGCTCGTGCGCAACTCCGGCGATCTGGTCGAGTTTCACGGGGACTTCCGGAGTCTGAACATCGCCGACACCGGCCCGTGGCCGTGGCCCAACGGATAGGCCGCGCGCAGACACTCGGTGACCCAGGCCTTCGCGAACTCCACCGCCGCCGGCACCGGGTATCCGTGCGCCAGCGCGCACGCGATCGCCGTGGCAAGCGTGTCGCCCGCGCCGTGGTCGTCGCCGGTGTCGATGCGCGGCGAGTCGAACGGGTAAAAGTCCGCGCCGTCGAACAACAGATCGGGGCTGCGCGGGGACGACCTCAGGTGGCCGCCCTTCACCAGCACCCACGTCGGGCCGAGCCCATGCAGCGCCCGGGCCGCCGCGCGCTGGGACTCGTCATCGACGACGTCGACGTCGACCAGGAGGCGTACCTCGTCGAGGTTGGGTGTGACGAGCGTGGCGAGCGGAAACAGCTCGCGCCGAAGCGAATCCAGCGCGCTGGGGTGCAGCAGCGGATCGCCGTGCATCGACGCGCAAACCGGGTCGACGACCAGCGGCGCCGTGCCCGCGAGTCCGACCTTGCGCCACGTGTCGGCTACGGTCGCGATGATCTCCGACGACGCCAGCATCCCGGTTTTGGCGGCCTGCACGCCGATATCTGACGTCACCGCCGCTATCTGAGCGGCGATCACGTCCAGCGGAATCTCATGAAACCCCTTGACGCCCAACGAGTTCTGCACAGTCACCGCCGTGACAGCCACCAAGGCGTGCACTCCCAGCAGCGCGCAGGTGCGAAGGTCGGCCTGGATGCCCGCGCCGCCACCGGAGTCCGAGCCGGCGATCGTCAGCACACGCAGTGGCGCCTCGCCCGCGGCCGGCAGCGGCAGGAAGCTCACCACCCCATGTTCTTCACTGCTGTATTGGCACGTACAGCCGGTTGCCGTGCTCGGCGAACTCCCGTGACTTGTCGGCCATCGCTTCGCGGATGTCCTGGGTGATGCGCATCGAACAGAACTTCGGCCCGCACATCGAGCAGAAGTGGGCCGTCTTGGCCGGGTCGGCGGGCAGCGTCTCGTCGTGGAACGCGCGGGCGGTGTCGGGGTCCAGCGACAGCGCGAACTGGTCGTTCCAGCGGAACTCGAAGCGCGCCGTCGACAACGCGTCATCACGCTCCTGCGCCCGCGGGTGGCCCTTGGCGAGGTCCGCGGCGTGCGCGGCGATCTTGTACGCGATCACGCCGTCCTTCACGTCCTTGCGGTCGGGCAGCCCGAGGTGCTCCTTCGGCGTGACGTAGCACAGCATCGCGGTGCCGGCCTGGGCGATCATCGCCGCGCCGATCGCCGAGGTGATGTGGTCGTAGGCCGGGGCGATGTCGGTGGTCAGCGGGCCGAGCGTGTAGAACGGCGCCTCCTCGCACCACTGTTCTTCCAGCCGGACGTTCTCGGCGATCTTGTGCATCGGAACATGCCCAGGGCCTTCGATCATCACCTGCGCGCCGCGGTCTTTCGCGATCTTCGTCAACTCACCCAACGTGCGCAGCTCGGCGAACTGGGCAGCGTCGTTGGCGTCGGCGATCGATCCCGGGCGCAGGCCGTCGCCCAGTGAGAACGTCACGTCGTAGCGAGCCAGGATGTCGCACAGCTCTTCGAAGTTGGTGTACAGGAACGACTCCCGGTGGTGTGCCAGGCACCAGGCCGCCATGATCGAGCCACCGCGCGAGACGATTCCGGTGACCCGGTGCACGGTCAGCGGCACATAGGACAGCAGCACCCCGGCATGCACGGTCATGTAGTCCACCCCCTGCTCGCACTGCTCGACCACGGTGTCGCGGTAGATCTCCCACGTCAGCGCCGCGGGGTCGCCCTTCACCTTCTCCAGCGCTTGATAGATCGGCACCGTCCCCACCGGCACCGGCGAATTGCGCAGGATCCATTCCCGGGTGAGGTGGATGTCGCGGCCGGTGGACAGGTCCATGATGGTGTCCGCGCCCCAGCGGGTCGCCCACACCATCTTGTCGACTTCCTCGGCGATCGACGACGTGACCGCCGAATTGCCGATGTTGGCGTTGACTTTCACCGCGAACGCCTTGCCGATCACCATCGGCTCGCTCTCGGGATGGTTGTGGTTGGCGGGGATGACCGCCCGGCCTCGCGCGACCTCGCCGCGGACGAGCTCAGCCGGCACGGCCTCCCGTTCGGCGATGAACGCCATCTCGGCCGTGATTTCGCCCTCGCGCGCCCGCTGCAGCTGGGTGCCGCGGTCGCGGACGACGCCGGCGCGCGGCGGCAGGCCCGAGTGAAGGTCGATCCGCGCATCCGGATCGGTGTAGGGCCCCGAGGTGTCGTAGAGGTCGAGGTGCTCACCGTTGGACAGGTTCACCCGCCGGAACGGCACCCCGGAACCCGGCACCGCCGCAAGCCGGCGGTAGACCTTCGTGCTGCCCTCGATCGGGCCGGTGGTGACAGCAAGGTCAGCTGAAGCAGACAAATCGGTCATGACGTCTCCCTACGCCGGCATTACCCGGTCAGGTTCGTACGGTCGACGGCCCCAGCCGTCCTCTCAGCGCATTCGGCGTGCGCTCCCGCGTTGTGACGGACACGCCAACGCTAGCGCAGCGGTCTGTGAGTTGTCAGGCGGGAATACAAATTGCCCCGCGATGCTTTGTATAGCTAACATATGCGTTTTGGGTATATGCCTCGAAACCGAGTCCATCCTGTTACGTAAAGCGATGACGATGACGACTGAAATCGATATGACGAAGCCCCCCGTTGTGGAATCAAAAGAGGCCGCGGCGGCCGTGACCGACCGGCACCGCAGGCGGATGGACCGCGATCACCCGCATTACAAGTGGGTCGCGCTGTCCAACACGACCCTCGGCACGCTGCTCGCCACGATCAACTCCTCGATCGTGCTGATCTCACTTCCGGCGATCTTCCGCGGCATCGGGCTGAACCCATTGGCGCCGCGCAACGTCAGCTACCTGCTGTGGATGCTGATGGGCTACCTGGTCGTCACCGCCGTGATGGTGGTGTTCTTCGGCCGCCTGGGCGACATCTTCGGCCGGGTCCGCATCTACAACCTCGGGTTCGTGGTCTTCACGCTCGCCGCGGTCGCCCTGTCCTTCGACCCGTTCCACCTGGGGGCCGGCGCGCTGTGGCTGATCGGATGGCGGGTGATCCAGGGTGTCGGCGGTGCGATGCTGATGGCGGCGTCGGCGGCGATCCTGACCGACGCGTTCCCGGCCAGGCAGCGCGGCATGGCGCTGGGCGTGAACATGGTGGCCGCCGTCGCCGGGTCGTTCCTCGGCCTGCTGATCGGCGGCCTGCTGTCGCAATGGGACTGGCGGGCCATCTTCTGGGTGGGCGTGCCGATCGGCGTGCTCGGCACCATCTGGGCCTTCCGCTCGCTGCGTGAACTCGGGGTGCGCACGCCCGCCAAGCTCGACTGGGCCGGAACGCTGATGCTCGGGGTCGGGCTCACCGTGCTGCTGACCGCCATCACCTACGGCATTCAGCCATATGGTGGCCACTCCACCGGCTGGACCAACCCGTGGGTGCTCGGCTCGATCGCATTGAGCCTGGTGACCCTCGTCGCGTTCTGCTTCCTGGAGTTGCGGGTGCCGGCGCCGACGGTGGACATCCGCCTGTTCAAGTCGAAGCCGTTCGCGCTGGGCAACCTCGCGGGCCTGATGTCCTCGGTCGGCCGCGGCGGCATGCAGTTCATGCTCATCATCTGGCTTCAGGGGATCTGGCTGCCGCTTCACGGCTACAGCTTCGAGTCCACACCACTGTGGTCGGGCATCTACATGCTGCCGATGACGGTCGGATTCCTTCTCGCCGGTCCGCTGTCGGGGTCGCTGTCGGACCGCTTCGGGTCACGGCCGTTCACCATCGGCGGGATGGTGCTGATGGCGGTCACGTTCGTGGCGCTCGTGATGATTCCGGTGGACTTCAACTTCTGGGTGTTCGCGCTGCTGATCTTCCTCAACGGACTCGGCGGCGGCATCTTCACCGCGCCGAACACCGCGGCGATCATGTCAAGCGTGCCGCCCGCCGAGCGTGGCGCCGCCTCGGGAATCCGGGCCACGTTCTTCAACGCCGGCTCGTCGCTGTCGATCGGCATCTTCTTCTCGCTGATGATCGTGGGCCTCGCTCACACGCTGCCCGGCACGATGAGCGCCGGCCTGCAGCAGCAGGGCGTTCCGGCCGCGGTGGCACACCAGGTCGCCAATACCCCACCGGTGGGCAGCCTGTTCGCCGCCTTCCTCGGCTACAACCCGATCGCCGAGCTGCTGGCCCCGTCCGGCGCGCTGCAACAGCCGGGCGTCAATGCCGCGGTGCTGACGGGCAAGGCGTTCTTTCCCGACCTGATCTCCGGTCCGTTCCACACCGGCCTGGTCGTGGTGTTCATCGCCGCGGCGGTGATGATGGCGCTCGGCGCGGCCGCATCGTGGGTCAACCCGGGGCGCTACGGCGAGCAGGACCGCGAGGACTGACCGGGCGCCGGGGAGCTGCCTCAGTCGTCGCGTAACTCGGCCATCACGGGCGCGTGGTCGCTGGGCGCCTTGCCCTTGCGTTCCTCGCGAACGATCTCCGCGTGAGTGACGCGCCGGGCCAACGCCGGGGAGCCGAGGATGAAGTCGATGCGCATGCCCTGACGCTTCGGGAACCGCAACTGGGTGTAGTCCCAGTAGGTGTACACGCCGGGTCCCGGGGCGAAAGGCCGTACCACGTCGGCGAACCGGGCCTCGACGATCGCGTCGAACGCGCGGCGCTCCGGCTCGGTGACGTGGGTGCTGCCCCGGTAGAACTCGACGCTCCAGACGTCGTCGTCGGTCGGGGCGATGTTCCAGTCACCGACGAGCGCAATCTGCGCCTGCGGGTCGTCGGTCAGCCACTTGCGCGCGGTATCGCGCAGCGCGGCAAGCCACTCCAGCTTGTAGTAGTAGTGCGGGGAGTCGGGGGTGCGGCCATTGGGGACGTAAAGGCTCCAGACGCGCACACCGGCGCATGTGGCGCTCAGTGCCCGGGCCTCGGCGGCGGCCTCCTCCTCGGGTCTGTTGCTCCATGACGGCTGGCCCTCGAAACCGACCCGCACGTCGTGGAGCCCGACCCGCGAGGCGATCGCGACCCCGTTCCACTGGTTGAACCCACAGTGCACAACCTCGTAACCCGCCGCGACGAACGGCATCGTGGGGAACTGGTCGTCGGCGCACTTGGTTTCCTGCATGGCGAGCACGTCGATGTCGGCGCGTTCCAGCCAGTCCACCACCCGGTCCACGCGGGCGCGGATGGAGTTCACGTTCCACGTGGCCAGTCGCATCTTTACAGCCTACGGAGGCCCTCGGTGACACCGCGGGCCCCGTGGTGACCGCCGAGCAGGCTGCCGGCACGGTCCTGTGGGGCCGCGTTGACAGCGCGATCGCCCGTTGCGCGCCGCCGTTGGGATCGCCCGATCACTGCCGAAATCCACAGCGGGACTGCCGAATTGGCACGATGTGCCGCTGCTGGGGTGCGGGCCGGTTGTCAGTGGCCGAACGGATCGGGCACCTCGCCCGGCGTCCACGAGTTCCCCGGCACACCCCAGCCGTGCGACTTCACCATCCGTTTCGCGCTGCGGGCGTGGCGTCCCACCAGCCGATCCAGATAGAGCACCCCGTCGAGGTGGCCGGTCTCGTGCTGAAGCATCCTGGCGAACAGATCCGTGCCCTCGACGGTGATCGGCGTCCCGTCGGCGTCGAGGCCCGTGACGCGAGCCCATTTGGCGCGCCCGGTCGGGAAAGATTCGCCCGGCACCGACAAGCAGCCTTCGTCGTCGTTTTCGGGGTCGGGCATCGTCTCTGGAACGTCAGAAGTTTCGAGCACGGGGTTGACCACGACACCGCGCCGACGTGTTGTCCGGTTCCGCTCTTCGGCGCAGTCGTAGACGAACAGCCGCAGTGGCACTCCAACCTGGTTGGCGGCCAAGCCCACTCCATTCGCCGCGTTCATCGTCTCAAACATGTCCGCGACCAACTTCGCCAGATCGTCGGGCAGCGAACCGTCGTCGGCGACCGGCACGGGACTGGTCGCGGTGTGCAGGACGGGATCTCCCACGATCCGGATAGGAAGAATGGCCACGATTGGCAAGCTTAAGTCAGCCGACTCGCGGGCTTGGCTGACGGACCTGCCGCCCGAGGCGTGGTTGAATGTTCGCCGGAACACAGGGATGTCATTTGGTTCTTCGAGAAGTCCAAGGAGCGATATGGACGGCGCCATGGCCCGGGCGGAGCGCTCGGGCGCCGACGCTGACCCCGCGGACGGGCTGACGCGTCGCGAGCACGACATCCTGGCCTTCGAGCGCCAATGGTGGAAGTACGCCGGCGCGAAGGAAGAAGCCATCAAGGAGCTGTTCTCGATGTCGGCCACCCGGTACTATCAGGTCCTCAACGCGCTGGTCGACCGGCCCGAGGCGGTGGCCGCCGACCCCATGTTGGTGAAGCGGCTGCGCCGGTTGCGGGCCAGCCGGCAGAAGGCGCGTGCGGCGCGGCGGCTCGGGTTTGAGGTCACCTGAGCGTTTTCAGGATCTCGCCGCCCGCTCGATACAGTGGGCGTGATGAACGAGCGTGTGCCTGACTCCTCCGGGCTGCCCCTGCGTGCGATGGTCATGGTGCTGCTGTTTCTGGGGGTGATCTTCCTGCTGGTCGGTTTCCAGGCCATGGGGTCGTCGAGCAGCTCCGATGACCACTCGACGTCCACGGTGACGACGATCACGTCGAGTTCGACACCGTCGCCGTCCCCGGCCGCGGGGAAGGCCGACGTGCGTGTCTACAACATCTCGTCCAACGAGGGCGTGGCGGGCAGCACCGCCGACCGGCTCAAGCAGGCCGGATGGAACGTGACCGACGTCGGCAACCTCAGCCTCACCGATGTGACCCAGACCACAGTGTTCTTCAGTGATGCGGCGGGCGAACAGCAAGCCGCCGACCAAGTGGGCCAGTTGCTGCAGGCGCCGGTTGCGCCCCGCGTTCCCGCGCTCGCCGACCAGCCGCCGGGGGTGATCGTCGCGGTGACCGGATAGGCTTTCCGCCATGGTCAAGCCCGCCACCGTCGCCGCCGTCTGGTTTTCCGTTCCCGCCCTTGCCCTCGCGGCGTGCTCGCCGCAGCAACACGCGAGCACCGTGCCGGGCACGCTGCCGCCGGTGTGGACCGGTTCAACCGCGCCCACCGCCCCGACGTCGGCGGCACCGGCCGGTTCCCAGGAGCTGAAGGCGCAGGTGGTCGCCCCCAACGGCACGCCGGTGGCCAATGCCACCTTCGACTTCGCCAACGGATACGCCACGGTCACCGTCGAGACGGTCGGCAGCGGCATCCTGACGCCGGGTTTTCATGGCATGCACATCCACGCGGTCGGCAAGTGCGAGGCCAACTCCGTCGCGCCCACCGGCGGCGCACCCGGTGATTTCCTCTCCGCAGGGGGCCATTACCAGGCTCCCGGCCACACCGCGCACCCGGCCAGCGGTGATTTGACCTCGCTGCAGGTGCGCTCCGACGGTGCCGCGAGGCTGGTGACCACCACCGACGCGTTCACCGCCGCCGACCTGCTCGGTGGGCAGAAGACCGCGATCATCATCCACGCCGATCCCGACAACTTCGGCAACCTCCCGCCGGAAAAGTATCAGCAGGTCAACGGCACGCCAGGCCCCGACCAGGCCACCTTGGACACCGGCGACGCCGGTAAGCGGGTGGCATGCGGTGTCATCAACGGATAGGTCGACCCGCACCAGCCGCCGGATCGACTTCGCCGGTTCACCCCGACCGACCCTCGGGGTGGAGTGGGAGTTCGCGCTCGTCGACGCCGAGACCCGCGACCTGAGTAACGAGGCCGCCGGGGTCATCGAGGAACTCGGCGAGAACAACCCGCGCGTGCACAAGGAACTGCTTCGCAACACCGTGGAGATCGTCACCGGCATCTGCGACACCACGCCGCAGGCGATGGACGATCTGCGTGCGACACTGCGGACCGCCCGCGAGATCGTTCGCAACCGCGGGATGGAGCTGTTCTGTGCCGGCACACATCCGTTCGCGAAATGGTCGGCGCAGAAACTGACCGATGCGCCGCGCTACGCCGAACTGATCAAGCGGACGCAGTGGTGGGGCAGGCAGATGCTGATCTGGGGCGTGCACGTGCACGTGGGAATTTCGTCGGCGCACAAGGCGATGCCGATCATCACGTCGTTGCTGAACCAGTACCCGCACCTGCTCGCGTTGTCGGCGTCGTCGCCGTTCTGGTCGGGTGAGGACACGGGCTACGCCAGCAATCGCGCAATGATGTTCCAGCAACTGCCAACCGCCGGCCTGCCGTTCCATTTCCGCACCTGGGCGCAATGGGAGGGCTTCGTCCACGACCAGAAGAAGACCGGGATCATCGACCACATGAACGAGATCCGTTGGGACATCCGGCCTTCACCGCACAAGGGCACGGTGGAGGTGCGGGTCTTCGACGGTGTGTCAAACCTTCGAGAGCTGAGCGCGCTGGTGGCGTTGACCCATTGCCTGGTGGTGGATCTGGACCGTCGCCTCGACACCGGCGAGAACCTCCCCACGATGCCGCCATGGCACGTGCAGGAAAACAAATGGCGCGCGGCCCGGTACGGCTTGGATGCGGTGATCATCCTGGATGCCGACAGCAACGAGAGGCTGGTCACCGAGGACATCGACGATCTGCTGACGCGGCTCGAGCCGGTGGCCAAGACGCTGGGCTGCGCCGACGAGCTTGCGTCGGTGTCGCAGATCTACTCAGTCGGCGCGTCTTACCAGCGGCAGCGCCGAGTGGCGCAGGATAACGACGGCGACCTGCGCGCGGTTGTCGACGCTCTGGTGAGCGAGCTGGACATCTAGAGGGGCGCTCATGCGAAATCCTGCGATGCCGATGTTTCCGCTGGAGTCGGCGCTGCTGCCGGACGAGGACTTGCCGCTGCGCATCTTCGAGCCACGTTATGCGCAGCTGGTTACCGACTGCGTAGCCGGGGATCCGGTGTTCGGCGTCGTGCTGATCGCGGCGGGCCGCGAGGTCGGTGGCGGTGACGACCGCTACGACATCGGAACGCTGGCCCGGATCGTCGAACACCGGGCCCACGGCGACGGCCGCCACACGGTCCGGTGCCGGATCGGGGAGCGGATCCGGGTCCGTCAATGGTTGCCGGACGACCCCTATCCGCGTGCCGTCGTCGAGCCGTGGCCCGACGAGCCCGGTGACATGGTGGCCGACGCCGCAATCCGCCACCTGGAGGACCGGTTGATGGAATTGTTCGAGCGGCTCGCGAACGCGCAGGGTGGTCAGTTACCGCCCCGGGACATGCTGTTCGCGGGTGTCGCGATGGCCGACGGACCCGGGGAGCGGTTGTATGCGCTCGCCTCCCGCGTGCCGATGGGCCAGGCCGACCGGTACGCGGTGCTGGCCGCGCCGTCAGCCGCGGACCGGCTGGAGGCGTTGTCGGAGGCCATCGACACCGTGGCGGCCATGATCGACTTCCAGTTGTCCGGGGAGTAGTCCGCCCGTCAACGCTTTTCGCCCGAAGCGTCCTCCCGCAACTCGTCGACGGTGAGCAGGTCGTCGCGAACCGCCTGCTCACGGTAAGCGAGCCGGCCGACGCGATGCGCCACCACGGGCGCGGTGATGAGGGTGAACATGCCGGTCAGGGCGATCATGCCGACGTCGACGTTTCCGCGCAGGCGCACGGCCGCTCCGGCCAGTACCAGCAGCAGTCCCAGCACCTGCGGCTTGGTGGCGGAATGCATACGCGCCAACGTGTCCGGGAAGCGGACTATGCCGATCGCCGCGGTCAGCGCCAGTGCCGAGCCGCCCAACACGAGCACCCCGGAGACGACATCGGCCGCAGTCACAGGTTGCCCCGAGTTCGGTTGTCGGGCACGCGGAATCGCGTCACGCTGACCGAACCTACGAAGCTGATCAGCGACAGGGCCGCAATGCCGTACACCACGGTTGAGTCCAGGCTGTACGCGGCCCAGGTGCCGACGCCGCACATCGCGACCGCCACCAGTGTGTCGAGCGCAACCAATCGGTCAAGCGTGCTCGGCCCGGCCAGCATACGGAACATCGTCACCCCCGCCGCCGCGGTCAACATCACAGCCGCGATCATCCAGATCACATTCACGCCCGCTCCTGGGTCGCGGGACACCAGTCGGCGTCACGTTCGAACGCGGCGATCAAAAGCCGCTCCATCTCGGCGATTTCGTGGAAGAACCGATTCACCGCTCGCGGCGACCCCACGTCGAGCACGTGAACGTAGAGCAGCCGGCGGTCCTTGTCGATCTCCACTACCATCGTGCCGGGCGTGAGGTTGATCGCGTTGACCGCCAGTGCGAGCACCAGATCGGATTTGACCGACAACTGGGCCCGCAGCACCGCGCTGAGCGGCGGCGACCCCGGCTTCAACGCGAGCCAGGCCACCTGCATGCTGGACTGCACCAGATACCACATCATCAGGCCGACGAACCTCAGCAGCGCCAGTGGGTGCAGTCGGCCCTCCACGGGCACCGCGGGCAACGGCAGCAACAGCGTGATCAACACCGCGACGGCACCCCCGCTGAGAACGTTGGCCCAGGAGAAATTGCCCCACAACAGGATCCACACCAACGTCAGCCAGACCAGGACCCAGGCCCGAAGCAACAGTCGCCTCGTCATCGCGTGCCCCCCACCACCGCCGTGATGTACTGCCCGCGGTCGAGCACCTCACCGGCCGCCCGGCCGGCGTAGGAGACGATCGGGCCGGCCACCACCGTCAGCGTCAAACCGACACCGATCAACGCGATCGTCGGCACCACCATGCCCACCGGCATCCTGCCGACATCTTGCCGGTCAACCAGCGCAACGTCTTCGGGCTCGTCCAACAACGTCGATGCGGAGGCCATCGCCATCGCACCCTCCGGTGCGTCGGCGCGGGACCGCCAAAAAGCCTTCGAGTAGACACGCGCCATCACGTAAAGCGTCAACAGGCTCGTGATCACGCTGCCCGCCACCAGAATCCACGCGAGCGGGGATCCGTTCTGGGCGCCGGCCTGCAGCAGCGTCACCTTGCCGATGAAGCCCGAAAATGGCGGTATCCCACCGAGAGTGACCGCCGGGACGAAAAACACCATCGCAAGAAGCGGGCTGGCGGCGGCCAGGCCGCCGAGTCGCCGCAGCGTCGAGGCACCCGCCTGCCGCTCGATGAGCCCGACCACCAGGAACAGCGTCGTCTGCACGACGATGTGGTGCGCCACGTAGTAGATCGCACCGCTCATTCCCAGCCAGCTGGACAACGCGACACCGAAGATCATGTAGCCGATGTGGCTGACCAGTGTGAACGACAACAGCCGTTTGATGTCGGTCTGGGCGATCGCGCCGAACACGCCGATGAGCATCGTCAGCAGCGCGGCGATGAGCAGCACCGAGTCCATGCCACCGTGGGGGAACAGGAGCGAATGCGCCCGGATGATCGCGTAGACACCGACCTTGGTGAGCAGGCCGGCGAACACCGCGGTGACGGGCGCGGGCGCGGTGGGGTAGGAGTCGGGCAGCCATGTCGAAAGCGGAAACACCGCCGCCTTGATCCCGAACGCGACGAGCAGCACCGCGAACAACGCGCTGCGGATGCCGGGGGTTACGTGGTCGAGTCGCACCGCCAGCTCGGCCATGTTGAGAGTGCCGGTGGCCGCGTACACCAGGGCGATGCCGAACAGGAAGATCAACGACGACACCATCGACACCATCACGTAGGAGATGCCCGCGCGGACGCGCTCGGTGGTCGCGCCGATGGTCAGCAACACGAAGCTGGCCGACAGCAGCACCTCGAAGCCGACGAACAGGTTGAACAGATCGCCGGCCAGGAACGCGTTGCACACGCCGGCGGCCAGTGCGAGATAGGTGGGCAGGAAGATCGACACCGGCTGGCGCTCGTCGCCGTCGCGGATGCCCTGACCGATCGCGTACCACACCACCGCGAGCAGCACGATCGACGAGACCACCAGCATCAGCGCCGACAACCGGTCCGCTACCAGCGTGATCCCGAGCGGCCCCATGCCGGGCACGGTCTGTCCCCAGCCGCCGACGTGCACCACCAACATCCCATTGCGGTCAGCGGCGTACAGCAGCAGCGCGCAAACCGCCACCACCGCCGACAACGCGACAAGGGTGATCGCGCGTTGCAGCCGCGGTTGCCGCCCCAGGAACAGCGTGAGCGCCGCGCCGATGACCGGAATCAGCACCGGCATCGGGACCAGCGAGCTCGCGGCGCTCACGGCTGCCGCCGGGACGCGGGCAGCGCATCGAGTCCGGCGGGCTCATCGGTGCCGCGCTCCGGTTCGGGAGGGACGACGTCTTCGTCGGCCTCGTCCACGGACTGCTGCGACACGCGGGTGTCCTCCGGGTCGTTGCCGACCTCCTCGGCAGTGGTGAGCCGGTACGAGCGGTAGGCCAGCGCCAGCACGAACGCCGCGATGCCCATCGTGATCACGATCGCCGTCAGCACCATGCCCTGCGCGAGCGGGTCGGCGGTGGTCGTGCGGTCGTCGCGGGTCCGGCCGTGGATCGGCGGATTGCCGGACGGGCTGCCGACGGTGATGATCAGTAGGTTCACAGCATTGCCAATCAGCAACAGCCCCAACAGCATTCGGGTCAAGTTGCGCTCCAGCAGCAGGTACACCCCGGTGCTGGTGAGCACGCCGATCAGGATCAGCGGCACGAGGTAAACCGTCATCGGGCCACCGCCTCCCCCGGCTCGGCCGGTGCTTCTCCGGCCAGCTCGACGTCAAGCCGCGCGCCGAGGCTGCGCAGCACGTCGAGCACCAGTCCGACCACGATCAGGTAGACGCCGAGGTCGAAGAACAAGGCGGTGACGAACTTGACCTGGCCGAGCACCGGGAGATGAAACTCGATCACCGCGGAAGACAGCACCGGCGCGCCGGCCAACAGCGACGCGACGGCTGTGCCCGCCGCGAGGCCCAGCCCGACGCCGAGCACCTTGCCCGCGTCCAGCGGCAGCGTTTCGCCGAGCTCGTAGCGGCCGCCGGCGAGGTAGCGCAGGACCAGCGCCAGGCCGGCCGTCAGCCCGCCGGCGAAACCGCCGCCGGGCGTGTTGTGGCCGGTGAAGAAGAAGTAGACCGACAGCACCATGATCAGCGGGAAGATCACCCGCGTCGCGATTTCCAGCACCAGGGAGCGGTGTTGCGGATCGCGGTATTCGCTTCCTCTCAGCCACGTGGTGTCGCTCACCGCGGGCGACGGACGTCGGCGCACGCCCGGCTCGGTGGCGATCTTCGCCATTCGTGGCGCGGCCCCGAAGCGCCGGTGTTTGAACACCAGCGACGCGACGCCGGTCGCGGCGACCAGCAGCACCGAGATCTCGCCAAGGGTGTCCCAGGCGCGGATGTCCACGAGAAGCACGTTGACGGTGTTGGCGCCGTGGCCGCGGTCGTAGGCGGCCTGGGGCAGCAGTGCCGCGATCGGGGTGCCGGTTCGCGCCGACATCGCATACACCGCCAGCGCGGTGACGGTGGCGCCGACGGCCAGGGCCAGCACGACACGCGGGAGCCGGTGTCGCTTCATGTTCGCCGCGTCGGCCTCGGCGGGCAGAGCCCGCAGCACCAGCACGAACACCACCAACGTCAGCGTTTCGACGAGGAACTGCGTCAGCGCCAGGTCGGGGGCGCCGTGGAACGCGAACACCACCCCGCACCCGTAGCCGGTCACGCCCACCAGCAGCACCGCGGCCAGCCGGTTGCGCATCACGGTCGTCCCGAGCGCTGCGACGACGATCAGCAACCCGACAATCGGCTGGAGCGAGGAGTCCCACAACCCGAATCGGGGACGGTCACGCGCGCCGAGCAGCAGCACCGCCACCGGCAGCAGAACCAACGTCGACAGGATCACGGCCTGGGTCGCCGGAATCGAACCGCGCTGCGTCACCGCGGTGAGCCGCAGCGACAGGGTGTCGGTGGTGCGCACCACCGCGTCATAGATGCGGTCGGCGTTGCCCAGCGGCAGCCAGCCCACCCGCGCACGCCGCAGCCTGACGCGCAGCGCGAACGCGGCAATGCCCGTCCCGAGCACCACGAGCGACAGCATCAAAGCCAAGCCGAAGCCATGCCATAGGGCCAGCTGGTAGCTGTGCCCACCGCCCAGCGTGTCGGCGTAGTCTCCGAGCACCCGATCAAGCACGCCGGGCGCCAGCCCGAACACCAGGCCGGCCGCCGCCAGGATCGCCGGGGGCGCCAGAAACCCGGCCGACGGCCGGTGCATGTCCGCGACGAGCGCGCCGGGGTGAGGCAGCGTCTTGCGGGCGAACGCGCCCCACACGAACCGCAGGCTGTAGATGGTGGTGAACACCGAGCCGACGACCATCGCGGCCAGCACGAAGGGGCCCGCGGGGCCGAGGGCGTGGGTGTGCGCCAGCGTCTCGAAGTCGGCCTCCTTGGCGACGAACCCGAAGAACGGCGGCACCGCCGCCATGCTGGCCGCGGCGCCCGCGGCGATGACGAACAGCGACGGGCAGCGATTGCCGAGCCAGGCCAGTCGCCGGATGTCCCGGGTGCCCGTTGCGTGGTCGATCACGCCAACGACCATGAACAACGCCGCCTTGAACATCGCGTGGGCGCACAGCATCGCCAGCCCCGCAAGCATCAGGTCGCCGCTGCCCGCGCCGACCAGCACCGCGATCAGCCCCAACTGGCTGACGGTCCCGAACGCGAGGATCAACTTCAGGTCATATTCGCGGACCGCGCGCCAGCCGGCCAACAGCAGCGTTGCGACGCCGAGGATTACCACGATGGGCCGCCACGGCGGCGAACCGGCGAAGCCCGGCGCCAGCCGCGCGATCAGGTACACACCGGCCTTGACCATCGCCGCGGCGTGGAGGTAGGCGCTGACGGGCGTGGGCGCGGCCATTGCGCCGGGTAGCCAGAAATGCAGTGGAACCAGCGCCGACTTGCTGACCGCCCCGACCAACACCAGCGCGACACCGACGGCAACGACGGCTCCGGACGGCGGCCTCGCGACCAGCTGCGAGAGCAGGTAGGTGCCGGCGCTGTGGCCGAGGATCACGATGCCGACCAGCATCGCCAGGCCGCCCGCGGTGGTGACCAGCAGCGCCTGCATCGCGGCGCGCCTGCTGGTGGCGCGTTCCGCGTAGTGGCCCACCAGCAGAAACGACAACACCGTGGTCAGCTCCCAGAACACGTAGAGCATCAGCATGTTGTCGCTGACCACCAGCCCGAACATCGCGCCGGCGAACGCGACGAGCTCTCCGGCGAAGCTGGGCAGCCGCTGCTCGCGGTGCCCGTCGTGGTGATGGAAGTAGTGGGCGCAGTAGAGCAGCACCAGCGCGCCGATGGCCAGCACCAGCACGGCCATGATGGCCGCCAACGAGTCGAACCGCAGCGTGACGTTCAGTGACAGCTCCGGGACCCAGCGCACGTCGACCGTCGGGGTGTCACCCGGTCGGGGCCAGTGCAGCGCGACCCAGATCAGCGACGCGGCCGGCACGACGGCCAGCGGGTAGAACGCCAGGCGGCCCCATCGGTAGACGAGCAGAGGCGCGATCGCCGCGGCGACGGCGTGGCCGAGCAGGATGGCGAGCATGGCACTCCGATGCGGCTCGGGGTGTCAGCCTGTTGGCTAGGTCTGCGCGCCAGTCTAAGGGGCGCCGCCGAGCCGGGGTCCGCGACGCGAAGGCGCGCGCGTCGTGGTCAGCATCTCGCGACGATCTTGTACTGGGCGCTGGCCGGCTCTTTCGTGTCGGTACGAATGCCGTTGGCGGTACCGGCGATGGTGAATGTTTCGCCTGACACGCGGGTGTCGGCGGCGCCGTCGCTTTGCGAGTACATGCCGCTGAAGCCGCCGACGTTGTTGATGTGGACCGATATGGCCGCCGGCTTCTGCTCACCGGTGCCGACGCTGAGGTTGGCGCCCGACGCCGCGTCGCCGATGTCGATCGTCCAGGTCCACTGCAGCTGCCTGCAGGTGACGGATTGCGTCTGCAACGCATCGCTGCCGTTGATGGTCACCCACGCAGCGGGTGGACCGGGCACCTGAGGGGAGGAGCACCCGGCCAGCCAGGCGACGGTCAGCGCGATACCGGCTGCCGCGGCGAATCGGTTCTGCATGCCCCACCTCGATCACGACCCGATCCTCAGGCCCCACAAAGTGTGGCCCAGTTCGGGGGCGTTGTCAGCGGGTCGCGGCGAATGCCCGCAGCGCATCGACCTGAAGCGGGTCCAGCGACGGGCGCACGCTCCGGCGGGCCGCGGCCATGTCGGCGGCGGTGACGTCGGCGGCGTCGATCGAACGGCGCATCGCGGTCAGTGCGGCCTCACGCAGCAGCGCGACACAGTCCGCGGCGCTGTACCCCGCGAGCTCACCCGCGAGCGCGTCGAGATCGACGTCGCCGGCCAGTGGCACCGCTTTGCCCGCCGTGCGCAAGATATCGCGGCGCGCGCGCGTGTCGGGGGGCTCGACGAACACCAGCCGCTCCAGCCGCCCGGGCCGCAGCAGCGCGGGGTCGATCAGGTCGGGGCGGTTCGTGGCGCCCAGCACGACGACGTCGCGCAGCGGCTCGACCCCGTCGAGCTCGGTCAGCAGCGCGGCCACCACCCGGTCGGTGACCCCGGAGTCGAAGCTCTGCCCCCGTCGCGGGGCCAGCGCGTCGATTTCGTCGAGGAACACCAGCGACGGCGCCGACTCCCGTGAGCGGCGGAACAGTTCGCGCACCGCCTTCTCCGAGGCGCCGACCCACTTGTCCATCAGCTCGGCGCCCTTGACCACGTGCACCGACAGCCGCCCCGAACTGGCGAGCGCACGCACGATGAACGTCTTGCCGCACCCGGGCGGGCCGTACAGCAACACCCCGCGAGGAGGCTCGACGCCCAGGCGGGCAAAGGTGTCGGGATGGCGCAGCGGCCACAGAACCGCCTCGGTCAGCGCCTGCTTGGTGACCGTCATGTCGCCGACGTCGTCGAGCGTGACCGCGCCGACCGAAATCTCCTCGGTCGCCGACCGCGACAGCGGACGGATGACGGTCAGCGCACCGGTCAAGTCGACCTGGGTCAGTACCGGGGGCCGGCCGTCGGCGCTGGCCCGCGACGCGGCACGCAGCGCCGCCTCCCGCACCAGCGCGGACAGGTCAGCCACGACAAAACCCGGTGTGCGCTCAGCGATTTCGTCGAGGTCAAGGGCCTCGGTGGGCGCCGACCTCAGCAGCACCTCGAGAAGCGCCTTGCGGGTGGCGCCGTCGGGCAGCGTCAATGCCAGCTCGCGGTCGCACAGGTCGGGGGCGCGCAGCCGGGGGTCGAGCGTGTCGGGCACCGCCGACGTAGCGACCAACGCGACGCCGCGGGTGGCGACGGCCGAGCGCATCTCGGCCAGCACCAGCGTGGCCACCGGCTCCGGCGGCGTCGGCAGCAGCGCGTCGACGTCGGTGATCAGCAGCACCCCGCCGCCGTCGCGGACCGCGGCCACCGCGTCGGCGGCGGCGGTGAGGCGATCCTGCGCGGCGAGCGCACCGACGTCGGGCCCGTCGAGCTCCACTACCCGGCGGCCGGCGCAAACCGCCCTGACCAATGTCGCCTTGCCGACGCCGGCCGGCCCGGTGACCAGAGCGCCGAGTCGCGCCGAGGCGCCAAGCGTCTCGAGCAGCTGGGGCTCGTCCAGCGCGAGCTTGAGCCATTCAGTCAGCCGGCCGGCCTGAACATGCGATCCCTTCAGGTCATCGACGGTGATCGGGGGGCTGGCCGGCCACTGCGTCGGCGCGCTCACCGATGCCGTCGCGTCGGTGGTCCGGTGCACGGCCGTCGTCAGCCCGTCGCCCCACGTGACCGACGAGTTCGGCTGCACACTGACCGGCCCGGGCACAGGGTCGACGTCGGTGACCGTCAAGAGCTCGGACGTCCAGGTGATGCCGACCGACGACGTGAGCGCCGTGCTGGCCTGGAACGTCGAGGTGCCCGGCCCGAGATCGCGGGGCAGCAGCGACACCGTGTCGCCGACCGTCATCACCTTGCCGAGCAGCGCCAGCCGCAGCGTGGCCGGGTTGACCGAGCGGCGAGCCAGGGTCGAGCCGCTCAGTGTGACCGATCGGGCGCCGTACACCGTCGCCGGCGTCACGATCACCGCGGTGTCCTCTCGAAGCCCCGCGTTGGACAGCGTCACATCGTCGAGCAACGCGGTGCCGACCGGGGAGCCAGCACCGGCGAGCCCGACTACGGCCGCGGTGGTGCGCGAGCCGGTCAGCGACACCGCGTCCCATTCCCGAATGCCCAGCGCGGCAATGGCTTCGGCGTGCAGGCGCACCACGCCGCGGCGTGAGTCCGCGGCCGAGGTGTTCAGCCGCGCGGTCAGCGTCAGTGTGGGCGGCATGTCAGCGTGGCGGCCGGCGCAGGCCCAGCCGCGCCATGGACCGGCGATGAGGGTGGGTCGCGCGGCGGATCGCCCGGCGCTGAGCGCGCCGCTGCTGCGGCTTCTTGTCCCAGGTCTCCGGATGCGCTGCGGCCCAACGCTTGCTGCGGACGGCGAACGGAATGTGAATGACGTAGGCGACGATGATCGCGATGATCACGAGGTAGCCGTAAAAGATCGACGCGGCGACGCCGATCGCCAACAACGCGAGCAGCGGCACCACCATGTTCGGCGGCACCGAGAAGGTGTGGATCTTGCGCATCGGGATGGTGCTCACCACCAGGAGCGAGACGCCGACCATCCAGACCGACACGGCCCACTCCGATGTCCACCAGCCGTCGTGGAACTGCATCTTTGCCGCCAGTGGGCCGATGGCCCCGATCGCTCCCGCCGGCGCCGGCATGCCGACGAAAAACTCCTTGGCGTAGGCAGGTTCGTTCTCGTCCAACATCGCGTTGTACCGGGCGAGCCGCAGCACGATGCACACCGCGTACAGCAGCACGACGATCCATCCCACCCGCGAGTGCGGCAGCAGCGTCGCGTAGACAATGAATGCCGGCGCGACACCGAAATTCACGGCGTCGGCAAGGGAGTCGATCTCCTCGCCCATGCGTGATGTCGCGTTGAGCAGCCGGGCGATGCGGCCGTCGAGCGCGTCGAGGATCGCGGCGACCGCAAGGAAGGCCATTGCCGCCGTCGGCTGGTTGTCGAGCGCGAACTTGACTGACGTCATTGCGAAGCAAATGGCCGCGACCGTCATGGAGCTGGGCAGGATGCGCAGCCCCATGGGGCGCTTGTGCAGCGGCGTGTTCACGGCAGCTCGGCAATGACGGTCTCGGCGCCCACCGCGTGCTGGCCCTGGGTGACCAGCACGTTCGAACCGGGCGGCAGGTAGGTGTCGAGCCGCGACCCGAAGCGGATCAGGCCGTACGTCTCACCCATCGCGACCTTGTCGCCGGCCTCGAGGTCACACACGATGCGGCGGGCCAGCAGGCCCGCGATCTGCACCGCCACCACCTGGTGCCCCTCGGGTGTGCGGATGAGCACGCTGTTGCGTTCGTTGTGAACCGTGGAACGGGGGCGGTCGGCTGCGCCGTGTTGGCCGTGGCGATACCGCACCGCGACGACCTCGCCACCGATCGGCACCCACTGCACGTGGGCGTTGAACAGGGACAGAAAGATGCTGATCCGCGGCATCGGCTCGGCGGGCAGTCCGAGTTCGGCGGGCGGGAGAGCCGTGTCGACGATCGTGAACTGGCCGTCGGCCGGGGCGACGACGACGCCGGGCCGGTGCGGTGGCACCCGGGCGGGGTTGCGGAAGAACACCGCGCAGGCACCGGCGGCCGCGAGGCCGGCGTTGCGGATCCAGCGGTGCCGGCGCCCGGCGGCGGCGGCAGCAAGGCCCGCGGACACGAACGGCAGGCCAGCAGGATGCATCGGCGGAACGGTGGACCGCACCAACGCGATCAGTCGGGAAGCTTCGGGTTCTTCGCGCCCCACCTGTTGGTCAGGGTGGGGTTTCAACTCCGCCGCCGGGAGTCGGGGGCGTCTGGCCATCGGGCTGATTCTACGGAAGGCGGGTTGGGTAAAACCCGGCCAGGTCCCACACCTGTACCTGCGAACCCGCGGACATCTCGACGACGTCCTCACCGATTTCCAGCAGGCAGTTCGCCGACGCAAGCCAGCGCAGGTGATGGGAGGCCGGCGGCCCGTAGGTCGTCACACATGCGGTCGCCGGGTCGAGGACACCGCGGCGGAACTGCCGCTTGCCCCGAGGCGACGTCAACGAATCGGTCAGCAGGGCGGTGCGCCTCGGCCGGTGCGGCCACGGCAGGTTCATCGCCGTGCGCAGCGCGGGGCGGATGAACACCTCGAATGACACCAGCGCGCTGACCGGGTTGCCCGGCAGGGTGACGATCGGCGTGCCTGCGACGCGCCCCGCGCCCTGCGGCATCCCGGGCTGCATCGCGACCTTGACGAACTCGACGCCTGAATCCCCTTGTGCCAATGCGTCTTTCACCACCTCATAGGCGCCGGCGCTCACGCCGCCGCTGGTGATGATCAGGTCCGCCTGACCGGCGTAGGTGTGCAGCACGTCGCGGAACTGGTCGACGTCGTCGCCGGTCGTCGGTGCGGCGATCACCGCGCCGCCGGCCTCCCGCACCGCGGCGGCCAGCATCACCGCGTTTGATTCGTAGATCTGGCCCGGCAACAGCGGCTCCCCGGGCCGGACCAGCTCCGCGCCCGTCGACATCACCAGCACCCGCTGCCTCGGAACGACCCGCAGTTGCGTGAGACCCAACGCGGCGGCCAGACCCAGCGCCGCCGGGGTCGCCAGCTGGCCCGCCCGCAACACCGTCGCGCCCGCGGTGACGTCCTCGCCGGCCCGTCGGATGTGCTGGCCCGGTTCCGCGGCGGCCCGGATCGAAACCGTCTCCAATCCGCCGTCGGTGGCTTCTACGGGCACCACCGCCGTCGCGCCGGCCGGCACGGGTGCTCCGGTCATAATCCGATGTGCCGTACCGGGTTTCAGTGTGAGCGCGTCGGTTCGCCCGGCCGGTATGTCCTCGGCGACCGCAAGCAGCACCGGTTGCCGGTCGGTGGCGGCCGCCACGTCGTCGGCGACCACCGCGTAGCCGTCCATCGCGGAGTTGTCGAACCCGGGCAGGGAAAGCGGTGCAACGACGTCGTCGGCAAGCGCCATTCCCTCGGCCTGCGCGAGCGGCACGGCCGCCGGCGCGCGGGGGCGGATCAGGTCCGCGACGGCCCGTGCGTGGGCTTCGACCGATCGCATGGATCACACCGGGTATTTCACGCCGGTGAGGTCCTCGGACACCGTCCACAGCCGGCGCTGCAGCTGCTCGTCGTGGGACTGCTTACTGGACTGAACGACCTTAGGGTAGCCGCGTTGTTCGCCAAGGCCGTCCACTGGTGGGCCGCCGTCCACTTGCTGCTCATCAGGGCTCCTCGTCCCGGAACGGATCGTCGTTCGTGGCGCTACCCAAACGATACGGAACGAGCCGATCCCCCCGGAACGCGTCCCGGGCCGACATTCACGCAACGCGATCACCGGCTGTGCGGCACTATTGAGAACGTGATTACCGGAGTGGCGCACACCGGCGTGTGCGTCCCGGATTGCGAGGCCGCGGTGGCCTTCTACCGCGATGTGCTCGGCCTTCGCGTCCTTTCGCCGCCCTATG
>NZ_DATFYW010000041.1:0-37795 GCF_035314905.1 Mycobacterium sp.
CTGCCGCAAGCCGATATCACCAGGGCGCCGGCCGCCAGCAGGCTGAGCGCAGCGCCAGGTCGGTTGAGCTTCACGTAGCTCCTTCAACAGTCAGGGTGACGACAGCAGTGTCGCCACCGGTCGAGGCCGAGCCACGGAACATGTTCCGCTGTTCCGCGGAGCAGTCCGTCGCTGCTCGGCCACTGAACCTAGGTCCCGACTGTGAATTGCCTACCCCGTGAGGATGAACGCGGGATGAACCGGAGCGCATAGGCGGTGTCGACCCCGGAAATCGTGAAGCCCAGGCGCTGGTAGGTGTGCACGGCGGCGGTGTTGTCGGCCTCCGTGTAAAGCATGACCGTCGGGTCGGGGTCGCCGGAGAGCCGCTCGGCCAGATGGCGGATCCCGACCAACGTCAGCGCGTGACCCAGCCTCTTGCCCCCGGCTGCCGGGTCCACGCCGACCACGTACACCTCGCCCAGCCCCGGCTCGTCGAGATGAACCTTCGTCCAGTGGAAGCCGAGCAGCGCGCCGGTGCGCTCGTCGAACGCCAGGAACACGCCGCCGGCGTCGAACCACGGCTCGGATCGCCGCCGGGCGATGTCGTCGACGGTCCAGCCGCTCTGCTCGGGGTGCCACGAGAACGCCGCGTTGTTGACCCGCACCAGCTCCGCGTCGTCGCCGGGCCCGGCATACGTGCGCACCCGCACGCCGGCCGGGATCGCCGGTGAGGGCAGCTCATGCAGCGAGCGGCGCATCCGCAGCAGCTCACGAACGGCCTCGAGGCCCAGCGCGCGGGCCGTCTCGCGGGCCGGCGGGAGCGTGCCGTGGGCCCAAATCCGGGTGCTGTCACCACCTTTCGCCCGGGCCGCCCTGATCATCGCCGACCCGACACCGCGGCGGCGGGACAGCGGATGAACCACCAGCTCAGCCATCGGCGGTGCCGATCCGCCCGCCGGGGCGAGGTTGAGGTACCCGACCACGCGGCGGTCATCGCCGGCCAGCAGGTGCGCGGTGTGGTCGGAGCCAAGTTCGGAAAGCACCTGCTCGCCGACCGGAGCGACGCCGTCCTCGCGGGTTGCCGCCGCGATCAGGTCACGGACCTGTTGTTCGGGAACGGCGGCCGCGGAGCGCCAGCCGAGGTCCGTCACGGAGTGCGCAGGGCTTCCGACACCCCGTCCGGGACACCGTCGGCGGCGACGAACGCGTCGTCGTCCACGAGCTCGGCGTCGGCCGGCGAGGTCCGTCCCCGCGCCGGCCGCACGGCCTTGTAACCGACGTTGCGGACCGTGCCGATCAGCGACTCGTACTCGGGGCCGAGCTTGGCTCTGAGGCGCCGGACGTGGACGTCCACGGTGCGGGTGCCGCCGAAGAAGTCATATCCCCAGACCTCCTGGAGCAGCTGCGCGCGGGTGAACACCCGGCCGGCGTGCTGGGCCAGGTACTTCAGCAGCTCGAACTCCTTGTAGGTCAGGTCCAGCGGGCGGCCCCGCAGCCGGGCGGTGTAGGTGCCCTCGTCGATGACCAGCTCGCCGAGGGTGATCTTGCCCACGTTCTCCTGGTTGGCCATGCCGCCGCGACGGCCGACGACCAGCCGCAGCCGGGCGTCGATCTCGGCGGGCCCGGTGCCGGGCAGCAGGATCTCGTCCAGCCCCCATTCGACGTTGACCGCGACCAGTCCGCCCTCGTTGACCACCGCCACCACCGGAACCGACGTCCCGGTGGTGCCCAGCAGACGACACAGGCCGCGCGCGGCCGCCAGGTCGGTGCGCGCGTCAACGATCGCCACGTCCGCGTTGCCGGCTTCCAGCAGTGAGGACACCTCCGTCGGCGCCGACCGCACGGTGTGTGGCAACAGCGACAACGCGGGCAGCACCGACTCCGGATGGGGGTCCACTGTGAGCAGCAGGAGATCCAACACACCCTCCAACGCGGGTGGTACGACTTCGCGACGTACGACCGAGGTAGGCCCGATTGCCGGGCTGCGGTCCTCTAACGATAGCGTGCCACCTGCGAATTAGCCGTCCCCGGGGCGGCAGTGGCGCGGCCGTGAGCGAGAATGTCCGGGTGCGCGCGCTGCTGATCACCGTGATTGTGACCGCCGTCGCACTCGCCGCCGGCGCGGTCGGGGTGGATTTCGGAACCGCGATCTACGCCGAATACCGGATGGCGCGCACGTTGCGCAGCGAAGCCGGGCTGTCGTTCGACCCCTGGGTCGGCATCATCGGGTTCCCGTTCATCTCGCAGGCGTTGCGGCATCGCTACAACGAGGTCGAGTTCAAGGCCAACGGCGTCGAGCATGCCCGGGTGGGTGAGGCGTCGCTGGAGGCCACCCTGCACTCGGTCGACCTGAGCCAGGCGTCGTGGCTGGTCCGGCCGAACGCGCCGCTGCCCGTCGGTAAGGTCGAAAGCCGCATCATCATCGACTCCACCCACCTGGGCCGGTTCATGGACATCCGTGACCTGATGGTGGAGGCGCCCTCGAAGGAGACCAACGGCGCCACCGGCGGCACCACCGAGTCCGGCATCTCCAGCAGCACGGGCCTGGTGTTCACCGGGACACCCAAGTCCGCGGACTTCCACACGCGGGTCAGCGTCCTGGTGGACCTGTCCACCGCGGGGCCCGACAACTCGACGCTGGTGTTCACCGCGACCGGCGTGACCACTGGGGCGGGCACCGCCGAGGCGCGGGTGCCCACGGACAAGATGGACGCGGTGCTGGCCGCGTTCACCACGAGCCTGCCCGGGCAGCGGCTGCCGTTCGGCGTCGCGCCCACCCATGAAGGCGCCCGCGGATCCGACGTGATCGTCGAAGGAATCGCACAGGGACTAACCGTCGCCCTCGATCAGTTCAGGCAGTCATGAGCGTTTCGTTGATCGTGGCGCTGGCCGTCGTCGCGGCGGCGCTGGCCGTCGCGGCGGTGATCGGTACGGTGGTCCGGCGCCGGTCGGGGGTGCTACGCCAGGTGAGCAACCGCATCGAACTCGACACCACAGATCTGGGGCTGTCGGGGACGGGTCCGACGGTCGTGCACTTCAGCGCGGTGTGGTGCGGGCCGTGCGCCGCGGTGCGACGGGTGGTCAACCAGGTCTGCGGCGAGCTGGACGGGGTGGCGCACGTCGAGATCGACATGGACATCGATCCCGCTGCCGCGCGCCGGCTTTCGGTGTTGTCGCTGCCGACGACGTTCATCTTCGACGCCGACGGGCGGCAGCGTTACCGGACCGCGGGAGTCCCGCGGGCCGCCGACCTCCGGGCGGCGCTGCAACCGCTGTTGGCTTCACCACACCCCGATTAGGTAAGCTGGCCGACGTGTCCGCCCGCCTGGAGCCCATGCTCACCAAGCGCCGCGCAGTAGATCTGTGCCGCGTCGCGGGTTGTTGCTGTTGCTGTTGCCGCTGAGCCAACGCTCGTCTGCGGCCCTTCTGGCCTGTCCCTTGCCAGCTCTGTCAGCACAGGAGTACCTCGATGCCGACCAACACCGAACAGGTGGACGTCCGCGGGCCCCGCTTCGCCGCCTGGGTCACCAGCGCCGTCCTGGTGGCCACGCTTGTCGTCGCCGCGTTCAGCGCGTTGGCCGCCGCGGTGCTGCTTTTCCTGCAGGCCGTCGTGTTCGCGATCGGCGCGCTGCGCGGCCCGCGGCTGAGCCCGTACGGGCGGGTGTACGCCGGGCTGGTCGCGCCGCGGCTCGGCCCGGTCACCTCGCGCGAGCCGGTGGCGCCGCTGAAGTTCGCCCAGCTCGTCGGGTTCGTCTTCGCCGTCGCCGGGGTAATAGGTTTCGCGACGGGACTGGCCCTGCTCGGTGAGATCGCGACCGCGTTCGCGCTCGTCGCGGCGTTCCTCAACGCGGCGTTCGGCATCTGCCTGGGGTGCCAGCTGTACCCGCCGGTGGCCCGGTTCCGCCGGAGACCGGCGTCCGTCACCTGACCTTCCTGATTTCTGGATTCTGGATTCTGGCAAGCAACCGAAAGGAAATTCATGGCCCGCTCCGACGTCCTGGTCACGGCTGACTGGGCAGAGAGCAATCTCGACGCACCCAACACCGTCTTCGTCGAGGTCGACGAGGACACCAGCGCATACGACAACGGGCACATCGCCGGTGCGGTCAGGCTGGACTGGCGCAAGGATCTGCAGGATCCGGTGAAGCGCGATTTCGTTGACGCCGAGCAGTTCTCGAAGCTGCTGTCCGACCGCGGCATCGCCAACGACGACACCGTGATCCTCTACGGCGGCAACAACAACTGGTTCGCCGCTTACGCGTACTGGTACTTCAAGCTGTACGGGCACGACAAGGTCAAGCTGCTCGACGGCGGCCGCAAGAAGTGGGAGCTCGACGGGCGCCCGCTGTCCACCGACGCCGTCAACCGGCCGTCGACCAGCTACACCGCCAAGCAGCCGGACAACAGCATCCGCGCGTTCCGCGACGAGGTGATCGCGGCGATCGGCGAGAAGAACCTCGTCGACGTGCGCTCGCCGGACGAGTTCTCCGGCAAGATCCTGGCGCCCGCGCACCTGCCCCAGGAGCAGAGCCAGCGGCCCGGCCACATCCCCGGCGCGATCAACGTGCCGTGGAGCAAGGCCGCCAACGAGGACGGCACGTTCAAGCGGGACGACGACCTGGCCAAGCTGTACGCGGAGGCGGGCCTGGACGGCACCAAGGAGACCATCGCCTACTGCCGCATCGGGGAGCGCTCGTCGCACACATGGTTCGTGCTTCGCGAGCTTCTCGGGCACGAGAACGTCAAGAACTACGACGGAAGTTGGACCGAATACGGCTCTCTCGTGGGGGCCCCGATCGAGTTGGGAAGCTGATATGTGCTCTGCACCCGAGCAAGGACAGACGCTGCCGGCCGGTGTCGACGTCGAGAAGGAGACGGTGATCACCGGCCGGGTCGTCGACGGCTCCGGGCAGCCGGTGGGCGGCGCGTTCGTGCGGCTGCTCGACGCGTCCGACGAGTTCACCGCCGAGGTGGTGGCGTCGGCCACGGGTGACTTCCGGTTCTTCGCGGCCCCGGGATCCTGGACGGTGCGCGCGCTGTCGGCGATCGGCAGCGGCGACGCCGTGGTGGCGCCGCACGGCGCCGGGGTCCACGAGGTCGACGTCAAGGTCGCCTGAGGCGCCTTCGGTCGGGCCGGCTTGACTAGACTCGATCGCGTGGTCCTGTTCTACGAGATCCTGCTGGTCGCGTGCGTCGTCATGATCACCTGGTTCGCCCTCTACGCGGTGTACCGGCTGATATCCGACGACTCGTGAGTACACCCGGGTCAGCCGACCGGGCGGTGGCCGCGGCGGCCGAACGTGCGAAAACCACGGCGGCCCGCAACATCCCGGTCTTCGACGACCTGCCGCTGCCCCCCGACACCGCGAACCTGCGGGTGGGCGCCAGCCTGCACGACGCGCTGCTGGCGCTGCTGCCCCTCGTCGGGGTCTGGCGCGGTGAGGGTGAGGGCCGCGGCCCCCACGGCGACTACCGGTTCGGCCAGCAGATCATCGTCTCCCACGACGGCCGCGACTACCTGAACTGGGAGTCGCGGTCCTGGCGGCTCACCGAGCAGGGCGAATATGCCGAGCCGACGCTGCGCGAGACCGGGTTCTGGCGGTTCGTCGACGACCCCGCCGACCCGGGTGAGTCGAACGCGATCGAGTTGCTGCTCGCCCACTCCGCCGGCTACGTCGAGCTGTTCTACGGCCGGCCGCGCACCCAGTCGTCGTGGGAGCTCGTCACCGATGCGCTCGCCCGCAGCCGCTCGGGTGTGCTGGTCGGCGGCGCGAAACGGCTCTACGGCATCGTCGAGGGCGGCGACCTGGCGTATGTCGAGGAGAGGGTCGACGCCGACGGCGGTCTGGTGCCCCACCTGTCGGCGCGGCTGTCGCGCTACGCGGGCTGACTGCTTCTTGGCGTCGTCGGCTTCGGGGGGCGGATGTGGAACGGATATGGAGCGGCCCCCGAGCCGTGCGTTCCTGGTTGGACCGACCGAGGGGCTCGGGGGCCGGGTGACTGCGGGGAATTCGCCAGCGCCCAGGCGGTGAAGTCCTCGCCGCGGCTGCTAGCCGGCAGTCACCTCACGTGTCCATAAGTGAATCAATTTCTCGGACCACCTCCTTCCTCGTGTACCGGCGACCGTACCCGCGTGGCGGCGCGGCGACAACCGAATTGTGTTCGCCGCAAGCAGATCAGCGGTCGCTGACGATCGCGAGGTCGACCAGCTCGCTGAACTCGGCGGCGATCGGCGACGGCGGCAGCGCGCGACCGTCGAGGGTGTGCACCCGCGCGGCCAGTGTGATGCTCGACACGAGCCAAATGCCCTGCGCGCTCAGCAGGTCCGCGGGCCGCAGCGGCCGGTACTCGCAGCGGTAGCCCTTGGCCGCGGCGACGGTGAACAGCGCCTGCTGGGTGGTGCCGTGCAGGATCGGCAGCGACGGCGGCGGGCTGAGCAGCGCGCCGCCGGCGGCGATGACGACCGTCGAGCGCGGGCCCTCCAGCAGGTAGCCGTCGGAGCTGACGAAGATCACGTCACCGGCGCCGCGCTCGGCGGCGTAGCGCAGCGCGGCCATGTTCACCGCATACGACAGGGTCTTCGCGCCCGCGAGCAGCCACGGCGCCGCCGACGCTGTCGTGGACAGCCCCCGGGCCAGCGTCAGCGCCGCTAACCCGTCGCGGCGCACCGCCGCGACCCGCCCGGGCAGCGGGTTCACGGTCAGGTACGCCGTCGGCGGGCCGCCGCTTTCCCGGCCGCGGCTGTAGACCAGCCGCATCACCCCCTCGTCGCCGCGCCCCTGCCCCCAGCGCAACGCCGCGGCGTCGGCGATCCTGCGCCAGGCGTCCGCGTCGGGCGCGGGCAGGTCCATCATCTCGGCCGACTGCGCGAACCGCTGCAGGTGAGCGTCGAGCAGGCAGGGACGCCCGTCGCGGGCCAGCAGGGTTTCGAAGACGCCGTCGCCGCGCACGGCGGCCAGGTCGTCGGCGAACAGCAGCGGCGCGGCCGGATCGTGAAATTCCCCGTCGAGCGTGACGACTACGGACATGGGCAGAAGGGTAACCGGCGGCCGTAGAGTTGAAAGAGTGTCCGCCGTGCCAGCACCCGACTCGGGCCCCGACGCCGGGGCCGTATGGCACTACGGCGACCCGCTCGGCGAACAACGCGCCGCGCTGGCCGACGCGGTCCTCGTCGACCGTTCACATCGCGCGGTGCTGACCCTGACCGGCGCCCAACGACTGAGCTGGCTGAACAACATCTCCTCCCAGCAGGTCGCCGAACTGCCCGACGGCGCCACCGTGCAGAACCTCAGCCTCGACGGCCAGGGCCGCGTGGAAGACCACTGGATCCAGACCGAGCTCGGCGGGGTCAGCTATCTGGACACCGAGCCGTGGCGCGGCGAGCCGTTGCTGGCCTACCTCAAGCGGATGGTGTTCTGGGCCGACGTCGTGCCCGACGCCGGCGACTACGGCGTGCTGTCACTGCTGGGGCCCGCACTGGCCGAGCGTCGGGTGCTCGACGCGCTGGGCGTCGACGCGCTGCCGGGCGAACTGGTCGCGGTGCCGCTCGCCGGCGGCGGCTTCGTCCGGCGAATGCCGGGCGACCGCGACGGCCCGCCCATCGCGCTGGAGGTCGTGGTGCCCCGCGACCAGCTGGCCGACTGGCGACAGCGGCTCCCGGCGGCCGGGCTTCGTCCCGCCGGCGTGTGGGCCTACGAGGCGCACCGCGTCGCCGGGCTGCGACCCAGGCTCGGGGTGGACACCGACGAGCGCACGATCCCGCACGAGGTGGGCTGGATCGGCACCGCCGTGCACCTGGACAAGGGCTGCTACCGCGGCCAGGAGACCGTCGCGCGGGTGCACAACCTGGGCCGACCGCCACGGATGCTGGTGCTGACCCACCTCGACGGCTCGGTGTCGCGGCCGGCCACCGGGTCAGCGATCACAGCCGGGGGCCGCACGGTAGGCCGTGTCGGCACCGTCGTCGACCACGTCGACCTCGGCCCGGTGGCGCTGGCACTGGTCAAACGCGGCCTGCCCGCCGACACCGAGTTGGTCACCGGTGGCGACGAGCCCGTTCCGCTGGCGATCGACCCCGACAGCATGCCCGCCGCCGACGTCGCCGGCCCCGGCCGTGCCGCGGTCGACCGGCTGCGTGGCGTTCCCCGGTGACCCGCGCCGCATCTGCGGGAAGGGCTGCCAGCGCAGCGCGCTCGGGCACGGTAAAGTGTTGTCAGGACTTACAAAGACAGACTCAGATCGGAGCCGCCTTCTCATCGGGCCGCTCCGTTATTGCGTGAGGGGGTTCCCCCATGGGCCGCGGCCGGGCGAAGGCGAAGCAGACGAAGGTTGCCCGGGAGCTGAAGTACAGCTCCCCGCAGACCGATTTCGAACGTCTCCAGCGAGAGCTGTCCGGGGGCGACCGCGTAGACACCGACGACAACGGCGGATGGGACGACGAGGACGACTGGCGCCGCTAGGCCTTACGTGACGCACGCCCCGATGGTCAGAATCGGGGATGTAGCCCGACGAGTTCCACCCGGGTGCTGCTCTTGCCGGCTTTCTTGACGGTGCCCAGCGCCCAGCAGTTCAGGTGACGGGCCGTCAGGATCGCCAGCGCGCGGTCGGTGTCCACGGGGCTGACCACCGCCGCCATGCCGACGCCCATGTTGAACGTCTTCTCCATCTCGGCGCGGTCGATCCGCCCGCGCTGCGCAATCATCGAAAACACCGGCGCGGGCGTCCACGTCCCGCGGTCCAGCTCCGCGACGAGTCCGTTGGGTATCACCCGCGCCAGGTTGGCGGCCAGCCCGCCACCCGTGACGTGGCAGAACGTGCGGACCTGCGTCTCGGCGGCCAACGCGAGGCAGTCCTTGGCGTAGATGCGGGTCGGCTCGAGCAGCTCCTCGCCCAGCGTGCGGCCGAACTCCTCGACGTGTCCGGCCAGATTCATCCGGTCGATCTCGAGCAACACGTGCCTGGCCAGTGAGTAGCCGTTGGAATGCAGGCCCGTCGAACCCATCGCGATCACCACGTCGCCCGGACGCACCCGGTCGGGACCAAGCACGTCGTCGGCCTCGACGACCCCGACGCCGGTCGCCGAGATGTCGTAGGCGTCGGGCGCCATCAAGCCGGGATGCTCGGCGGTCTCGCCACCGAGCAGCGCGCAGCCGGCCCGCACGCAGCCTTCGGCGATGCCCGCGGCGATGGCGGCGATCCGTTCCGGGACGATGCGGCCGACCGCGATGTAGTCCTGAAGCAGCAGCGGCTCGGCGCCGCACACCACGAGATCGTCGACGACCATCGCGACGAGATCGAGCCCGACGGTGTCGTGCTTGTCCATCGCCTGGGCGATCGCGACCTTGGTGCCGACACCGTCGGTGGAAGCGGCCAGCAGCGGCTCGCGATAGCCGCCTTTGAGGGCGAACAGCCCGGCGAAACCACCCAGTCCGCCGACGACTTCGGGTCGGCTGGCCCTTTCCGCCAGCGGCTTCAGCAGTGCCACTGCCCGGTCGCCGGCCTCGATATCCACCCCGGACGAAGCGTATGAGATGCCGAGTTCGTCGGCTCGTTCCGTCATCGCGTGTAAGGCTACCGGTATGTGGCCAACCCGCGGTGTCATCCTCACAGCCGCAGTTGTGGTCGGGGCGATTCTTTTCCCGGGCACCGCGTCGGCCACCTCGGCGACGGGAGTCCAGGGGACGGAATTGTGGCGGCACCGATTACGTGTTCCGTCAGATCACGATCGCCCCCGGCGGTTTCTCCTGACGGCGCACCGGGCAATCCACCGCCGACATGGCTTCGAATGGTTCTTAGAGCGCGACGGGAGGCGATGGTCGAGATGCGCTGCTTGGTGACGGGGGCGACCGGTTACGTCGGTGGACGGCTGGTGCCGCGCCTGCTGGCGCGCGGCTATGACGTGCGCGCGATGGCGCGGACGCCCGACAAGCTGGCCGGCGTGCCGTGGCGGGACGCGGTCGAGGTGGTTCGCGGGGATCTGGGCGATCCGGAGTCGCTGACCGCCGCGTTCGACGGGGTCGACGTGGTCTATTACCTCGTGCACTCGATGGGCACGTCGGAGGACTTCGCCGCCGAGGAACGCCGGTCGGCGATGAACGTCGTCGCCGCCGCCCGCCGTGCCGGGGTTGGCAGGTTGGTGTATCTCGGCGGGCTGCATCCCTCGGGCGCCCGGCTCTCGCCGCACCTGCAGTCGCGCACCGCGGTCGGCGACATCCTGCTCAGCTCCGGCATCGAAACCGTCGTGCTGCAGGCGGGTGTGATCATCGGCTCGGGCTCCGCGTCGTTCGAGATGATCCGCCATCTCACCGATCGGCTGCCCGCGATGACGACACCGAAGTGGGTGCACAACAGGATCCAGCCGATCGCGATCCGCGACGTGTTGCACTATCTGGTCGAGGCCGCGTCGGCGGAGGTGCCGTGGTCGCGAACCTGGGACATCGGCGGGCCCGACGTACTCGAGTACGGCGAGATGATGCAGATCTACGCCGAGGAAGCCGGGCTGAGGCGGCGGCTCATCGTCGTGCTGCCGTTCCTGACGCCGACCATCGCGAGTTGGTGGGTGGGCCTGGTGACGCCGATCCCCTCCGGGCTGGCCCGGCCGCTGGTGGAGTCGCTGCACTGCGACGCCGTGATGGGCGACCACGACATCGACTCGGTGATCCCGCCACCGGCGGGCGGCCTGACGGGCTACCGGGAGGCGGTCGGGCTGGCGCTGGAGCGCATCGCCCGCGGCCAGGTCGAGACGTCGTGGGCGAACGCGTCGCCGCAGGGCGCGCCGTCGGGGCCGCTGCCCAGCGATCCCGAGTGGGCCGGTGAGATCGCCTACACGATCAACCGGTCCGCGTGGACGCCGGCGACACCCGAGGAGCTGTGGAAGGTGATCGACGCCAGCCCGGTTCAGGCGCGGTCCCGGGTGGAGACCCGCGAGCCCGGTCAGCTGTTGCTGCTGCTCCGCCAGACCCGCGCCCCGGGGCGGGAGTGGCTGGAGATGCGGGTGAGGCGGGTGGACGGTCGTGGCAGCCGCTATGACCAGCGGGCGATCTTCTACCCGCGCGGCATCGCCGGGCGGCTGTACTGGTACGGGGGTCTTCCGTTGCACCGCCGCAGGTTTCGCGCAACGTTCGCCGACGTGGTCGCCGGCAGCAGCGGGCGTTAGGGGCGCCGCAGCGCCGAGACGTTGTCGTTCTCGGCCTGAACCCCGATGCCGGTGCGGGCCGCGGTGGCAAGCATCTGCTCGACGACGTTCTTGCCCAACGCCGTCTCGCCCGGCAACTCGATCGGATACTTGCCGTCGAAGCAGGCGCAGCACAGCCGCGACGCCGGCTGCTCGCTGGCCGCGATCATGCCCTGCAACGAGATGTAGCCCAGGGTGTCCGCGCCGATCGCGTGCCGCACCGCCTCGAGCATCTCGTCTTCGTTCTCGACGGCATTGGCGATCAGTTCGGCCGGGGTGGCGAAGTCGATGCCGTAGAAGCACGGCCACTTCACCGGCGGCGACGCGATCCGCACGTGCACCTCGACCGCGCCTGCCTCCCGCAGCATCCGGACGAGCGCACGCTGGGTGTTGCCGCGGACGATCGAGTCGTCGACGACGATCAGCCGCTTGCCCCGGATCACCTCGCGCAGCGGGTTGAGCTTGAGCCGGATACCGAGCTGACGGATGGTCTGCGACGGCTGGATGAACGTGCGGCCGACGTATGCGTTCTTCGTCAGGCCCTGGCCGTACGGGATGCCCGACTCCTGGGCGTAGCCGACCGCCGCGGGGATGCCGGATTCGGGCACACCGATCACCAGGTCGGCGTCGATCGGCCGCTCGCGGGCGAGCCGCCGGCCGATCTCCACGCGGGTGCCGTGCACGGACCGGCCCGCGATCGTGCTGTCCGGCCGGGCCAGGTAGACGTATTCGAAGACACAGCCCTTGGGGGTCGGGTTGGCGAAACGAGTGGAGCGGACGCCGTCGGCGTCGATGGCCAGCAGCTCACCGGGCTCGATGTCGCGGACGAAGGAGGCACCGACGATGTCGAGCGCGGCCGTTTCGGAGGCCACCACCCAGCCGCGGTCAAGCCGGCCCAGCGACAGCGGCCGCACGCCGTAGGGGTCGCGCGCGGCGTACAGGGTGTTCTCGTCCATGAACGTGAGGCAGAACGCGCCGCGCACGGTCGGCAGCAGCTCCAGGGCCGCCTGCTCCAGCGTCGCGTCGGCGGCGCCGTGGGCCAGCAGCGCGCCGAGGATATCGGAGTCGGTGGTCGCGGGGGCGGCCCCGCGGGTGTTGATCAGCCCGAGCTCCCGGGCGCGGCTCGCGAGCTCGGTGGTGTTGACGAGGTTGCCGTTGTGGCCGAGGGCCACCCCGGTGCCCGCGGCGGTGTTGCGGAACACCGGCTGGGCGTTCTCCCAGGTGGTGGAGCCGGTCGTCGAGTACCGGCAGTGCCCGATCGCGACGTGGCCCTCCATCGCGGCCAGCGTCTGCTCCTCGAACACCTGGCTGACCAGGCCGAGGTCCTTGAACACCAGAACCTGCGAGCCGTCGGCAACCGCGATGCCCGCGGCCTCCTGCCCGCGGTGCTGCAGCGCGTAGAGGCCGTAGTAGGTGAGCTTGGCGACTTCCTCGCCGGGAGCCCAGACGCCGAAGACACCGCACTCTTCGCGCGGCGGATTCTCGGGCTCGGTCTGCTGGCCGGTCACGGTGTGGCTGCTCCCAGGGGCGCGATCGGGGTGACGTCACCGAGTCTACGGTGATCACGGGCGGATAACGGAATCAGCGCGGCAGTGTCGCCGCGGTTTGTTCAACGGTCGCCGCCACCCGGGCATTCCATGCTCAGCCGTCCACCGGGACCAGCGGCAACCAGGACGCGATCTCCGGGGCGCGCGCGCCGGACAACTGCAGCACGCCCGTCGCCGCCGCGTCCGGCACCGACAGCAGGCCGGTAACCAGCAGCAGCCACGTCCGGGCATCGGTTTCCACCACGTTCGGCGGTGTGCCGCGCCGATGTTGAGGACCTGAAATGCATTGCACCGCAACGAAAGGTGGGATCCTGACCTCGACGCTGGCGCCGGGCGCCCGCCCGGCGAGCGTGCGGGCGGTGAGCCGGACCGCCGCCGCAAGCTCGTCGCGGGACGGCCCGGGGCGGGTTTCGTCGCGCAGCCACGGCCCGACGGCGAGCACCGCGGCGCGTGTCTGCGCGGGGTCGACGGCGCGGCGAGCGGGCATAGCCCGGCGATCCTAACCATCGCCACCAACAACAGGTCGTCAGCTTCGGCATCGACGACACCCACACCGAGTTGCCATGATGGAGCAATGCGCCGTCAAGTCACGACGATCGACGAGTTGCGCGCGATCGTCGGCCATCCGAACACCTACGTCGCCAACAAGGTCGGCAACCGGCTTTCGCCGACTCAGCGGGACTGGCTGGCGCACTCGCCGCTCTGCTTCGTGGCGACCACCGACGCGCAGGGCCGCGTCGACGTCTCGCCCAAGGGCGATCCGGCCGGCTTCGTGCACGTCATCGACGACACCACGATCGCGATCCCGGAGCGACCCGGCAACAAGCGCGCCGACGGATACGTCAATGTGCTGGCGCGCCCACACGTAGGCACGCTGTTCGTCATCCCCGGACGCGGCGACACCCTCCGCATCAACGGCGCCGCGCGGATATTGGCCGACGCCGACTACTTCGATGCGATGGCGGTGCGGGGCAAACGCCCGGTACTTGCGCTCGAGATCGACATCGAAGAGGTGTTCTTCCACTGCCCCAAGGCATTTCTGCGCTCGGACACATGGAACCCGCAGAGCTGGAACCCGACGGCGGTGCCCAGCGTCGCGCGGATCGCCAAGGCCACCAAACCCGACTGGAGCCAGGCCCGGCTCGACGAGTACTACAGCGACGAGAGCCTGCGCAAGGTGCTGTACTAACCCGCCGACACACGGCGCCGGGATTGCACGGCGAGCGCGGCCACGGCGCCGGCCTCGTTGATCGCCAGGTGCGCCAGCATCGGCGCGGCGAGGCTGCCCGAGCGCTCGAAGAGCCGCGCGAACAGCCACCCGGCGACACCGGTCGCGAGCACGGTCGCAACCACCGGCTCGCCGGTGGCGCGCGCGTCGTAAACGTGCGACAGCCCGAACGCCGCGCTCTGCAGCAGCCGCCCGGCACCGCGACCGAACGCGTCGGCGGCCACGGTTCCCAGCGCCGCCCGGTAGGCCGCCTCCTCCGACCACACGGTCCCCAGCGGAATCCCGACCGCCAGCCAGGCCGCCACCGGGCCGGGCAGGTCCCGTCCCGCCATCGCGGCCCGCACCCGCGGCGACGCGGTGGCTGCGGCAACTCCCGCCGCCACCAGCGCAGCGGCCGCCAGGCCGGTCCGCAGACCGGCCCACAGGGCCGGGGGCCGCAGCCCGAGACGTGCGCCGGTCAACGCGACCAGCCCCGCCGCCAACCCGGCCTGCACCAACGGATGCCGCCGCCCGGGTCCGGTCACGCTCCAGCGCAGGAGACCGGCAGCCAAGACAACGGCACGGAAGACTTCGCGCCGCATCAATATTCGGGCCCGCCGGATGCCTCGACCTTTTCCAGCGCACGCCGGACGCGGTCGGTGTCGGCCGCGGTCCACCCGTCGGGCGGCGCCACCGCGACCCAGCCGTCCAGCGCCTGATCGCCGTAGTGGTGGCCGTGCCCGACGGGCACGCTGTACGCGTTCGTCAGGTCCGCACCGACCTGCCACGACGTGACGATCGGATACCAGCGCATCGAGGCGGTGCGGTCGGGCCCGGGCGGCTCACGCAGCCAATCGGGGCGCTCGAACAGCATACTCGGCGACCACCAGACCACGGGATCGGACGCGTGCTGGATGAACAGCACCCGGGTGCCGTCCCACGGCGGTGCCGCGACGACGGGGGTGTCATCGCCCTGGGAGAACCGCACCGTGCGCCCGTCGTCGTAGCGCGGCTCCGCCTCCGGGGTGCCGGGATCCCGGCGGATGACCAGTGCCCGCCACAGCGGGCTCGCGTAGGGCGGGCCTTCCCACAACACCGCGGAGAAGCCCATCTGAATGATGTCGGGGAGGTAGCCGAATGCGCCCTGCCCGGCCATGGAGCCGAGGCTTTCGCCGTAGAGCATCAGCTTCGGCCGGTGATCGGGCGGCCAGAGCGCCCACCGATCGTGCACCGTGTCGACCAACTCCCTGCCCGCCTCCAGCGACTTCTGCTGGTCGGCGAGAAACGAGATCCAGCTGGGCAGATACGAGTACTGCATCGCAACCAGCGCGGTGTCGCCGTTGTAAATCGACTCGATCGAACGCGCCGCCACCGGGTCCACCCAGCCGGTGCCGGTGGTCGGGATGATCACCAGAACCCTGCGCTCGAAGGCGCCGGTGCGGTCGAGTTCGCTGCGCAGCACGCTGAGCCGGCCCTCGGCGGTGTCCGCCGTCTGCAGACCGACATACAGGCGGATCGGCTCTTTGGCCGGACGGCCGTTCAGCGCGGTCAGCTCGTCGGCGTGCGGCCCGGTGGCCACGAAGTTGCGGCCCTGATATCCCAGGGTGGTCCATGGCGCGAAAGACGCCGGGCTGCCTGACCTCTCGGGCTGAGCGGGCTGGGTGATCCCGGGCCGTGTGCTGGAGTTCTGCGGCTGAAAGACCGCACTGGCGGCAACGAAGAACCCGCGGACCAACACGCCGTTGACCAGGGTGATGGCCAAGATCGCGACGATCGCGGTGCCGATGAACTGCGCCACCTCGTCGTTGACGCCCCACCGCCTGATCAGGTAGCGGGCCAGGACCTTGACCGCATCGAGCAGCACCCGCGACACACCCACCACCACACCGCCGACGGCGAGGGCGATCACCACGGTCCGCAGGTAACCCAGGGTCGACGGGCCTTCCATACCCATCAGGCCCGACACCTGCCGCTGCCATGCGGCCGCCGGGATCATCAGCAGCACGCCGGCCCCGATCGACACGCCCACCGTCAGCGCCTTCGCCCAGTACAGCACCCGCGGACTCGGCGGCCACCACGACCGGCCGCGCAACACAAGGTGCCGGACCACCTTGCCGAGCACAACCCCGATGCCGTAACCGATCGCCGCGTTTATGCCCCCGATCAATCCCTGGAACAGCCACTGGCGCGGCAGCAGCGACGGCGTCAGCGACAGGCAGAAGAACAGCGCGCCGAACCCGACTCCGACGAAGTCGAGCCGGACCAGGCCCCACGCCCAGACCAGCAGCGGGTGGCGCCGGCGTTCGGCGGTCTCGGCAGGGGGTTCGCCCGTGTCGGTGCTGACGGCGGTGGTCATCCGAAGAGACCGGGCAGCACGCCCTCGTAGGTCGCGCGCAGGTCGTCCAACGACACCGTGAACAGGCCTTGAACTTCGATCGCGTCGGAGCCCTGGTCGACGACCCCGATCCGGGTGGCAGGCAATCCGCGCGCCTCGCACATCGCGCGGAACCTGCTCTCCTCCGTGCGCGGCACCGCGACCAGCACCCGTCCGGTCGACTCGGAGAACAGCGTGACGAACGGATCGGCGGCTTCGGGAATCACGATGCGACAACCCGTTTCGCCATGCAGGGCCGACTCGACGACGGCCTGGATCAGGCCGCCCTCGCTCAGGTCGTGAGCCGCTGTGACGAGCCCGTCGCCGGATGCCGCGGTCAGCACGTCGGCCAGCAGCCGCTCTCGCCGCAGGTCGACGGCCGGGGGCCGGCCCCCCAGGTGGCCCGCGGTGACCTGGGCCCAGATCGAGCCGTCGAACTCGTCGCGGGTGTCGCCGAGAAGAATCAGCGTCTCGCCGGGCTCGGTGCCGAAGTCGGTCGGGATCCGGCGGGTCACGTCGTCGATCACGCCGAGCACCCCGACCACCGGGGTCGGCAGGATCGCGGTGGAGCCGGTCTGGTTGTAGAAGCTCACGTTGCCGCCCGTGACCGGAATACCAAGTGCCGCACAGCCATCGGCGAGCCCGTGCACCGCCTGGGCGAACTGCCACATGACAGCGGGATCTTCCGGTGAGCCGAAATTCAGGCAGTTGGTCACCGCGATCGGCGTCGCGCCGGTGACCGCGACGTTGCGGTATGCCTCGGCCAGCGCCAGCTGCGCGCCGACGTAGGGGTCCAGCTGCGTGTAGCGCCCCGACGCGTCGGTCGACACCGCGATCCCGCGGCCGGTCCGCTCGTCGATGCGCAGCACGCCGCCGTCGGCGTGTTCGGCCAGCACGGTGTTGCCGCGCACGTAGCGGTCGTACTGCTCGGTGATGAACGCGCGGCTGCACAGGTGCGGGCTGCCAAGCATCGCCAGCAGGGTCGCGCGCAGCTCGTCGCCCGTCACCGGCCGCGGCAGCCTGTCCGACGTGTCGGCATTGAGAGCGTCCTGGCGGTCCGGGCGGGCGACCGGCCGCTGATAGACCGGGCCCTCGTGCGCGACGGTGCGCGGCGGCACGTCGACGACCGTCTCGCCGTGCCAGGTGACCCGCAGCCGGCCGCCGTCGGTCACCTCGCCGATCACCGAGGCCAGCACGTCCCACTTGCGGCACACGGCCAGAAACGCGTCGACGTTTTCCGGCTTGACCACCGCACACATGCGCTCCTGCGACTCGCTGGCCAGAATCTCGGCGGGCGTCATGTTCGCCGCGCGCAGCGGCACCCTGTCGAGCTCGATCGCCATCCCGCCGTCACCGGCTGACGCCAATTCCGAGGTGGCACAGGATAATCCGGCACCACCGAGATCCTGGATGCCCACCACCAGGCCCGCGGCGTAGAGCTCCAGGCAGCACTCGATGAGCACCTTCTCCATGAACGGGTCACCGACCTGGACCGACGGAAGCTTCTTGCGGCCGGCCGCGGACTCGTCGCCGTCGAACGTCTCCGACGCCAGCACCGACACTCCGCCGATGCCGTCGAGCCCGGTGCGGGCCCCGAACAGGATGATCTTATTGCCGGTCCCCGATGCGAACGCCAGGTGCAGCTGCTCCTTGCGCAGCGCCCCGACGCACAGCGCGTTGACGAGCGGGTTGCCGGCATAGGACGCGTCGAAGACGGTTTCACCGCCGATGTTGGGAAGCCCGAGCGAGTTGCCGTAGCCACCGATGCCGCGCACCACTCCGTCGACCACGCGGCGGGTGTCGGGCGCGTCGGCGGCGCCGAACCGCAGCTGGTCCATCACCGCGACCGGGCGAGCGCCCATGGCCATGATGTCGCGCACGATTCCGCCGACGCCGGTGGCGGCGCCCTGGTACGGCTCGACATAGGACGGATGGTTGTGGGATTCCACCTTGAACGTGACCGCCCAGCCGTCGCCGATGTCGACGACGCCGGCGTTCTCGCCGATGCCGGCCAGCATCCTGGCGCGCATCTCCTCGGTCGTGGTCTCCCCGAAGTACCTCAGGTGCACCTTCGAGGACTTGTAGGAGCAGTGTTCGCTCCACATCACCGAATACATCGCCAGCTCGGCGTCGGTGGGACGACGGCCGAGGATTCCGCGGATCCGCTGGTACTCGTCGTCCCTGAGACCCAGCTCACGGTAGGGCTGCGGCAGGTCCGGCGTGGCGGCGGCGCGCTGCACGGTGTCCGGCGACGTCACGCCGACAGCTTAGTTTGCCGATCGGCCCCGGCGTGCGGAGAGAAAAACGCGCGCAGTGCCGCCGAATACGACGCGACATCCTCGGCGCCCATCAGCTCGCGCGCCGAATGCATCGCCAGCTGGGCGGCGCCCACGTCGACGGTCGGGATGCCGGTCCGCGCGGCGGTCATCGGCCCGATCGTCGACCCGCAGCGCAGATCGGCACGGTGTTCATAGCGTTGCAGCGGCACCCCGGCCTGGTCACAGGCCAACGCGAAAGCCGCCGCCGACCGGCCGTCGGTCGCGTACCGCAGGTTCGGCTGCACCTTGAGCACCGGACCCGCGTTCACCTCGATCAGGTGACCGGGCTCGTGGCGCTCCGGGTAGTTGGGGTGCGTCGCATGCGCCATGTCACCGGAGGCCACCAGCGAGCCGGGCAGCCGGCGCAGGTAGTCCTCCCGGTTGCCGCCCGCCGCGAGCACGATGCGCTCCAGCACGGTTGTCAGCAGGTTGGACTGCGCGCCGTGGTCCGACGTCGAGCCGACCTCCTCGTGGTCGAACAGCGCCAGCACCGGCAGGTAGTCGCGCGGTTCGGCGGCGATGAGCGCCTCCAGGCCCGCATAGCACGTCGCCTGGTTGTCCAGCCGCGGCGCGCTGAGCAGGTCACGGCCGGCCCCGACCAGTCTCGACGGCTGCACATCATGGGTCATCAGGTCGGCACCGAGCACGTCGCCGGCGTCGACGCCGGCCGCACCGGCCACATACTCCAGAAACGACCGGCAGCCGCCGCCCGCCCCCCACACCGCGTTGACGTGCCGCTGCGGGTCCAGCGTGACCGACCTGCGGTCTTCGGCCAGGTGGATGGCCAGCTGCGGCACCCGCAGGATCGGCTCGTCGATCTTCACCAGCTGTTGGCGCACCCCGCCGCCGTCGCGCACCGACAGGCGGCCGCTGATGCCCAGGTCGCGGTCCAGCCACGAATTGAGCCACGCGCCGCCGTAGGGCTGCAGGGCCACCACCTGCCACCCCGCCACCAGCCGGTCCGGATGTTGCTTGACCCGCAAGTTCGGGCTGTCGGTGTGCCCGCCGACGATCCGGAACGCCCGGCTCGGATCGGCGGAGGAGTTCCACGCGACGACCGAGCCGGCGCGCACCGTGAAGAACCGGCCGCCGTGCGGCCACGGGTCGGCTTCGGCGAGTTCCGTGTAGCCGGCGGCGCGCAGCCGCCGGGCGACGTTGAGGCAGACGTGGAACGGTGACGGCGACGAATCGATGAAGTCGCACAGGCCACGCGCGGTCGCTGACATATTGCTCATCATTACCGATCCGGTAGGCGTTAGGGTCAGGTGATGCCTGCCGTTCTGCCGCAACCAGTTCTGGCGCCGCTGACGCCCGCGGCCATCTTCCTGGTAGCCACGATCGACGCCGGCGGCGAGGCGGCGGTCCACGACGGGCTGACGGGGCTGTCGGGCCTGGTTCGCGCCGTCGGCTTCCGTGACCCGTCGAAACGGCTGACGCTCGTCACATCCATTGGTTCAGAGGCGTGGGATCGGCTGTTCTCGGGACCGCGACCCGCCGAGCTGCACCCGTTCGCCGAACTCAAAGGGCCGCGCCACCGCGCCCCCTCGACCCCCGGCGACCTGTTGTTCCACATTCGCGCAGAGGCGATGGACGTCTGCTTCGAGCTGGCCGGGCGCATCCTGGACGCGATGGGCGGCGCGGTGAGCGTCGTCGACGAGGTGCACGGCTTCCGTTTCTTCGAGAACCGCGACCTGCTCGGTTTCGTCGACGGTACGGAAAATCCCGACGGCCCGCTCGCGGTCAGCGCCTCCCAAATCGGGGACGAGGACCCCGGCTTCGCCGGCTCCTGCTATGTGCACGTGCAGAGGTACGTGCACGACATGAACGGGTGGAACTCGTTGTCGGTCACCGAGCAGGAGCGGGTGATCGGGCGTACGAAGCTCGAGGACATCGAGCTCGACGACGACGAGAAGCCGGCCAATTCCCATCTCGCCCTCAACGTGATCGAGGACGACGACGGCAACGAGCTCAAGATCATCCGGCACAACATGCCGTTCGGCGAGGTCGGCAAGCCGGAGTTCGGCACGTACTACATCGGTTACTCGCGGACGCCCGCGGTGACCGAACGGATGCTGCGCAACATGTTCATCGGCGATCCGCCCGGCAACACCGACCGCATCCTGGACTTCTCCACCGCGGTCACCGGCACCATGTTCTTCACCCCGGTCGTCGACTTCCTCAACGACCCGCCGCCAGCGCCCTCTGACAGATCTCTGCGAATCGGCAGCCTGAAAGGAACCCGCTGATGGACAATCTCTACCGCGAACTTGCTCCCATCAACGAATTGGCTTGGGGCGAAATCGAACTCGAGGCATCACGGACCTTCAAACGCCATATCGCCGGGAGGCGGGTGGTAGACGTCAGCGAGCCCGGCGGACCCGTGACCGCAGCGGTCAGCACCGGCCGGCTGCTCGATGTGTCACCGCCGACCGACGGCGTGGTCGCGCACCTGCGGGCAAGCAAACCGCTTGTGCGGCTCCGGGTTCCGTTCGCACTGTCGCGGATCGAAATCGACGACGTCGAGCGCGGGTCCAACGACTCGGACTGGGAGCCGGTGAAGGATGCCGCGAAGAAGATGGCCTTCGTGGAGGACCGCGCGATCTTCGAGGGGTACCAGGCCGCGTCGATCGAGGGCATCCGCCAGACCAGCTCCAACCCCGCGCTCACGCTCCCCGCCGATGCCCGCCACATCCCGGACGTGATCAGCCAGGCCCTCACCGAGCTGCGGCTGGCCGGCGTCGACGGGCCGTATTCGGTGCTGCTGTCGGCGGACGCCTACACCGCGGTGAGCGAAACCTCCGACCATGGCTATCCGATCCTGGAACACATCAACCGGCTCGTGAACGGTGACATCATCTGGGCGCCGGCCATCGACGGAGCGTTCGTGCTGACCACCCGCGGCGGCGACTTCGATCTGCAGCTGGGCACCGACGTGTCGATCGGCTACCTCAGCCACGATGCCGACTCGGTGCAGCTGTATCTGCAGGAGACGCTGACGTTCCTGTCCTACACGGCCGAGGCGTCGGTGGCCCTGACGGCCGGTTAGCGCACGCTGAGATGCCACAGGCCACATCCGCCACGCCAGTAACGTCCAGCTGTTGTGACATGAACGCGAGAAGTGATAGCGCATGCGATATCACTTCTGGTTTTTCGGCAGGCTCTCAGGCCGCCAGCACCGCGTCCAGCGCGGAGTAGAAGACGCCGAGGCCGTCGTCGGACGGCCCGGTGAGGGGCTCGGTCGCGTGTTCGGGATGCGGCATCAGGCCCACGACCCGGCGGTTCGCCGAGCAGACACCGGCGATGTCGCGCATCGAGCCGTTCGGGTTGTCGCGGTAGCGGAACACCACGCGGCCGTCGCCTTCGAGCTTGTCGAGCACCGGTTCGGCCGCGACGTAGCGGCCCTCTCCCGACTTCAGTGGGATCAGCAGATCGGCGCCCGGCTCGTAGCGTGTCGTCCATACGGTCCCGTTCGAGGCCACCTCCAGCCACACGTCGCGACACACGAAGTGCAGTCCCGCGTTTCGCGTCAACGCCCCCGGCAGCAACCCGGCCTCGCACAGAACCTGAAAGCCGTTGCAAATCCCCAACACCGGCATACCCCGCCCCGCCGCCGCGATCACCTCCCCCATCACCGGGGCGAACCTGGCGATCGCGCCCGCCCTGAGGTAGTCGCCGTAGGAGAAGCCGCCGGGCACCACCACCGCGTCGACGTTCTTGAGGTCGGCGGCGGCGTGCCACAGGTTCACCGCCTCCGCGCCGACGAGCCCGACCGCTCGGGCGGCGTCGACGTCGTCGAGGGTGCCGGGGAAGGTGATCACCCCCACGCGCATGGTCATGACGGCTCCCTGCTGATGGTCCAGTCCTCGATCACCGTGTTGGCAAGCAACGATTCAGCGATCTCGGCGACGGCCGCGTCGTCGACGGTGTCGTCGACCTCGAGTTCAAAACGCTTGCCCTGCCGCACATCCGAGACGCCTGCGTGTCCAAGGCGGCCCAGCGCGCCCACGATGGCCTGACCCTGCGGGTCAAGGATCTCGGCTTTGGGCATGACGTGCACTACCACCCGCGCCACGCGCAGCTCCTCGCTTGCCGGTGTTTGTTGCTGGTCCGGCGACAACTCTACCGGCGCCGGGGCATGCGTCCGGTTACTGGCACGACGAGATGTATCCGACGCACAGCGGCGCAACCAGCGCGTCGAGCACCTGGCTGTCGGCGACCGTGGGCCAGGCGACGGCCGGCGGCGACGACGCCCACATCGTCAGCTCGACCACCGTGCTGCTCTGCGGGTGCGAAACCAGATATTCGTGCACGACCGTCGAAGTCGGCCCGGCGACGCTGATCACCGCCGCGAGCCGGCCGGGTTCCTCGGTGGTCAGCGACGGCGAGGTACCCGGCGCGGTGAGTTGGCAGAACCGCAGCGCCGCCGAGGCCGACTGCAGCACCGCGTCGGCATCCTGGCCGCCGCGCCAGGTTTCGCCCCGCCAGTGCAGGACCTGCACCTGCAGCTGCCACTGGCCGGGCGGATTCGCGACGGCCGCTTTCGCCGCGACCGCGTACTCGCGGGGATCGCCGGGCACCGGCGGCGACGCGCACCACTCCTCGAAGCGAAACCGCGGGTGTGACGCGGTGACCGACAGCGCGGCCAAATCCGGCCACTTGTACGTCGGGTAGAGCGGGATCGCGGAGGGATCGATCCATGCCGTCGCCGGGATGCGGTCACAATTCGGCGGGCAGGTGTCGGGCACAGCGGGCGCCGGCCCCGGCGCCAGCACACCGAGGGCCGCAAGCATCGCCGCCGCACCGAGGCCCGTAAGCAGCCGTGTCACAGACCACACCCTAGGCGGCAAGGATACCGAGGCGACACCTGCACGGCGCACAATCGGGGAATGCAACTCACGCATTTCGGCCACTCGTGCCTACTTGCCAGCTTTCCCGCCGAAAAGGGGTCCGACACCACGCTGCTGTTCGATCCCGGCACGTTCTCGCATGGCTTCGAGGGCATCACCGGGTTGTCGGCGATCCTGATCACCCATCAACACCCCGACCATGCCGACACGTCGCGGCTGCCCGCACTCGTCGACGCCAACCCGGGCGCGGCGCTGTACGCCGACCCGCAGACCGCCGCGCAACTCGGCGACCGGTGGCAGCCCGTGCACGTCGGTGACGAGCTGTCGATCGACGGTCTCCGGGTCCGCGGCATCGGCGGCGTGCACGCGGTCATCCACCCGGAAATCCCACTGATCAACAACATTTCTTATCTGGTCGGGGACTCAGGGCACCCCGCCCGGCTGATGCATCCCGGCGACGCGCTGTTCATTCCCGCCGAGGAGATCGATGTGCTCGCGCTGCCCGCGGCCGCGCCGTGGCTGAAGATATCCGAAGCCGTCGAATACTTGAGAGCGGTAAAACCCCTGCGGGCCATACCGATTCATCAGGGCATCGTCAACCCCGTCGCGGTCGGCCTGTACTACCAGCGCTACGAAGAGATGGGCCGCACCGACTTTCGGGTGCTGGCAGAGGAGCAGGCGACCGAGTTCTGAGCCGCCGTCAGGCCGCGTCGACGAGCACCGGATGGCCGGTTCGCCACCGGTACACCGTCGGCGCCGCCCTGTGCAGCAACGCCAGGTCGATCGCGTCGAGCATCGCCTGCCGGGGGCCGGACCGTTGCAGCTGCCGGGCGGTGATCGCGATCCGAACGACGCCGCCACGACGCGCGATACGCTCCGCCGACAACACCAGCGTGCGGCACCACCACGGTTCGGTCAGAAAACCGCCGCCGATGCCGAGCACCCGTGCCCGCACCTTGGTCTGACGCACCAGATCCGTGATGCCGTCGACACCGGCCAGCACGCGAAAGCCGTTGCGCGGCAGGACTGCCAGGGTACCCGCCGAGGCCGCCCAACCGGGGGCCGCGAACAGCCGTGTGCGCAGACCGACCTGCTCGAGCACCCGGTCGGCGGCCATCACGCGCAAATTCGCCTCGTGGGCGGGCAGAATCGCGAACTCCGGCCGGCGCTTCTTGGTCGCGGCCTCGTCGTATCCGTGCAACACGATCGCGTCACCGCGCTCACGTCGCGCGCGCAGCCACTCGGCCGTCACGGCGTCGTCGAGCAGCCGGCACCCGCCCCCCAGCCTCGGCGCCACCAGGAACGACACCGGCACCCGGCGCGCGTCGAGCTCGACGCAGAATTCGCCGACATCGGCAACGGTGCGGTCTCGCACCCCCGAGACCGAGACGATCAGTTGTCCTGCCATGACCCCATGGTGGCAACGTCAGGTTTCGGGACGGTGTCCTACACGCCGACGGCAGTTGTCGGATTGATGCGCCCGCGATGTGATGCCGGTCTCAGGGCGCCCAGGAAATTAGATTGGCCGTCTACCTAATTGCTGGCTAATGTGGTGCCGTGGTGCACCGCGCGGTAAATCCCAAGCCCCGGAGGCTCGTAGCGGCTTCAGTCGGGCACAACGGCGTCGCCACCGACCACGGGCAGGTAAAGGAGCTGCAGGCCGGCGGATACCCGGAGAACCTCGACGCGGACCTGCTGAAGATCGCAGGCGTGTGCGTGCTGGCCGCCGTGATGGCGATCCTCGACACCACTGTCGTCAGCGTTGCGCAGCGAACCTTCATCAGGGACTTCCAGACCACCCAGGCCGTCGTGGCCTGGACGATGACCGGCTACACGCTGGCACTGGCGACGGTGATTCCGTTGACGGGCTGGGCGGCGGACCGCTTCGGCACAAAGCGGCTGTTCATGGGCTCGGTGCTGTTCTTCACACTCGGTTCGCTGCTGTGTGCGATGGCGCCGAACATCACGCTGCTGATCGCGTTCCGGGTCATCCAGGGCCTGGGCGGCGGGATGCTGATGCCGCTGACGTTCACGATCCTCACCCGGGAGGCCGGTCCGCGGCGACTCGGCAGGCTGATGGCCGTGCTCGGCATCCCGATGCTGCTCGGGCCGATCTGCGGGCCCATCCTCGGCGGCTGGCTGATCGACTCCTTCAGCTGGGAGTGGATCTTCCGGATCAACCTGCCGATCGGCGTGCTCGCGTTCATCCTCGCGGCGATCGTGTTCCCCAAAGACGAGGCGCACCCGTCGGAGACCTTCGACTTCCTCGGCATGCTGATGCTGTCGCCGGGCCTCGCGACGTTCCTCTACGGGGTCTCGTCGATCCCGAGCCGCGGCACGGTGGCTGATCCGCACGTATACGTCCCGGCCTCGATCGGGCTGGTGCTGATCATCGGGTTCGTGTTCCACGCCCTCTACCGCGCCGACCACCCGCTGATCGACCTGCGGCTGTTCGAGAACCGCGTGCTCACGCTGGCCAACGCGACGATGTTCTTGTTCGCGATCGCCTTTTTCGGCGCGGGGCTGCTGTTCCCCAGCTACTTCCAGCAGCTGCTCGGCCAGACCCCGCTTCAGTCCGGGCTGCATCTGGTGCCGCAGGGCCTCGGGGCGATGTCAACGATGCCGATCGCGGGGCGGTTCATGGACAAGCACGGCCCGGGCAAGGTCGTGATGGTCGGGCTCCCGCTGATCGCCACGGGCATGGGCATTTTCGCGTTCGGCGTGAGCCGGCACTACGAATACATGCCGGTTCTTCTCATCGGGCTTGCCGTGATGGGCATGGGCATGGGCTGCACGATGATGCCGGTGTCCGGTTCGGCAGTGCAGCGGCTGCGCCCCGATCAGGTGGCCCGTGGGTCGACGCTCATCAACGTCAACCAACAGGTCGCGGGCTCCGTCGGCACCGCGCTGATGTCGGTGATCCTGACGAACCAGTTCAACCACAGCCAGTACATCGCGGCGGCCAGCAAGGTGGCCGCCCTGCAGGAGGAGGCCGCCAAGCAGGGCGTGCCACCGGACCCGACACAGTTCCCGCCGCAGGCGCTGGCGCCGGACTTCATGCAGTTGGTCACCCACGACCTGTCGCACGCGTACACGGTGGTCTACGTCGTCGCGGTGTGCCTGGTGCTGGCCACCTTCATCCCGGCGTCGTTCCTGCCGAAGAAGCCGGCCTCGATGCCGTCGGATGAGCCGATGACGCCGGCGCTTGCGCATTAACCGTCGAAGAGCATCCGCGCGATCCGCTCCACGGTGAGCATCGGGTCCACGGCCGCGATCGGCGCGGGCACCGAGCCGTTGAGCCACAGCAGCGCGAAGCCGTGCACCAGCGACCATGCCGCAAGCTCCGCACCCGCCGGATCCGCGGTGGCATGCGGGTCGTCGAGCGTGGCCACGCCTTGCGAAAGCTCGCCGGCCGCGGCCGCCTGGGCCGCCGCGAGTTCCGGGTCGCCGGTGTCGACCAACGACCGGTCGAACATCACTGCGTAGTGGCCGGGGTGCTCGATCGCGAACCGGACATACGCCAGCGCCGCGTCGATGAAGTTCGGCCTCGAGGCTTTCAGCGCCTCCGCCAGCAACCAGAAGCCCTGGGCGGCCAGCGCCGTGAACAGCCCGCGGCGGTCGGTGAAGTGGTGAGCGGGCGCGGCATGCGACACCCCGGCTTCGCGCGCCAACTGCCGCAGCGACACCCCGTCGGCACCCCGCTCGGCAACCAGGCGCGCGGTCTCAGCCAGGATTACCGTCCTGAGATCGCCGTGGTGGTACTGAGGCCGCGGAGGCGCAGTCACCGGGACATCGTAACCCGAAAACTTGACACTGCCTAGATGGCGGCCTACATTGGTTTGCAATCTTGTCATTGTCAAGATTGGAGCGAACATGGTCCCCGCAATCGCGCTCCTCGTCGTCACGCTGGCCGCCCGGTTGGCGGGATGGCTGGGATGGCACTACACCGACACCTGGGCCGCCGCGACCGCCGTCGGTCTCGCCGCGATGTTCGTCCTCACCGGTGTCGCGCACTTCGTGCAGCCGCGCCGGGCCGGGCTGATCGCGATCGTGCCCCCGCGCCTGCCCGCCCCGGGACTGCTCGTCACGATCACCGGCATCCTGGAGCCGGCCGGAGCGGTGGGCCTGCTGATCCCGGTGACACGGGTGGCCGCCGCCGCCTGCTTGTTCGTGCTGATGGTCGCCATGTTCCCGGCGAACATCTACGCCGCGGGCGCCAGGCGATCCGAGCACTCACCCGAGACGCCGCTGGTGGCGCGCACGCTGCTGGCTGTGCTATTCCTCTGCGGCGCCGCGCTTGTCGCCGTCGGCGGCGTGTAGCAGCCAGGCGAACTGGAACGCGGTCTCCCGCCAGCGCTCGTAGCGGCCGCTGATGCCGCCGTGCCCGGCGCTCATCTCTGTCTTCAACAGCACCGGGTGGCTGTCGGTTTTGGTGTACCGCAGCGCGGCAACCCATTTCGCCGGTTCGACGTAGTAGACGCGGGTATCGTGAAGCGACGTCATCGCCAGGATCGGCGGGTAGTCCTTCGCCGCGACGTTCTCGTAGGGCGAGTAGGACTTGAGGTAGAAGTACACGTCGGGGTCCTGCAACGGATTTCCCCACTCGTCCCACTCGGTGACGGTCAGGGGCAACGCCGGGTTCAGCATGGTGGTCAACGGGTCGACGAACGGAACCTGCGCGAGGATGCCGGCGAACAGCTCCGGTGCGAGGTTGGCCACCGCGCCCATCAGCAGCCCACCGGCGCTGCCGCCCATCGCGACGAGGTTCTCGGGCCGGGTCACGCCGGTCTCGACGAGATGGGATGCCGACGCGACGAAATCGGTGAAGGTGTTCTTCTTGTGCAGCAGCTTGCCCTGCTCGTACCACAGCCGGCCCAGTTCGCCACCGCCGCGCACATGCGCGACCACGAACACCATCCCGCGGTCGAGCAGAGAGAGTCGGGCGATCGAAAACCGGGGGTCCTCGCACAGCTCATATGCCCCGTAGCCGTAGATCAGCGCCGGTGCGGGGAACTGCAGGTCGGCACGGTGAATGACCGAGACAGGCACGCGCGCACCGTCCGGCGCGACGGCCCAGTCCCGGCGCTCGACGTAGTCCTGCCGCCGGTAGTCGCCGAGCACCGGCTGTTCGCGCAGCAGGATCCGTTCGCCCGTCATCAGGTCCAGGTCGTACACCCGCACCGGGGTCAGGAACGACGTCGCGCCGATCCGAAGCATCGGCGATACCCAATTCGGATTCGCGCCCAGACCGGCCGACATCAACTCCGAGTCGAACGAGATCTCCTGTGGCCGAACGTAGTTCCCGTCAGCCTCGATCGGCCAGAGCTGTATGCGCGGCAACGCCTCTCGCCGGTAGCTGACCACCAGATGACCGGCGAACGCGTCGACCCCGTCGATACGGACATCGTCGCGGTGCGCGATCAGCGTGCGCTGGGCCGACGGGTCGTCGACCGGCGCCTCGACCAGAGTGAAGTTCACCGCGCCGTGGTTGTGCACGATCAGGAACCGATCCTCGCCGCCGACCACGGCATGCTCGACCGAGTACTCCACGCCATCACGGCGCGCCAGTACCGTCGTGAATTCGGCCAGCGGGTCAGCGGCGTCCCCATAGCGGATTTCCGACGTGATGGCCGATCCGGCGGCGATCAGCACGTAAGCGTCGCTCCGGGTGCGGCCCACCGCCAACCAGAACCGTTCGTCGGGCTCGTGGCAGACCTGCGCGTCGCGAACCTGCGAACCGAGCCGGTGCCGCCACACGGTGTCGGGCCGCCAGGCGTCGTCGACGGTCACGTAGTACACGGTTTCGTTGTCGGCCGCCCACGTCACGCCGGCGCCGATGCCGGCGATCTCGTCGGGGTATTGCTCGCCCTTGCGTAAATCCTTGAACCGCAACGTATATCGTTCGTCGCCGACCACGTCGACGGAATACGCGAGGACGTTGCCGTCGAGGCTGACACTCGACGCCCCGAGCGCGAAGAAGTCGTGGCCCTCGGCTTGCGCGTTTTCATCGAGGAGTACCTGCTCACCGGGAATCTCGGTGTCCTCGTCGAACTTCGGCGGCGTCCAGTCGTCGGGATCGGCTACCGGACAACGACAATGGACGCCGTACTGCTTGCCCTCGAAGCTGCGGCCGTAGTACCACCAGTCCCCGCGACGGATCGGCACCGACAGGTCCGTCTCCTTGGTGCGGGATTTGATCTCGTCGAAGATCTGCTGACGCAACCGGGCGAGACCAGCGGTCAGGTCTTCGGTGTGGGTGTTCTCGTCGGTCAGATGTTTGATCACCTCGGGGTCGGACTTGTCCCGCAGCCATTCATATGGGTCGACGAACACGTCGCCGTGGTATTCGCGCCGGTGCTCGACGCGCTTGGCCCGGGGCGGCGTCATCGGTGAGTTCACGCGGTCGCCCCGATCCAGTCGCTGAAACCGCGCCCCGAAATGCGCTCGTAGGCTTGGATATAGCGGGCCCGCGTCGCGTCGACAACGTCTTCGGGCAGCGGGGGCGGCGGATCGGAGCCGTCGCGGTCCCAGCCGGAGTTGGGGCCCGTCAGCCAGTTTCGGACGAACTGCTTGTCGAAGCTGTGCTGGGTGACGCCCTCGTGATACTCGTCGGCGGGCCAGTACCGCGACGAATCGGGGGTGAACACCTCGTCGGCCAGCACCAGGTTGCCGTGCTTGTCGACACCGAACTCGAACTTGGTGTCGGCGATGATGATGCCCCTGGTCAGCGCGTGGTCGGCGGCACGGACGTAGATCTGCAGCGTGCGGTCGCGCACCTGATTGGCACGCACCGTCCCAACCAGGTCGACCACGTCGGCGAACGAGATGTTCTCGTCATGGCGTCCGAGCGCGGCCTTGGTTGCCGGCGTGAACAGCGGCTGACCGAACTTGCTGGCCTCGACCAGCCCGGGCGGAAGGACAATGCCGCACACCTTGCCGGTCTTCTGGTAGTCCAGCAGTCCAGAGCCGGTGAGGTAGCCGCGGGCCACACACTCGACAGGCAGCATCTCCAGCCGCCGCACCACCAGCCCGCGGCCCAGCACCTCCTGCGGCACGCGGGGGTCGTCGGGCGGCCCGGCCAGATGGTTGGGCGTGTCAAGGAAGTCGAAGAAGAACACGCTCATCGCGGTGAGGATGCGCCCCTTGTCGGGGATCTCGGTGTCCAGCACGTAGTCGAACGCCGAGATCCGATCCGTGGCCACGATCAGCAGATGGTCGTCGTCGACCTCGTAGAGCTCGCGTACCTTGCCGCCGGCCACGTGCCGATAGTCGCTGAGAGCGGGGCGCATCGCGTCAGCCTAACGGCACCACCGGTCGGCTCCGCTGTGTTGGGATCGACGCCATGACTTCGCGCTTTCTTCCCTATGCCACCACGCCCGGCCGGTTTCTCCTGCAGCTGCTCAGTGATCTCGTGGTCGCCGCGTGGACGGCGCTGTGGGTGCTGGTCGGAATCGCGGTCCATTCCGCGGTGCGCACGATCGCGCAGTTCGGGCGCCAGGTCGAACACGGCGCCAACGGCATCGGCGGCAACCTCGCCTCGGCAGGCCACGGCGCGAGCAAGGTGCCGCTGATCGGTGACCAGCTGTCCAAGCCGCTCGCCGCGGCGGGCCAGGCCGCACACGACATCGCGGGCGCGGGCCGCGACCTGGATACCACGGCCAGCTGGCTGGCCGTGCTGCTCGCACTGGCCGTGGCAGCGCCGCCGATCCTGGCGATCGCGATGCCGTGGCTGGTGCTGCGGTTGCGCTTCTTCCTGCGAAAGTGGACGGCGATCGGCCTGGCCGCCACGCCGGCCGGTGAGCAACTCCTGGCGTTGCGGGCACTGGCGAACCGGCCGCTGCGGCGGCTTGCCGCGGTCGACCGGGACCCCGCCGGCGCGTGGCGGCGCGAGGACGCCGCCGCGATCCGCGGGCTGGCCGCGGTCGAGCTCCGCGCAGCGGGCATCGCCGCTCCGACCAACTGGAGATCACGCTCCGACTGACCGGGGATGCTCACCGACGAGCGTTGAACCCGGCGCGGGCCCCTGCCACCGCGACGACGAGCCAGGCGGCGAGAGCGATCCACAAGAACACCAGCGAGATCGTCGACAAGGCGGGCAACCGGGCATCGATCGACGTCGCCTCCGTGGCGGTGGAATACATGCCGAGGGGAAACACCATCGCCCACCACACCCCGGCGAAACGCAGCGCGCCGGGGTGCCCATTGACGCGGCGAAGGCTCAGATAGACCAACGCAGGAATCCACAGGCCGGCCAGCGCCCAGATCACGATCGTCGCGATCTTCAGGTCGTCCCGCAGCGGCGAGCCGGCGCCGAGCCCGCGGTACATGTGATTGCCGGCGAGCGTCGCGATGCCCAAGCCGCCCATCAGGATCCAGCTGTCGGGTTCGTCGGGGACCCCGCGCCACACGATCAGCCACATGATCGCGCAGTAGACGACCACCGCGAGAACCCACACCGCCAATGCGGCCCACCACAGCACGGGATGCCCGGTAAAGCGGGAAGCGTCGGCCAGACCGATCGCCACGGTCGAGGTCGCCACGCCCGCGAGCAGCCATGCACCCCTGGCACCGTCGCGAAGCTGTCGCACATCGCGAGTAGCCATGCTGTGCAAAGCAATCGGGCTCAATGCCAACCACGCGAGGAGCGCGGCAGCGCCCAACACCCAGAACGCGAGCCGGTGCGGCTCGAAGCGGGCGGCCAGGACGCCACATGCGGCGACGAACGTGAACAGCCGCAACACCGAGTCCGGCTCGTCGAGGTGGTGAAAGGCGAAGGTGCGCCGAAGGATCAGCTTGCGCACCACGAGCACGACAAGCACGAGCAGGGCGGCGAGGGCAAGCACCGCCAGCGTGTCGCTGACCAGGCGGTAATGGTGGTCGTCGGCCGCGATCGAGATGATCCCGGTGGCCATCACCGCGGCGAACACATCGGGCCGCAGGTCGATGTCGACGATCACGTGCCCGACGAACCGATCTGCGGCTAAAGGATCGCGGCAGGCCGGTATTTCGCCGCCCCGGGATATCGACCGACCAGGTCGTCGACCGCCGCGACCACAGCGTCGACCTGCCCTGCGGCCGCGCCGGTGAACGCGATCCGGTCGGCGAGCGCCGCGTCCAAGGCCGCGCGATCCAGCGGCAGCCGCGGGTCGTCGGCCAACCGGTCGAGCAGGTCGGGTTCGGCGCCGTGTTCACGCATCGCCAGCGCGACCGCGACGGCGTGTTCCCTGATCACCCGGTGGGCGGCCTCGCGCCCCATCCCGGCCCGCAGGGCCGCGATCAGGATCCGGGTCGTGGCCAGGAACGGGAGATAGCGGTCCAGCTCGCGTTCGATAACCGCCGGGTAGGCGCCGAATTCGTCGAGCACGGTCAGGAACGTCTCGATCTGCCCGTCGATCGCAAAGAACGCGTCGGGCAGCGCGACCCGGCGCACCACCGAGCAGAACACGTCGCCCTCATTCCACTGCGCGCCGGCGAGCTCGGCGGCCATCGACGCGTAGCCGCGCAGGACAACCTGCAGCCCGTTGACCCGCTCACAGCTACGGGTGTTCATCTTGTGCGGCATCGCCGACGAGCCGACCTGGCCCGGCGCGAAGCCCTCGGTGACCAGCTCATGGCCGGCCATGAGCCGGATCGTGTGCGCCAGCGACGACGGCCCGGCGCCCAGCTGCACCAACGCCGAGACGACGTCGTGATCCAACGAGCGCGGGTAGATTTGTCCGACGCTGTCGAGCACCGTCGTGAAGCCGAGGAACCCGGCGACCCGCCGCTCGAGTTCGGCCAGCCGCTGCGCGTCGCCGCCGAACAGGTCGAGCATGTCCTGGGCGGTGCCCATCGGACCCTTGATGCCCCGCAGCGGATAACGATCGATGAGCTCCGCGATCCGGCCCAATGCGATCAGCGTTTCATGCGCCGCCGACGCGAAACGCTTGCCCAGCGTGGTGGCCTGCGCGGCGACGTTGTGGCTGCGGCCCGCCATGACCAGATCGCGGTACTGCACGGCCCGCTCGGCCAGCCGCGCCGCAACCGCGACGCCGTGGGCGTGCACGAGTTCCAGCGACCGGCGGATCTGCAGTTGCTCGACGTTCTCGGTCAGATCCCGGCTGGTCATTCCCTTGTGCACGTGCTCGTGGCCGGCAAGGGCGTTGAACTCCTCGATGCGGGCCTTGACGTCATGGCGCAGAAGGCGTTCGCGAGCCGCGATCGACGCCAGGTCGACGGTCTCGAGCGCCCGTTCGTAGTCGGACAGCGCCCCGGCCGGGACCTCGACACCCAGTTCTGCCTGCGCGCGCAGCACCGCGAGCCAGAGGCGCCGCTCAGCGACGACCTTGGCCCGTGGCGACCAGATCGCCACCATCTCCGCGCTGGCATAGCGCGCGGCCAGAACGTCCGGGATCGTCACGAATACACAGCTTACGGGCCTGCTGCGGCACACTGGCGGTGTGCATCTCGTTGGGATCGACCTCGCGTGGGGCGACCTTCGGCGCTCCGGGGTCGCGGTTGTCGATGGCGACGGGAGCCTGGTGGATATCGAGTCGGCGCGGGATGATTCGAGCATCGCGGCCGTCGTGCAACCGTATGCCGGGGACGAATGTCTGGTGGCGATCGACGCCCCGCTGATCGTGACCAACCCGACCGGTCAACGCCCATGTGAAACCGAACTCAACCGCGACTTCCGGCGGTTCGAGGCCGGTGCACACCCCGCCAACACGGGCAAGCCCGAATTCGCGAACATCCCGCGCGGCGCGCGCCTGGCGCATCGCCTCGGACTTGACATGGACCCCCAATCGCGCGGAAAGCGCCGCGCCATCGAGGTTTATCCCCACCCGGCCACAGTGGCCCTGTTCGGGCTCGGACGAACCCTGAAGTACAAGCACAAGGCGGGCCGCAGCTTCGATCACCTCAAGTCAGAGCTGTTGGCCCTGATGCAGCGTCTGGAAGGTCTCGCGAACGCCGAGGTGCCGCTCAAACTCGCGGATCATCCCGGATGGGCGGGGCGACGGCGAGAGGTCGAGACCGCGACACGCAAATGCCAGCTGCGCAGAGTGGAGGACCCCGTCGACGCGGTGGTGTGCGCCTACGTGGCGCTCTACAGCGTGCGGCGACCCGACGACATCACCGTCTACGGCGACTATCCGACCGGCTACATCGTCACGCCGACACTGCCTGAGCATCTGCTTGGCGGCTTCTAGTACGCGGCCATCGGACGCTCCATCGGCGCCAGCACATCGATCACGTCGAGCAAAGTGGCCCTTGCCGTTTCGCGTGGACTTCCGCCGTCGTCGACCAGCGCCGCCACCACCGCACCGTCAACGGCGCAGATCAACGCGGTGAGCCGCTCGGCACCCACCGAGCGGCCCGACCTCTCGACCGCCTCCGCCACCGCCGCGGTGCGTTGCGCGCGAATCCGGCGCTGCACGTCGCGCAGCCCCGGCTGGCGGGCGCAGGCGATGTAGCGCTCATATCGGGAGATCAGCTGGTCGCTCAGGTGCAGCGTCGGGCGCTCGCCCACCAGCAGGTCGACAAGCACGTCCGCGGTCGACTCGGCACCGCGGCGGCGCCGTGACAAATGATCCAGCCGGATCCGCAGCTGGGCCGCCTCCTGGGCCCCGACGTGCTCAACGGCCTTGACGACCAGGTCGTCGAGCGACGAGAAGTAGTAGGTGGTGGAGGCCAACGGCAGGCCCGCGCGGCGCGCGACGGCGCGGTGACGCACCGCGTCGAACCCGCCTTCGCACAGCAACTCGGCGGCGGCCCGCACCAGCGCGAGCCGCCGGCGTTCGCCCTTGGGTGTGACCGCGGCTGTCACGCCTAGCATGCTGCCAGCAGCGTGGCCTCTGTACTGCGGTTTCGCCTAAAGCATAGGGGCGCGGCCGGGATGGAGACGTGCCCTCATTCCGCGGGGCCGCAACGTGCGATGGCATGATGAGCCGCATGCCTGTGCTCAGCCGCCGCGCCGTTCTGCGCCTGGGTGCCGGCGCCGCTGCCGGAGCCGCCGGCGCCTACGCGCTGGGATCCCTGCTCGAGTCCGGGGCCTCGACGGCCACGGCGCCGGTATCGATGACCGGCGCCGGAACGCCGATCGCTCCGCTCGACCCCGCCCCCGCGGTCGCGGCGCCAACGTTCGTCACAGGTTCGTTCGTCTCCGCCGCGCGCGGCGGCATCGACACCAACTGGGCGATTGCGCGGCCGCCCGGGCAGGCCAAGACGCTGCGGCCGGTGATCGCGCTGCACGGCAAGGGCGGTGACGCGGCGAGTGTGATGGCCGGGGGGGTCGAGCAGGGCTTGGCGCAGGCGGTCGACGCGGGTCTGCCGCCGTTCGCGGTGGTCAGCGTCGACGGCGGCGGCGGCTACTGGCACAAGCGCCAATCGGGCGAGGACGCCGGCGCGATGGTGCTCAACGAGCTGATACCGATGCTCGACGGCAAGGGCCTGGACACCTCGCGGGTGGGCTTCCTGGGCTGGTCGATGGGCGGTTACGGCGCGCTGCTGGTGGGCGCACGGCTGGGGCCGGCGCGCACCGCGGCGATCTGCGCGGTCAGCCCCGCGCTGTGGATGTCCTACGGCGCAACGGCACCCGGCGCGTTCGACAGCGCCGACGACTGGTCGAGCAATTCGGTGTTCGGGCTGCCCGCGCTGGGGTCGATCCCCATCCGCGTCGACTGCGGCAACAGCGACCCGTTCTACCCGGCCACCCAGCAGTTCATCGCCCAGCTGCCCAGCCCGCCGTCGGGCGGGTTCTCCCCCGGCGGACACGACGGCGCGTTCTGGAGCTCTCAGGTGCCCGCCGAGCTGACCTGGATGGCGCCGCTGCTGGTCGCCTGACCGCTACACGTGAATCCGGCCCGCCGCGGCCGCCAACGCGATGTCGCCGCGGTAATGGCTGCCGGGCAACCGAATTGACTTGACCTTGTCGTATGCGGCCGCGCGGGCGGCGGCCAGATCGGGCCCGGTGCCCACGACCGACAGCACGCGGCCGCCGGCGGAGACCAGCGCTCCGTCGTCGCGGCGGGCCGTCGCGGCGTGCAGCACACCGTCCTGATCCGCGCCGACGATCACGTCGCCGACCCGCGGGCGGCCCGGATAGTTCTCAGCGGCCAGGACCACGACGACCGCGGCGCCGGGGCGCCACCGGGGCGCGGGCTGCTCCGCGAGCGTGCCGGTGGCCGCCGCGGTCAGCAACCCGCCCAGCGGGGAATCCAGCAGCGCGAGCACCGCCTGTGTCTCCGGATCGCCGAAGCGGCAGTTGAACTCGACTACAGCGGGGCCCTCGGAAGTGATCGCCAGCCCCGCATACAGCACGCCGCTGAACGGGCAGCCTCGCCGAACAAGTTCGGCTGCGACGGGTTTCATGATGCCCGAAAGGATCTGGGCGGTCATCTCGCCGGGCAGCCAGGGCAGCGGCGCGTACGCGCCCATCCCGCCGGTGTTAGGCCCGGAGTCGCCGTCGCCGACCCGCTTGAAGTCCTGGGCGGGCAGCAGCGGCACCACCGTCTCGCCGTCCACGATGCACAGCAGCGACACCTCGGGGCCGTCGAGGAACGACTCCAGCAGCACGGGGTGACCGGCGTCCAGCAGACCCGCCGCATGCGCCCTGGCCCCGGCCCGGTCGGCCGTGACCACCACGCCCTTGCCTGCGGCCAGCCCGTCGTCCTTGACCACCCAGGCCTTGTCGCGGGTCCGGTCCGGGCCGAAGCGGTCCAACGCAGCGTCGAGGCGGGCCGGATTGTCGACGATCTCGCTGCGCGCGGTGCGGACGCCCACCGACGCCATCACGTCCTTGGCGAACGCCTTGGACCCCTCGATGCGGGCGGCGGCGGCAGACGGGCCGAAACACGTGACGCCCGCCGCGCGCACGGCGTCGGCCACGCCGAGCACCAGCGGCACCTCCGGCCCGATGACAACCAGGTCCGCGCTGGTGTCGAGGGCAAGTTTCGCCACCGCGTCGCCGCAGGTGATGTCGACGTCGTGCTGCTCGGCGACGGCCGCGGTGCCCGCATTACCGGGCGCCGCGATGAGGCCGTCAACCTGGGGGTCGCGTCTCAGCGCGGTCAGTAACGCATGTTCACGGGCACCGGAACCGACCACCATGACGCGCACGCTGCCAACCCTAACGGCAGAACATCGCGCGTCCGCCGGGACGAGCCGGAGGCCCGAGCGAACATACACTTGACCGTGGACTGTATGGTCGGGGTGGGCCCGCGTCTACGAGGAGATCGCCGATATCATGCCGAACATCGCGAAACTGTCGGAGCCGCAACGCCTCCGATCCGGATGGATCAACGGCGTCAAGGAGCTGATGGTTTCCTATCCCGGTTAGGGTGAGCCGTGAAGTACTACATCAGCACCGGCT
>NZ_DATFYW010000042.1:0-6268 GCF_035314905.1 Mycobacterium sp.
CGCCGGCGCGGTCACCGCCGCCGAGGGCGGTCCGTTCCGATCGGCAACGTTCTCACCGGGGCGGTGCTCGCGGGGATCGACCATCCGCCCGACATCTGGCTGCTGCCGATGCGCCCGGGCGACCGCATCCTGGTGTGCTCGGACGGGCTGACACGCGAACTTGACGACGTGGGCATTGAGCAAATCCTGCGGGCCGCCGCCGATCCGCGTGAGGCCGCGGATCACCCGGTCGGCACCGCGGCCGATGCGGGCTGCCACGACGACGTGACCGCGTTGGTGCTCGACGCGGCCGCGATCCGGTCCGCTCCGGCACTGCCCCGCTGACCCGCCCCTTCACCGCCGTTCCTGGCCGCCGGATCGGACTACTGAGCCTCGGCCGCGCGCGGTCGCGCGGGCGGCACCGCCGCCAGCAGCATGCGGGTGTACTCCTGCCGGGGTTTGGCGAACAGCTCTGCCGCGGGCCGGTATTCCACCGCTTCGCCCGCCCGCATCACGAGCACGTCGTGGCTCACCTGCTGCACGACCGCAAGATCGTGGGCGATGAAAAGGTAGGTCAGGCCGAGATCGCACTGCAGTTCTCCGAGCAGGTCCAGCACTCGGGCCTGCACCGAAACATCAAGTGAGGCAGTCGATTCGTCGAGGATGAGCAGCTCCGGCTCGACCGCCAGCGCCCGCGCGATGCTCACCCGCTGCCGCTGACCTCCCGACAGTTCATGCGGGTAGCGCGACGCGAACGCCGTCGGCAGCCCGACTAGGTCGAGCAGTTCGGCCACCCGGGCCCGCCGCGCGCGGCCGCCGTTGGCCAGCCGGTGCACCGACAGTGGCTCACCGATCGCCGTCCCCACGCGGGTACGCGGGTCGAGCGACGTGAACGGGTCCTGCAGCACGATGCTGATCCGCCTGCGCAACGCCTTCGCCGCGGCGCCGCGCACACCGAAGACATCCGCCCCGTCCAGCGACGCCGAACCCGCGTGTGGCTTCACCAATCCGGTGAGCGCACCCGCCACGGTGGACTTGCCCGATCCCGACTCGCCCACCAGCCCCAGGGTGCCGCCGCGGCGGATCACCAGCGAAAGGTCCTTCACCGCATGCACGACCGACCTGCCGACCGGGGTCGTCACACCGAACCGCACATCCAGGCCCTCGACGCGCAACAGCTCCGGGGCATCCTCGGCGAGCGGCGGGGGGCCTCCGCGGCCGAGCAGCGGCCGCGCCTGCAGGAGTTGGCGGGTGTAGGGGTGCTGCGCCCGGTCGAACACCTCGAGTATCGGAGCCTGCTCCACCGCCTCGCCGTCCTGCAGCACCGTCACGTCGTCGGCCACCTCGCCGATCACGCCGAGGTCGTGGCTGACCCACACCACGGCGGTGCCGAAATCCCGCTGCAGGTCGCGAACCAGATCGATGATCTGCGCCTGCGTCGTGACGTCCAGCGACGTGGTCGGCTCGTCGGCGATCAGCAGCTCGGGGTCGCAGGCCAGCGCGATCGCGATCATCACGCGCTGGCGCTGACCTCCCGACAGCTGATGCGGATAGCTGCCCAGGCGGGCCTCCGGGTCGGGCAGGCCCACCGCCGCCAACAGCTCGAGCGCACGGGTGCGCGCCTGCCGCCGCGTCAGGCCGCGGTGCGCCTCGAGTGACTCGGTGATCTGCCGCTCGAGGGTCAGCAGCGGGTTCAGCGATGTCCCCGGGTCCTGGAACACGAAGCCGATCCGGCCGCCGTGAACGCGCCGCAGCAGCCGGTCGGATGCCCCGACGAGCTGTGTGGCGGCCGAATCATCGCCACCGGCAAGCACACTCGTTCCCGTCACCACCGAGCCCGGCGCGTCCAGCAGCCCCGTTGCGGCGAGCACGGTCATCGACTTGCCCGATCCCGACTCCCCGACGATCCCCAGGGTCTGCTCACGGCGCACATCGAGCGAGACACCCTGCACGATCTCGCGCCGGCCGATGCGCACCCGCAGCCCACGGGTGCTCAGAACCGGCTCGTTCACCGCTTCCTCCTGGCCTCGATCATGGTGCGCTGCTTGGGATCCAGCACGTCGCGCAGCCCGTCGCCCAGCAGGTTGAAGGCCAGCACCGTGACGAAGATGGCCGCCCCGGGGAGCACACTCATCCACCAGGCCCGGTGCACGAATCCCTGCGCATCGAACAGCATTCGCCCCCAGGAGGGTTGGGGTGGCTGGATTCCGAGCCCGAGAAACGACAGCGCCGCCTCGGAGAGGATGGCGAACGCCAGCGACAGCGAGGTCTGCACGATGACCGGGCCGGCGATGTTCGGCAGCACATGGCGGCCGAGTATGTAGAGGTCCCCGGTGCCCATCGCGCGCGACACCGCGACGTACGGCTCGACCCGGACACCGAGCGTGCTTGCCCGCGCCACCCGCGCGAAGATCGGCGTGTACACGATGCCGATCGCCAGGATGGTGGTGCTCGTGCCCGGCGCCAGGATCGCCACGATGGCCAGGGCGAGCAGCAGCACCGGGAACGCGAACATCACGTCGACCAGGCGCATCAGCACCGTGTCCAGCCAGCCGCCCCGGTAACCCGAGACCACCCCGACCGTCACGCCGGCCACGAAAGCGAACGCCACGCTGGCGACCGCCACCTGCATCGAGGCGTGGGTGGCCACCAGCACGCGGGAGAAGACGTCGCGGCCGAGCTCGTCGGTGCCGAACCAGTGCGCGCCGCCTGGCGGGTGCAGCGCATCGGACACATCGACCTTGTTGATCCCGTACGGCGCAATCCATTCGGCGGCCACCGCGACGACGGCGATGACGAGCAGCACGGCCGTGGCCAGCGCCGTGACGGGATTGCCCAGCAGCAGCCGCCACCACGGCACCCGGGTGCCCTGCTCGACCGGCGGGCCGGTCATGAGAGCCGGATCCGCGGGTCGACGACGGCGTAGAGCACGTCCACGATCAGGTTGATGAGCAGGAATAGCGCGGCGATGAGCAGCACCGCGCCCTGGATCAGCGGGTAGTCGCGCGCCGCCACCGCGGTGTAGGTGAGCCGGCCGATGCCCGGCCATGCGAACACCACCTCGACGACGATGACGCCGCCGAGGATCGTCGCCAGCTGGATCCCGGTGATGGTCAGCACCGGGATCAGCGCGTTGCGCAGGATGTGCCGGAACGTCACCACCCGCGGCGGGAGACCCTTTGACCGTGCGGTGCGCACGTACTCCATCGAGGCGACGTCGAGCACCGCGGATCGGATGTAACGCGTCATGATCGCGCCCGCGACGATGCCGACGGTGAACCCGGGCAGGATGACGTGCCGCAACCACCCGGCCGGATCGCCGGCGAGCGGTTGGTAGCCCGATGTCGGCAGCCAGCCCAGCGTCGTGGCGAACAGCCCGATCAGCAGGATGCCCATCCAGAAATCGGGCACCGACACGCCGAATTGGCTTGCGACGCGCACGATCGCGTCGCTGATCCGGCCTTCGCGCAGCGCCGCCCAGATGCCGGCCGGAACGGCGGTCATCAACGCGATGACGATGCCGGCGGCGGCCAGGGAGAGGGTCGCGGGCAGCCGCTCGAGCAGTGTGACGGTGACGGGATCGCCGTTGCGGAAGCTCACGCCGAGGTCGCCGTGCAGCGCCGAGCCGACATAGCCGACATACTGCTCGACGATCGGACGGTCCAGCCCGCTGGCGGCCCGTAGCGCGTTGTAGGCCTCGGGCGTGTAGCGGGTACCCAGAGCGATCCGCACCGGGTCACCGGGCACCAGATGCACGAGAGCGAAAACCACTGTCAGAACGCCGAATAGCACGGCGACCGAATAGAGCAGTCGGCGCGCGAGGAATCGCACGATCGGGCCGGTGACCACGGATCTCACGGTCAGCTCAGCCTCGCGGACGAGAACCGGATCGCCTTGTCGCGACGCGGTGCATATCCGGACAGCTTCTTGCTCCAGGCCGCGATCACCGACGGGTTGTACAGATAGATGTAGCTGGCGTCGTCGGCGATGATCGTCGCCGCCTTGGCGTAGTCGGCTTTTCGCGTGTCGGGATTGGTCTCGGTGCGCCCCGCGTCGAGCAGGGCGTCGACGGTCGGATTGGAATACTTCTGCGCATTGCTTTTCCCGCCCGTGTGCTGCTGCGCGTAGTAGAAATCGTCCGGGTCGATGTTGCCGAGCCAGCCCATCATCAACATGTCGAAGTTTCCCCTGTTCTCGTCGTCGAGCCAGGTGGCGAAGTCGACCGTGCGGATCTTGACGGTGATGCCGAGCGGCGCGAGGTTGTCGGCGATGATCTGGGCCGCGGTGACGGTCTCCGGATACTCGCTTGTCGCCATCATGTCGAGGGTGAGGTCGTTGACCCCGGCCTGGCCGAGCAGGGTTTTCGCCTTCTCGATGTCTCGGGTGTAGCGGTGGTAGTCGGTGTACCAGGGGCTGCCCTTCGGGATCGCGAGCTGATTGGCGGTGGCGGTGCCGTAGCTCGTGGCCTGCACGATCGCGTCCCGGTCGATGCCGTATGCGATCGCCCTGCGCACCCGTGCGTCGTCGAACGGCTTACGGGCTTCGTTGAGCGTCAGATACCAGTAGTCGTTGCCCGGCGTAATGCCCAACGTCAGTGAGTCGTCGCCCCGGAGTTCCTCGACGCGCTGCCTGGGGATGGAGTCCGTCCAGTCGATTTCGCCCGCCTGCAGCGCCGAGAGCGCGGTGGACGCCTCGGGGACGAAGCGAAAGATCACGCCGGAGACCGCCGGTGGACCGCCCCAGTAGTTTTTGTTCGCGGTCAGCGTGATCGAATCGCCGCTCTTTGCGCTCTTGAACGCGAACGGCCCGGTGCCGATCGGGTGCGTCGCGATGGCGCCGCTTTCGACGTTCTTGCGCTGCACGATTGCCATTCCCTTGAACCCGCCGATGTTGACCAGCAGGTTCGGTGTGGGTTGCTTGACGGTGATCTCGACGGTCGACGGGTCGGGGGCGGTCACGCCGGTGACCGCGCTGAACCGGTATGCGTTCGAGAGCTGTTGGTCGATGATGCGCCGGTAGGAGTACACGACGTCCTCGGCGGTGAACGGGCTGCCGTCGTGGAATGTGACGCCCCTGCGCAGGTGGAACGTCCAGGTGAGCTGGTCGGGGCTCACCTCCCACGATTCGGCGAGCGCCGGCCGCATCTGAAGGTTCTCGTCGGGCTCGACGAGCGTGTCGTAGACGTTTTCGAGGACTTCGAACGAGAAGTAGGCGCTGGTCTTCTGCGGGTCGAGCTGGTCGGGCTCACCGGCGATGGCCGCGACCAGGTTCCCGGCGGACTCACCGCCCAGGTCGACCCGTTCGCCGGTGGAGCATGCGCTGAGGGCGAGGGCGGTGATCACGCCGGCGGCGATCAACGCCACTCGTCTTCGCATCGTTAATCAGCCACTCCACGATCCGTCTGCGTTTCCTCACCGTATGCCGTGACCGCACCGGCCGTTGCCACGGGGGACCTGCACTTCAACGTTCACCGGCGTTCAGGCGGCGATCAGCTTCGCGGCATAGCATCGAGCGCCATGCCGCAGCTCGCGACGCGTGGCGTCGAGGACACCGACCCCGTCGACCTGGGTCCGCACGTCCCGGCAGCCTGGTATCAGCGCTCACCCGCCGCCGTGGTTGCGGGTGGCCTGGGCATTTTCCTTCTTGCCGCGATCGTCTTCGCGGTGGTCACCGTGGCGAACGATTCGACCCGCCCGCCGGGTGTCGTGCCCGCGCCCACCATGTCGCTGACCCCCACGACGTCCTTCGCCCCCACGACCACGCCAACGCCGTCGCCAACCGACAGCCCCGCATCCCCGCCGCCGGGCGACAGCCCCGCACCGGCGCCGCCGACCGTCACCGAAACGGCCTCGACCGAGAACATCCCCACCGAAGACCCCGGCCCCGGCTGGCCCTTCAACGGGCCGCGGTGGCGCCGCCTGTTTCCGCACCTGCACCTGGGCGGGCAGTGATCAGGCGGACCGCAGCGATGTGCACCGTTCAGGGGGCGACATCGACCACGACGGACGCCGATGACCAGACCCCCCCACCACCGATGCGCTACATCCACCCCCCGGACGCGTCGATGGTGGCGCCGGCGAGGTAGGAGGCGTCCGGGGACAGCAGGAACGCGGCGACTGCGGCGATTTCGTCGGGTTCGGCCAGCCGGCCGATGGCGTTCATCGATGCGATGACCGCATCGGCGGGGACGTCGCGCAGTGCGGGCGGGGTGTAGAGGGCGCCGACTTCGGCGGCCATGTCGGTGGCGGTGCCACCCGGTGCGATCGCGTTGATCGCGATGCCGCGTTCG
>NZ_DATFYW010000043.1:0-5389 GCF_035314905.1 Mycobacterium sp.
GTGGCGTCGGCGCGGGACTTGCCGGTCTCTGCGACCAGCAACTCCTCGATCTCGCCGCGGTGTTCGCCGAGCCACACGGCGTAGCGCGCCAGCACCTTGGCACGGCCTTTCGGGCCCCGCGTGTCCCAGTCGCGTTGGGCCGCGCCCAGGCCGGCGGCGATCCGTGGCACGTCAGCGGGATCGGTCCACCGCACTTCGCCGGCGACCTCTCCGGTCGCGGGGTTACGGATCGTGCCCGTCTGGGCTGGCTGAACGTTCCAGGTCGCGGTCATCCCGTCATGCTAACGGGGGGTGTGAGCTGCGTCTCAGCGGTGGCCTGGCGCGATGCCGCGCACGTAGGCAGCCTGCCCGAGGTGCTGAGCGCAGTCGTCGACGATGCTGACCAGGCGCGCGCTCGCGGTCACCGGTGGATTCCAGCCGCGGTCGACGATCCGCTCCAGATCGGCGACGGTCAGCGTCTTGACGAGGTTCAGCGTCATCTCGTGCACGGCGTGGTAGTAGCCGGCGAGCAGGTCGGCGGTGGCACCCACCTTGGCCACGTCCTCGGGTTTGTGCCCGTAGCCGGTGTCGTGCGGCGGGAGGTCCAGCTGCAACCGGTCCACCCAGCCTTCCCGGGTCCAGACATCCTCCGTCTCGGTGATGGCGCTGATCTGCACGTCCTGCACCCGCGCGCTGTGCCAGATCAGCCAGGCGATGCTGTTGGCTTTGGGCGTCGGGCGCCAGAAAGACACCTCGTCGGTGAGGCCGTCGGTCAGGTCGTCGACATGCTCGATCAGGCGGGTGAACGAATCGCGCAGGAGTTCCCTCGCCGTGGCTGCGTCGCTGTCGGACATATCCGCGACGCTACGCCCACGGCCCGACCGGTTGGCGGGCATGCTGGTGTGGTGCCGCACTCAGCGCCGCGTCCGGGTTGGGATCCGTTTCGGTCCCGCGAGCGGCTGACCTCGTTGCTGCGGTCGACTGCGGGTCCGGTGACGTCCGGCGCCGGGGTGGGGTACCGGACGTTGTTTCTTTCGCTTCGCCGCCTCGTCGTGGGCCGTGGGCTGCGGGTCCGCTTCGATTCACACGATCTCACCCTGACGGTGACGGAGCTGGATTCCCGCCTGGACCCGCGCGGGCTCGCGGTCGGTCAGCTCGGTGAGGTCCTGGTCGTCGCTCGCGACATCCGATGGGAGGATCACCGCTTCGAGCAGGCGATGGCCGTGCTGCACAATGTCCACTTCCGCCCGAGCGTGCCGTCGGAGATCGTGGCGGCGCCGGTGGAACTGACGCTCAAGCTTCCCGCCGAAATCCTCGAGGATCTGGTGGGCCAAGCCGCGCCGCGGCTGGCCGTGGAGGTCGGTGACGACAACACCGCCCGGCTGCGCTGGGCTCGGTATCCGGCCTGGGGCCATCTCGAAGTCGAAGTGCGGGTGGTGGGGACGGCGTTGTGGCTGACCCCGCGGGCACTGGTGGTGCGCCGCAAGCGGTGGGCCCTGCCCGCCCGGATGCCGATTTACCCGATCGGCCTTCCCGACATTCCGAATGGCCTCGTCATCACCAGGGTCAGACTGCAGTCCCGATCGGTGCTCGTGCATGGTTTGTTGCCGGAGTGGCACACCGACATGCCCCTTGGCCGGTTGGAGGACATCGTCTCCCAGCTCAGCACGCGCGGTGGCGTGCTCAACCTGGCCCGGTCGGCTTGGCCGGGTTGACGTTCTGCGAGGCGATGTCGGCGCCGCGGCCGGCTTCGCCGGCGGCCGTCAGCCGAGGTCGTAGAACTCCGTGGCTCATCCTGGCACGGGAGCCCGGCACCGCCGTACAGTTCAGTGATGCGCTTCGATCTGCTGATTAAGGGTGGCACCATCGTCGACGGTGGTGGTGGCGAACCCTACGTCGGCGATGTGGCGGTCAAGGACGGCGTGGTCGCCGCGGTCGGGACGGTCTCCGGCGACGCCGCACGGCAGATCGACGCGACCGGACTTCTGGTGACACCCGGCTTCGTCGACCTGCACACCCATTACGACGGACAGGCGATCTGGTCGGACCGGATGACGCCGTCGTCGGCACACGGCGTGACCACCGCCGTGATGGGCAACTGCGGTGTCGGTTTCGCGCCGTGCCGCAAACAGGACCACGACGTGCTCGTCGACGTCATGGCTGGTGTGGAGGACATCCCGGGCGTCGTGATGGCCGACGGCCTGCCGTGGGACTGGGAGACCTTCCCCGAGTACATGAACGCGTTGGAGTCGCGCAGGCGCGACATCGACGTGGCCGCGTATCTGCCGCATTCGCCGCTGCGGGTGTATGTGATGGGCGAGCGGGGAGTGGCCCGCGAGCCCGCCACGCCGGTAGATCTCGCGAAGATGCGGGCGCTGGCCAAGGAGGCGATCGAGACCGGCGCCCTTGGTTTCGCGTCGTCACGGTTCGTGTTGCACAAGACCGCCGGCGGCGAGCAGATCCCCACCTACAACGCCGCGCGGGAAGAGATCGACGCGATCGCCCGCGGCGTCGCCGACGGCGGCGGCGGGCTGATCCAGTTCGTGCCTGACGTCCCCGCGGGTGGATACGCGTCCGTCCTGCAGCAGGTCTTCGAGGTCGCCCACGATGCCGGGCTCCCGGTGACGTTCAGCTTGGCCACCGGTAACGCCGGCGATCCGATCTGGCCCGACGCGTTCACGTTGATCGAGAAGTTCACGTCGGCGGGCACCGACATCACCGCGCAGATGTTCCCCCGCCCGATCGGGCTGGTCATCGGCCTGGAGCTGTCCGGCAATCCGTTCGTGCTCTACCCGAGCTACCGCGAGATCGCCGGTCTCCCGCTGGCCGAGCGGGTGGCCGAGATGCGCAAACCCGAAGTGCGGGCCCGGATTCTGGCCGACAGGCCCGTCGCGGTGGGTAATCCGTTGCTGTTCCTCGCGCAGATGTGGGAGTGGATGTACCCGCTCGGGGAGAAGCCGGATTACGAACCCGACCGGTCGCAGAGCGTCCTGGCCCGGGCGGCGGCCAAGGGCATCAGCCCGATGGAGGAGGCCTACGACCGGCTGCTCGACGACGACGGCCACGCGATGCTGCTCGTCGCGATGGGCAACTACCAGAACAACTCCCTCGACACGGTCGGGGAGCTGCTGCGTCGCGACGATGTGGTGCTCGGGCTCGGCGACGGCGGCGCGCATTACGGGATGATCTGCGATGCGAGCTATCCCACGTTCCTGCTCGCGCATTGGGCGCGTGACCGCGCGTCGGGGCGAATGAGCGTGGCCGAAGCGGTGCGGCAGCTGACGTCGGTACCGGCCCGAGTGGCCGGTCTGGGCGACCGCGGCCGAATTGCGCCGGGCTACAAAGCCGACCTCAACGTGATCGACCATGCCGCGCTGACGCTGCACCGCCCAGTGGTCACCTACGACCTGCCCGCGGGCGGTCGTCGTCTCGACCAGGCCGCCGACGGCTATGTCGCGACGATCGTGTCGGGCCAGGTGATCGCTGAGAACGGCGCACCGACCGACGCGCGGCCGGGCCGGCTGGTGCGCGGCCGCCAACCCGTCCCCGCCTGACGCCTCCGCCCCGCCCACCCGGCCACCGACAGACGAAGGCCCGGCCTGCCGAAGCAGACCGGGCCTCGCCGTTGGCGACTCTAGAAGTCCATGCCGCCCATGTCACCCGCGCCGGGGACAGCGGCCTTTTCCTTCTCCGGCTTGTCGGCGACAACCGCCTCGGTTGTGAGGAACAGGCCGGCGATCGACGCGGCGTTCTGCAGCGCCGAACGCGTGACCTTGACCGGGTCGGCAACGCCGGCGGCCAGGAGATCCTCGTACTGACCGGTCTCCGCGTTCAGCCCATGACCGGCAGGCAGGTTGCGCACCTTCTCGGCGACGACGCCCGGCTCCAGCCCGGCGTTGAACGCGATCTGCTTCAGCGGAGCCTCCAGCGCCACCTTGACGATGTTGCCGCCCGTGGCCTCGTCTCCCGTCAGCGGCAGTTCGTCCAGCGACGGCGCCGCCTGCAGCAGGGCCACGCCGCCACCGGCGACGATGCCCTCCTCGACGGCCGCCTTCGCGTTGCGGACCGCGTCCTCGATGCGGTGCTTGCGTTCCTTGAGCTCCACCTCGGTGGCGGCGCCGGCCTTGATCACCGCAACGCCGCCGGCCAGCTTGGCCAGACGCTCCTGCAGCTTCTCGCGGTCGTAGTCGGAATCGCTGTTCTCGATCTCCTGGCGGATCTGGGCGACCCGGCCGGCGATGGCCTCGGGATCACCCGCACCCTCGACGATCGTCGTCTCGTCGCGGGTCACGACGACCTTGCGCGCCCGGCCGAGCAGCGAGACGTCGGCGTTCTCCAGCGTCAGGCCGACCTCTTCGCTGATGACCTGGCCACCGGTGAGGATCGCCATGTCCTGCAGCATCGCCTTGCGGCGGTCACCGAAGCCGGGGGCCTTGACGGCCACCGACTTGAACGTGCCGCGGATCTTGTTGACGACCAGGGTCGACAGCGCCTCGCCCTCGACGTCCTCGGCGATGATCAGCAGCGGCTTGCCGGCCTGGATCACCTTCTCCAGCAGCGGCAGCAGGTCCTTCACGGTCGACACCTTGGAGGAGACCAGCAGGATGTAGGGGTCCTCGAGGACGGCTTCCTGCCGCTCGGGGTCGGTCACGAAGTAGCCCGATATGTAGCCCTTGTCGAAGCGCATACCCTCGGTGAGCTCGAGCTGCAGGCCGAAGGTGTTGGACTCCTCGACGGTGATGACACCCTCGTTGCCGACCTTGTCCATCGCCTCGGCGATCAGCTCACCGATGGACGGGTCTCCCGCGGAAATGCCTGCGGTGGCGGCGATCTGCTCCTTGGTCTCGACCTCCTTGGCCGACTTGAGCAGCGTCTCGGTCACCTTCTCCACGGCCTTGTCGATGCCGCGCTTGAGCCCGAGCGGGTTGGCACCGGCGGCCACGTTGCGCAGACCCTCCCGCACCAGAGCCTGGGCCAGCACGGTGGCGGTGGTGGTGCCGTCGCCGGCGACGTCGTCGGTCTTCTTGGCGACCTCCTTGACCAGCTCGGCGCCGATCTTCTCGTACGGGTCCTCCAGCTCGATCTCCTTGGCGATGGACACGCCGTCGTTGGTGATCGTGGGGGCGCCCCACTTCTTCTCGAGGACGACGTTGCGGCCCTTGGGACCCAACGTCACCCGTACCGCATCCGCGAGGCTGTTCAGGCCCCGCTCGAGGCCACGACGGGCCTCCTCGTCATACGCAATTGTCTTGGCCATTGCGAAGTGATTCCTCCGGATTGGGGATGGCACACGTCTGTGGCCGGGCACAGTGCCCGCGACGGACGACCAGAGCTGTGCGGCTCGGTCTCACCGGTCCGACCTAGCACTCACCGGTCGGGAGTGCCAAGTCATTCTTAGCACTCGCCTATG
>NZ_DATFYW010000044.1:0-37066 GCF_035314905.1 Mycobacterium sp.
GCTCGACTCGATCGTCGACGAGTTCGCCGAGAACGAAGACCTGCCCAACACCACCAATCCCGATGACTGGGCGCGGATCTCGGGCAAGAAGGGCGAGCGGATCGTCTACATCCGCACGCTGGTCACCGGCAAGTCGTCGAGCGCGTCGCGCGCGATCGACACCGAGTCCAACCTGGGCCAGTACCTGTAGGCGGGACCGCGCGTCAGCCGGTCTCCAGCGAGTAGCTGTTGGCCAGGTCGTCCTGGATCACGTGCGCGCGTTCCGTCGTGGTGTCGACCCGCAGCGGCGTGGTGAGCGTGCGTGCCGCGTAGGTCCACCGCCGGCAGCGAGAGTCGGCCGGCGAGGCCCGGCAGGTCGTCCAGCGACAGGCTGGAATCCACGGTCCGGCTCCAGGTCTGCATGACCCGGCGTTGCCCGTCGGGGTCGGCGAGTTCGAAGACCGGCTGGCCCGCGTCGAAGGTGAAGACGGTGTTGCGTGCGACCCGGTTGACCGTGTACGGCGCCGGGTTCATGGCGGACAGCTGGACGGTGGCCTGCCGGAGCATCTCGACGCCGCCGAAGGTCTTCGTCTCCGGCGGGCCCTGAGCGACTTTCCCGATGCTGCTCGTCAGCCAGTGGCGGGGCCCGTTGAGCAGGGCCGCCGCGGCGTCGTTATCCCGGGCGATGGCCTCGGCGTCGAGTTTCGACCACAGCTGCTGCGGACAGTCGTTGAGGGGGAAGCTGTTGTACCCGGTGGCCTCGGGACCGGAGGCGCCCACTCGGGCGAGAAGCACTTCGCCGTGACGTCTTCCCGAAGACGTCGGTAAGCGGTCCGGCCACCGCGTCGGCCGACACGCTAGCCCCCCGCCGCGATCGGTCGGTCGGAGCGGTGGCCGTTGGACCGCAACGCACTCGCCTCGGTGATCTCGATGGCTTTGTCGGTGTAGACGCGGTAGCCGCAGTCGGGTTTGCAGCCGTGGATTTCGAAGGTGTCGAGGTTGCGGATGAACGACAGGATCTGCTTGCGCAACACCTGCCCCGGAAGCAGGACGGGGCCGGCATCGCAGGCTCCTCCGCAAAGACCGCAGTGTTGCCTAGATCACACTGCGCTGTTCACGCCGGGCCGTCAGTCGCCGCGCTGCGGCGGTAGCGGTTTCGTGCCAGCAGAGTCAGCTTCAGGTCGTCGATCAGCGGATCGACGAACCGCGACCGGTATTCACCGTCACCGACTGCCCGCGCGCTGATGTACATGAACGTCAACCCGCCGAGAAACAGCGTGATCTGAATCAAGGCCTGCGGCACCGGGATTGTCATCCCGAGCACCGTTCCGTCGGGCGAGCCGTCGCGGGTCCACGCGGCCAGCAGTTTTGGACTGAGCAGGATCAGGCCCAGCACCAGGAAGAGTGCGGCGGTCACGGCGGCGACCATCAGGATCTGCGCGAGCTGCGACGCGACGAGTACGAACAGCACGTTGAGCCGCTCGGTGCGGCTCAACGGGTCGGTAGCCGGTGCGGCCGGCATCGCCTCGAACGGAGTGGCGGTCAACCCTGCCGGAGGGTCGTCTGTGGCGCCCGCCGAGTTCATGATCGGCCTGGCTCGGTTGAGGGTGCCGGATATCACGAACGCCGCGGCGATCGCGCCGAGAAACAACAGCGCCAGCCATAGCCGGCGGCGGCTGACCGTCGCTGCCATGAGCCACACCGGGGAGTTGAAGAACACCAGAAAGGTCAGCAACACCACCGGCAGGGCGCGGATCAGCAGGGTGCCGGCGGCGGCGATTTGCGACAGCGTGAGCCGCATCGCCCAGCCGAGCACCGAGCCGACACCCGTCGCGGTCAGCGCCAGCACCAGCACGACCACGACGGCGATGGCGGCCAGGTTGAGCGCGTCGCCGTCGATGGCCACGACCGCGAAGGCCACCGCCACCGCGACGGTCGACGCGACGGCCTGCGCCCGGTTGCCGGCCAGGCGCGCGACGAGCCAGCCGACGAGCGCGGCCAGTGGCAGTGCGAGCACCACGATCGCCAGAACGATCCATTCCGCCGCCGTCGGCACACCCACGATGTCGACGCGGGTCTGACCGGTGAGCAGGTAGATCGGTAGCCAGCAGGCCGGGAGGGTGGCGAAACCGGCGAGCGCGGGGGCCGAGCGCGGCCACACCGCCCGCAGCCGCGCCCGTGGCGTGAGCACCGACGGAAGACCGTGGTCGAGGAACCAGCGCTCGGCGGCTCGGCGAGCGGCAACGGACGATGCCACGCCGGTAGCCTATTCGGCGCGTCGCCTACGCTGATCGCATGCAACGGATTATCGGCACCGAGGTTGAGTACGGCATTTCATCGCCGTCCGACCCGACCGCGAATCCGATCCTGACGTCGACGCAGGCCGTGCTCGCGTACGCCGCCGCAGCGGGCATTCAGCGCGCCAAGCGCACCCGGTGGGACTACGAGGTCGAGTCACCGCTGCGCGACGCGCGCGGTTTCGACCTCAGCCGGTCGGCTGGGCCGCCGCCGGTGGTCGACGCCGACGAGGTGGGCGCGGCGAACATGATCCTGACCAATGGGGCCCGTCTGTACGTCGACCACGCCCACCCGGAATATTCGGCGCCGGAGTGCACCGATCCGCTGGACGCGGTGATCTGGGACAAGGCCGGCGAGCGGGTGATGGAGGCAGCGGCCCGGCACGTCGCGAGCGTGCCCGGCGCCGCCAAGCTTCAGCTGTACAAGAACAATGTCGACGGCAAGGGCGCATCGTACGGCTCGCACGAGAACTACCTGATGTCGCGGCAAACCCCGTTCTCGGCGGTCATCGCCGGGCTGACCCCTTTTCTGGTGTCCCGGCAGGTCGTCACCGGGTCGGGTCGCGTCGGGATCGGCCCGGCCGGCGACGAGCCGGGGTTTCAGCTGTCCCAGCGGGCCGACTACATCGAGGTCGAGGTCGGGTTGGAGACCACGCTCAAGCGCGGCATCATCAACACCCGCGACGAGCCGCACGCAGACGCCGACAAGTACCGACGGCTGCACGTGATCATCGGCGACGCGAACCTGGCGGAGACGTCGACGTACCTGAAGCTCGGCAGCACGTCGCTGGTCCTCGACCTGATCGAGGACGGCATCGACCTGTCCGACCTGGCGCTGGCCCGGCCGGTGCACGCGGTGCACGTGATCAGCCGCGACCCGTCGCTGCGGGCCACGGTCGCGCTGGCCGACGGCCGCGAGCTGACCGCGTTGGCGTTGCAGCGCATCTACCTGGACCGGGTGGCCAAGCTGGTGGACAGCCGGGATCGCGACCCGCGGGCGAACGACATCGTCGAGAGCTGGGCGCACATCCTCGACCTGCTGGAACGCGACCCGATGGACTGCGCCGAGCTGCTGGACTGGCCCGCCAAGCTGCGGCTGCTCGACGGGTTCCGGCACCGGGAGAACCTGGCCTGGTCGGCGCCGCGGCTGCACCTGGTCGACCTGCAGTACTCCGACGTGCGGCTCGACAAGGGCCTGTACAACCGGCTGGTCGCCAGGGGATCGATGAGGCGGCTGATCACCGAGCAGCAGGTGCTCGACGCGGTCGACAACCCGCCCACCGACACCCGCGCGTACTTCCGCGGCGAGTGCCTGCGCCGCTTCGGCGCCGACATCGCGGCCGCCAGCTGGGATTCGGTCATCTTCGACCTCGGCGGCGATTCGCTCGTCAGGATTCCGACCCTGGAGCCGTTGCGCGGCAGCAAGGCCCATGTGGGGGCTCTGCTGGACTCGGTGGACTCGGCCGCAGACCTTGTGGAGCAGCTCACCACGTGAGCTATGCCAGGCAATTTCGTCGTTGACCGGTAGTGTGGAGTAACCGGTGGGCACTTTACGAGCCCACCGATGACAACGCAGGAGGCAGCGATGGCTCAGGAGCAGACCAAGCGTGGCGGTGGTGGCGGCGAGGACGACGACCTCACCGGCAGCACGGCTGCCGGGCAGGAGCGTCGCGACAAGCTGACCGAGGAAACCGACGACCTGCTGGACGAGATCGACGACGTGCTCGAAGAGAATGCCGAGGATTTCGTGCGCGCGTACGTCCAAAAGGGCGGACAGTGACCTGGCCGCACCGCGAGCAGCTGGCTTTACCCAAACCCCTCTCCGGAGCACCCTCCGTACCGCTGGACTTGTCGTCCTTTTCTGAATATCTGCGCCGGCAGGCGCCCGAACTGCTGCCCGCCGGAGCGCCCGGCGACGCGCCCGCGGGCGCGCAGCTGGCGCACGGCACCACGATCGTGGCGTTGAACTATCCCGGCGGCGTGATCATCGCCGGGGATCGCCGTGCCACGCAGGGCAACGTCATCGCCAGCCGCGACGTCAAGAAGGTCTACATCACCGACGACTACACCGCGACCGGCATCGCGGGCACCGCCGCGGTCGCAGTCGAGTTCGCCCGGCTGTACGCGGTCGAGCTGGAGCACTACGAAAAGCTGGAAGGCGTGCCGCTGACGTTCGCGGGCAAGGTCAACCGGTTGGCGATCATGGTGCGCGGAAATCTGGGCGCGGCGATGCAGGGCCTGGTGGCGCTTCCGCTGCTGGCCGGTTACGACGTCGACGACAAGGACCCGATACGGGCCGGGCGCATCGTCTCGTTCGACGCGGCAGGCGGCTGGAACATCGAGGAGGAGGGCTACCAGTCGGTGGGCTCGGGGTCGGTGTTCGCCAGGTCGTCGATCAAGAAGTTGTATCCGCAGGTCGTGGACGGCGACTCGGCGCTGCGGGTGGCCGTGGAGAGCCTCTACGACGCCGCCGATGACGACTCGGCAACCGGTGGGCCCGATCTGGTGCGCGGCATCTACCCGACGGCGGTCATGATCAGCGCCGAGGGTGCCGTCGAGGTGCCCGAGGCTCGCATCGCCGAATTTGCCCGCCAGGTCATCGAAAATCGTTCGCGCGCAAAGACTTTGCGGCCCGACTTCGCCGAGCCGACTGATGCCCGGGGCGGCCCGTGACATTCCCGTACTTCATCTCGCCCGAGCAGGCGATGCGCGAGCGTTCCGAGCTCGCCCGCAAAGGCATCGCCAGGGGCCGCAGCGTGCTGGCCCTCGCCTATGCCGATGGCGTGGTGTTCGTCGCCGAGAATCCGTCGCGATCGCTGCAGAAGGTCAGCGAACTCTACGACCGCGTCGGCTTCGCCGCGGTGGGCCGGTTCAATGAGTTCGACAACCTGCGCCGCGGCGGTATTCAGTTCGCCGACACCCGCGGATACGCCTATGATCGCCGCGACGTGACGGGCCGCCAGCTGGCCAACGTGTACGCGCAGACGCTCGGCACGATCTTCACCGAGCAGGCCAAGCCGTACGAGGTCGAGCTGTGCGTTGCCGAGGTTGCGCACTTCGGCGAGACCAAACCGCCCGAGCTGTACCGCATCACCTACGACGGGTCGATCAATGACGAGCCACACTATGTGGTGATGGGCGGGACAACCGAGCCGATCACGGCCGCGTTGAAGGAGTCTTACGCCGAGAACGCCGCCCTGGGGGACGCGGTACGGATTGCGGTGAAGGCGCTGGAGGCGGGCACCGGCAACGGATCCGGTTCTTCCGAGCCGCGGACGCTGGGCGCCCCGACGCTCGAGGTGGCGATCCTCGATCAGAACCGGCCTCGTCGCGCGTTCCGCCGCATCACGGGTTCGGCGCTGGAATCGCTGCTGCCGCAGCAGTCCTGATAGATAACGTTCCGGGGTGCCGTGATTCGGTGGCCGGCGTTGTCAGCCCCTGGTGGGTCAGGCGACACGCAGCCTCGTACAGCTCGAATTAGGGCGGCGAGATCGACGCCGCGACCACCTGGCCGGGCTGCAGCGTTCGCGATCTCCACGCCGTCGTTCAACGAGCCGATCGCGCCGGCTTTCCCGATCTCCGCCGCGGGCATGCCTGAAAATCCTGGGTCGGGACAACGCTCCGCGGCCGTGTTGAACGCGTGTCGCCGAGGTAACCAGTACGCTCGATTGGGTGCAGCGGCGAATCATGGGCATCGAGACCGAATTCGGTGTCACCTGCACGTTCCACGGGCACCGTCGCCTGTCTCCGGACGAGGTCGCGCGCTATCTCTTCCGGCGGGTGGTGTCGTGGGGCCGCAGTTCCAACGTTTTCCTCCGCAACGGCGCCCGGCTCTACCTCGACGTCGGATCCCACCCCGAGTACGCCACCGCCGAGTGCGACAGCCTGGTGCAGCTGGTCACCCACGACCGCGCGGGCGAGCGGGTCCTCGAGGATCTGCTGATCGACGCCGAGCAGCGCCTGGCCGACGAGGGCATCGGCGGGGACATCTACCTGTTCAAGAACAACACCGACTCGGCCGGCAACTCGTACGGCTGCCATGAGAACTACCTCATCGTGCGGGCCGGCGAATTCTCCAGGATCTCCGATGTGCTGCTGCCGTTCCTGGTCACCCGGCAGCTGATCTGCGGTGCGGGCAAGGTTCTGCAAACCCCGAAGGCGGCGACGTTCTGCCTGAGCCAGCGCGCCGAGCACATCTGGGAGGGTGTGTCGTCGGCCACCACCCGTAGCCGGCCGATCATCAACACCCGCGACGAGCCGCACGCCGACGCCGAGAAATATCGCCGGCTGCACGTCATCGTCGGCGACTCCAACATGTGCGAAATCACCACGATGCTCAAGGTGGGCACCGCCGCGCTGGTGCTGGAGATGATCGAGTCCGGCGTGGCGTTCCGCGACTTCTCGCTGGACAACCCGATCCGCGCGATCCGCGAGGTCAGCCACGACCTGACCGGCCGGCGTCCGGTCCGGCTGGCCGGCGGCAGGCAGGCCAGCGCGCTCGACATCCAGCGGGAGTACTACTCGCGCGCGGTCGAACACCTGCAGACGCGCGAACCCAACGCGCAGATCGAGCAGGTCGTCGACCTGTGGGGGCGCCAACTGGACGCGGTCGAGAGCCAGGACTTCGCCAAGGTAGACACCGAGATCGACTGGGTGATCAAGCGCAAGCTGTTCCAGCGCTACCAGGACCGCAACAACCTTGAGCTGTCCGACCCGAAGATCTCCCAGCTCGACCTGGCCTACCACGACATCAAGCGCGGCCGCGGCGTGTTCGACCTGCTGCAGCGCAAGGGCCTGGCCGCGCGGGTCACCACCGACGAGGAGATCGAAGAGGCCGTCGACACCCCGCCGCAGACCACCCGGGCCAAGCTGCGCGGCGAGTTCATCAGCGCCGCGCAGGAAGCTGGCCGTGACTTCACCGTCGACTGGGTGCATCTCAAGCTCAATGACCAGGCGCAGCGGACCGTGCTGTGCAAGGACCCGTTTCGGGCGGTCGACGAGCGGGTCAAGCGGCTCATCGCGAGCATGTAAGTCGGGCAGTCGGATTTACGCTGGGACGCGTGGGGATCTCCAAAGTCGAGCGGCTGATGAACCTCGTCATCGCGCTGCTGTCCACCCGCAACTACATCACCGCCGAGCGGATCCGCGAGACGGTCTACGGCTACGCCGACAATGCCAGCGACGACGCGTTCGCACGCATGTTCGAGCGCGACAAGAACGAGCTGCGGGACCTCGGCATCCCGCTGGAGACCGGCAGGGTGTCACGGCTGGACTCCAGTGAGGGCTATCGGATCAAGCGCGATGCGTACTCGCTGCCCCAGATCGAGCTGACCGCCGACGAGGCGGCCGCCGTGGCGGTGGCCACCCAGCTCTGGCAGTCGCCGGAGCTGATCACCGCCACCCAGGGCGCGCTGCTGAAGCTGCGGGCCGCCGGGGTCGACGTCGACGCGCCCGACAGCGTCGCGATCACGTCGGCATCGGCGCTGCCGGGCATCCGCGGATCGGAGTCCGTGCTTCCAATCTTGTTGTCCGCCATTAATTCCGGGCAGGCCGTGCAGTTCCAGCACCGCTCGTCGCGCGCCGAGCCGTACACCACGCGGACCGTCGAGCCGTGGGGCGTGGTCACCGACCGCGGCCGCTGGTATCTCGTCGGCCGCGACCGCGACCGCGACGCGGTCCGCACCTTCCGGTTGTCGCGGATCGGGGCCGGGGTGACGGCGATCGGTTCCGCCGGCACGGTCGGCAAGCCCGACGGCATCGACCTGCGGCAGATTGTCGCTCATGCCGTCGGCGAGGCGCCGACCGGTGTCGAGGCCCGGATCTGGGTCGCCGCCGACCGGGCGACCGCGCTGCGGCGCGCGGCTGCGGTCGTCGGCCACGCGGCGCGGGGCGGGCGGGACGGCGACGTGCTGGCGATCGACATCGGTTCGCTCGACCGGCTGGCGCGCGAGGTCGCCGGCTACGGGCCCGACGCGGTGGTGCTGGAGCCCGAGTCGCTGCGCGACGAGGTGCTGGCGCGGCTGCGCGCCCAGGCCGGGCAGGTGCCGGGATGAGCCAATTGCAGACGAGGCTGGCCAGGCTGCTCAACATGGTGCCGTACTTCCAGGCCAACCCCGGGATCAGCGCCGCCGAGGCGGCCGCCGACCTCGGCGTCACCACCAAGCAGTTGATGGACGACCTGAACCAGCTGTGGATGTGCGGGCTGCCGGGCTACGGCCCCGGCGACCTGATCGACCTGTCGTTCTCGGAGGACAGCATCGAGGTGACGTTTTCGGCGGGCATGGACCGGCCGCTGCGGCTGACGTCCCCGGAGGCGACGGCGCTGCTGGTGGCGCTCAGGGCGCTGGTCGAGGTGCCGGGCATGGTCGATCCAGAGGCCGCCCGCAGCGCGATCGCCAAGATCGAGTCGGCGGCCGGAGCGGCGGGCCACGCGACGATGCCCGCCGCCGCGGCGGCCGCCGAAAGCCCGTCGGCGGCGGCCGTTCGCGACGCGGTACGCAGGCGCCGCGCGCTGGAGATCCAGTACTACTCCGCGTCGCGGGACACGTCGTCGCATCGGGTGATCGACCCGATCCGGATCGTGCTCGTCGGCGACCAGAGCTATCTGGAGGCCTGGTGCCGCGCCGCCGAAGGGGTGCGGCTGTTCCGGTTCGACCGGATCGACGAAGCGCGGGTGCTCGACGAGCCGTCAGCGCCGCCGCCTCCCGCCGTGCAGGAGGGCCCGCACACGTCGCTGTTCGACGCCGACCCGTCGCTGCCGGCGGCGACGCTGCGCGTCGCACCCGAGGCGTCGTGGATGTTCGACTACTACCCGATGCGGGTGCTCGCCGAGCTGCCCGACGGATCGTGCGAGGCCGCGATGACCTACGCGTCGGAGGAATGGATGGCACGGCTGGTGCTCGGCTTCGGATCCTCGGTGCAGGTGCTGGCGCCGCAGTCGCTGGCCGGCCGGGTGCGCCGCGGCGCCGCGGCGGCTCTGCAGGCCTACGACGCCGCGACGCTGCGGTAGCATCGAGGCGACGTCTGGAGGTAACGAAATGGGCAGTCTCAGTCCCTGGCACTGGGCGATCATCGCCGTCGTGGTGATCGTGTTGTTCGGTTCCAAGAAGCTCCCCGACGCGGCCCGCTCGCTGGGCAAGTCGCTGCGAATTTTCAAGTCCGAGGTCCGCGAGCTGCAAAACGAGGGCAAGTCGCAACCCGCGCCGCCGCCTGCCACTCCCGTGCAGTCCGAGCGCGTCGAGAACCCCGCGCCTCCGGCCCCCGAGGAGAATCACACCGACGCCAAACCGGCCTGATCCCGCACCCTCCACGTCCCGCCGTCTGGCGCGGCGCAACTGAACACCGCCCGTGAAAACACCCGGTTTTCTGCGTCGGCTCGATCCCCGTCGCCGCCGCAGCCGAACCAATCCCGACGGGACGATGTCGCTCGTCGAACACATCCGCGAGCTTCGCGCGCGCCTGCTGGTCTCGCTCGCGGCCGTCGGGCTCACGACGATCATCGGGTTCGTCTGGTACAGCCACGGCCTGTTCGGTCTGGAAAGCCTCGGTGACTGGTTGCGCCACCCGTACTGCTCGCTGCCGGCTTCCGCCCGGGCGCAGATCAGCGCCGACGGCAGCTGCCGGCTCCTGGCGACGGCGCCGTTCGACCAGTTCATGCTGCGGCTCAAGGTAGGCATGACCGCCGGCATCGTGCTGGCCTGCCCGGTCTGGCTGTACGAGCTGTGGGCGTTCATCACGCCCGGGCTGTACAAGAACGAGCGGCGCTTTGCGACGCTGTTCGTCACCTGTGCGGCAGTGCTGTTCGTGGCCGGGGCGTTGCTGGCCTACGTCGTGCTGTCCAAGGCGCTGCACTTCCTGCTGACGGTCGGAAGCGACGTCCAGGTCACCGCGCTGTCCGGCGACAGGTATTTCGGGTTCTTGATCAACCTGCTGCTGGTTTTCGGCGTGAGCTTCGAGTTCCCGCTGCTGATCGTGATGCTCAACCTCGTCGGTGCGCTGAGCTACGCGCGACTGAAGAGCTGGCGGCGCGGGCTGATCTTCGCGTTGTTCGTGTTCGCCGCGATCGCCACGCCGGGCTCCGACCCGTTTTCGATGGTCGCGCTCGGCCTCGCGCTGAGTCTTCTGCTGGAGCTTTCGATCCAGGTGGCGCGGCTGCACGACAGGCGCAAGGCCAAGCGGGAAGCGGCCGCGCTCGCGGCCCTGCCCGACGACCAGGCCTCGCCGATCGAGGCGCCCTCGGCGGTTCCGTCGCCGTCGGGGGTCGTGCCACCCGACGACGTTTAGGTAAGCGGTGAGCGGTACGGAGACAGCCGGCGCGCGGGTACCTCCGGTCTGCGGGGGCGGACTGGCGCAGTTTGCCGCGCTGCTGCCCTTCGACCTCGACCCGTTCCAGCGGGAGGCGTGCGAGGCGCTGGAACGCGGGCACGGTGTGCTGGTCTGCGCGCCGACGGGTGCGGGCAAGACGGTGGTCGGGGAGTTCGCCGTTCACCTGGCGCTGGCCGCCGGCCGAAAGTGCTTCTACACGACCCCGATCAAGGCGTTGAGCAACCAGAAGCACAACGACCTGGTCGGCCGCTACGGCCCCGAGCGGATCGGCTTGCTCACCGGCGACGTCTCGATCAACGGCGACGCGCCTGTCGTGGTGATGACCACGGAAGTGCTGCGCAACATGTTGTACGCGGATTCGCCTACGCTGGAAGGCCTTTCGTACGTCGTGATGGACGAGGTGCACTTCCTGGCCGACCGGATGCGCGGCGCCGTGTGGGAAGAGGTGATCCTGAACCTGCCGGAGGAGGTCCGGCTTGTCAGCCTCTCGGCGACCGTCAGCAACGCCGAGGAGTTCGGCGGCTGGATCCAGGCGGTGCGGGGTGACACCACGGTGGTCGTGTCCGAGCACCGGCCGGTGCCGCTGTGGCAGCACATGCTGGTCGGCAAGCGGCTGTTCGACCTGTTCGACTACTCGGGTGGCGGCGGCCCCGACGACGCCGGTCGTGGCACACAGGTCAACCCGGCGCTGCTGCGCCACATCGCGAACCGCCGCGAGGCCGACCGGCTGGCCGACTGGCGGCCGCGCGGCCGCGGCCGCAACCCGGGGTCGAGCCTGTTCCGTGCGCCGTCGCGGCCGGAGGTGGTCAGGCTGCTCGACGCCGACGCTCTGCTGCCCGCGATCACGTTCGTGTTCTCCCGTGCGGGCTGCGACGCGGCGGTCGCGCAGTGCCTGCGCTCGCCGCTGAGGATGACCGACGAGCAGGAACGCGAGCGCATCGCCGAGGTCATCGACCGGCGCACCGCCGAGTTGCCCGAACCGGACCTGGCGGTGCTCGGCTACCACGAGTGGCGCGAAGGCCTCCTTCGCGGCCTGGCCGCCCACCACGCCGGCATGCTGCCGATCTTCCGGCACACCGTCGAGGAGCTGTTCACCGCCGGGCTCGTCAAGGCGGTGTTCGCGACCGAGACGCTGGCGCTGGGCATCAACATGCCGGCCCGCACGGTGGTGTTGGAGCGGCTGGTGAAGTTCAACGGCGAACAGCACGTCAAGCTGACGCCGGGGGAATACACCCAGCTGACCGGCCGGGCGGGCCGGCGCGGCATCGACGTCGAGGGCCACGCGGTCGTGGTCTGGCACCCGGACGCCGATCCGGTCGAGGTGGCCGGGCTTGCCTCCACCCGCACGTTCCCGCTGCGCAGCTCGTTCTCGCCGACCTACAACATGACGATCAACCTGGTTCAGCGGATGGGCCCGGAACAGGCCCACCGCCTGCTGGAACGTTCGTTCGCGCAGTACCAGGCGGATCGGTCGGTGGTGGGCCTGGTCCGCGGCATCACCCGCGGCGAACAGCTGCTGGCCCAGATCCGGGCCGAACTCGGCGATGACGCGGATGTGATCCTCGACTATGCGCGGCTGCGCGCGAAGATCACGGAGCTTGAACGCGCCCAGGCCCGCTCGTCGCGGCTGCAGCGTCGCAAGGCCGCCAACGACGCGCTGGCGGCGCTGCGCCGCGGCGACATCATCTCGATCACCCACGGCCGGCGCGGCGGCCTGGCCGTGGTGCTCGAACCCGACCGCGACTCGGCCGAGCCGCGGCCGCTGGTGCTGACCGAAAACCGCTGGGCCGGGCGTATCTCGTCGGCGGACTACTCAGGCGCGCCGCCGCCGCTCGGCTCGATGACGCTGCCCAAGCGTGTCGAGCACCGTCAGCCGCGGGTTCGACGCGACGTCGCGTCGGCGTTGCGGTCGGCGGCCGCCGGACTGGCTGTGCCCACCCGCTCGGGTCGCGGCGGAGAGCCCGACGCCGATCCCGAACTGCTCTCGCTCCGTGAGCAGTTGCGGCGCCACCCCGCTCTTCGGATCGCCGACCGGGAGGCCAGGATGCGGCTGGCCGAGCGGTACCTGCGTATCGAGCGCGAGAACGAGCAGTTGCGCCGCAAGGTGGCCGCGGCGACGAACTCGCTGGCGCGCACGTTCGACCGCATCGTGGGGCTGCTGACCGAGCGGGATTTCATCAAGACCGGCGCGGACGGATCGCCCACGGTCACCGATGACGGGCGGCTGCTCGCGCGGATCTACTCCGAGAGCGATCTGTTGGTCGCCGAATGCCTGCGCAGCGGGGCGTGGACGGGTTTGAGCCCGGCCGAACTGGCCGCGGTGGTCTCCGCCGTTGTCTATGAGTCACGCGGCGGCGACGGGCCCGCGTCTCCGGCGCCGCCCGAGGTGCCGACGGTTCCGCTGCGGCGGGCGCTGGCCAAAACGGCACGGCTGTCCGGACAGATGCGGGCCGACGAGCAGAGGCACCGGATCAGCCCGAGCCGCGAACCCGACGAGGGGTTCGTCATCGCGATCTACCGCTGGGCGACTACGGGGGATCTCACGGCGGCGTTGGCGGCATCCGACGCCACCGGAAGCGGAAGCCCACTTCAGGCCGGCGATTTCGTGCGGTGGTGCCGACAGGTGATCGATCTGCTCGACCAGGTCCGCGATGCCGCCGCCGAGAAGGCGCTGCGCACCGCCGCAAGACGCGCGATCGACGACGTTCGCCGCGGCGTCGTCGCAGTTGATGGCGGGTAAGGTGGCAGCCGACAGACCGGACGAAATGGAGACACGATGACCGAACCGCAGGGACCTGACCCGAACCAGCAGTGGGCATCGCCGCCGTCGGGCCAGCCTGCTGAAGGTCAGGAGCAGCCTTCGGGGTCGTCGGAGCAGCACGCCGGCCAGGACGCCTGGCAGCAACCGGCGTACACCCAGCAGCAGTATCCGCCCTACCAGCCGCCGTCGACGCCGCCGTATGCGGCTCCGCAGCAGTACCCGGCCACCGATCAGTTCGGGCAGGTGCCTCAGTACGGGCCGCCGGGCCAGTACGCGCAGCCGGGACAGTTCGGGCAGGCACCCGAGTACCGCCAGCAGCCCGAGTACGGCCAGCAGCCCGAGTACGGCCAGCCGCCCGGACAGTTCGGTCAGCCGGGCCAGTACGGGCAGTACCCCCCGTACGGCCAGCCCACGGGTGCCGAGCAGGGATCCAAGAGGTCGCTGGCGGTCATCGGCGGGATCGTCGGCGTGTTGGCCGCGATCATCATCGCCGTGGTGCTGGTGCTCGGTTTCTGGAAGCCGGGTTTCTTCGTCACGACGAAGCTCGACGTCAACAAGGCCCAGGCCGGGGTGCAGCAAGTCCTCACCGACGAGACCAACGGGTACGGCGCCAAGAACGTCAAGGACGTGAAGTGCAACAACGGCCAGAACCCGACCGTCAAGAAGGGGGACAGCTTCAACTGCGAGGTCAGCATCGACGGGACCAAGCGGCAGGTGACGGTGACGTTCCAGGACGACAACGGCACCTACGAGGTCGGCCGGCCCAAGTAGTCAGGCCCTGAGCAGGTCGGCCAGCGCGACCGCCAGGTCGTGCAGGTTCGCCTTCAGCGAATAGGTGGGCTCGGTCGCCCAGTTCAGGATGCCGGTGGAGAGCGCGCTCACGATCAGGTCGGCCAATGTTTGGGGGTCGTGGCTGGCGCCGACCTCGCCGCGGGCGACGCCCTCTTTCACCAGTTCGACGAAGGTGTCGTGTAGAACGAAGCCGCGTTGCACGCCGTAGCCGGAGGTCGCCAGCATCTCGCCGATCAGCTCGCGGTAGGTGTCGCCGGATTTCGCCAGCGCCTTGCCGATGTCGTCGAAGACGCCGATCAGCCGGTCGGGGATCGGTTCGCTCGCCCGCGCGAAGACCACGTCGTGCAGGTTGACCAGCCGCCGCTCGGCCAGGGACCGGACCATGTCGCCACGGTTCGCGAAATGGTTGAAGAACGTGCGGTTGGCCACGTCGGCACGCTCGCAGATGTCTTCGATCGTCGTCGCGGCGACGCCTTGCTGCAGGAACAGCTCGAACGCGGCCGCAAGGATGCGTTCCCTGACTTCGCGCTTGCGGCGATCGGCCCGATTCATGGCTGAAGTGTATGCGCTGCAGGATTACAGTTCTATGCCTGGATGCAGTCTCATGCAATACCCCCGCACAGGCGGTCCGAAAGCTCCCATAGGCGACCCGCCCGCGCCTCGTCGAGCGCATACGGCGCGACGGCATCGCTGATCCGGCAGTTCTCGAGGTACACCGATCCGGCGTCGGCCAGTTGCTCGCTCACCGACGCCCACACCTGGGTGGCCGCGCCTTGCTCGGGCAGCAGGAAGTCGCGGCGGAAGTCGGGCGGTTCGCTCGCGCGGGTGCCGCGGGGCGCGAGGCTCCTCAGCGTCGCGAAGTCGTCGCGGGTCATGTGACGCGCCAACGACGTGGCGACGGTACCCGGATGCACGGCGTACGCGCGGACCCCGCAGTCCCGCAGGCGACGGTCGAGCTCGACCATGTGCAGGATGTTCGCGGTCTTGGACGCGCCGTAGGCGACGAACTTGTCGTATTCGCGTGTTTCCCAGTTCGGGTCGTCGAAGTCGACATCACCCATCAGGTGGCCGCCGGAGGAGAGGATCACCACACGTGCCCCGTTCGCGGCGATCAAACGTCCCATGAGCAGCCGAGTCAACTCGAAGTGGCCGAGGTGGTTTGTGCCGAAATGCATTTCGAAGCCGTCGCTGGTCCGGCCGAACGGCGTGAACATCACACCGGCGTTGTTCATCAGCACATGGATCGCGGGGAACTCGTCGCAGATCGCGGCCGCGGCGGCGCGCACGCTCGCCAGCGAAGTCAAGTCGAGCACCAACGCCGACGTGCGGGCGCCGCGAACCTGGTTGTCAATCCACGTCCGTGCCTCGGCCAGTGATTCCCGGTTGCGCGCCGCGAGGACGACATGCGCGCCGGCGGCGGCCAGCGCCCGGGCCGACTCACGCCCCAGACCCGAAGAGGCACCGGTGATCACACACGTCCTGCCGGACAGGTCGACCCCGTCGACAACCTGCAGCGCGGTGCTCATCACGTGCCCGCGAGGCGCCACAGCGGGACCACCACGCCGGGATCGCACTCCTCGTCGACGACCCACTTGCACATCCGGCGGATCGGCTCGATCGCATCCTGGGGCATGGCGACCGCCACACTGCACGCGTAGCCGAGGCTGGTGAGGCGCTGTGCCCCGAAGAGCGCCAGCGTGTCTCGCAACGACCGCTTCAGCGATTCCGGATAGACGCCGACTGTCTGGGTGTAGGCGGTCACCGCCGCGGTGACCGCCTCGACGCTGTAGACGGGGACGAGGTTGGCGACCCGGCCCGAGAGCATCGGCGAGTAGTCGACCGCCTGGTCGAACTGCGAGACGATGATCGCCCCCTCGCGCGACTCGCCGCCGATGACCCGGTACCAGTCCTCGGTCATCCGGGACGCCTCGACGTGCTCGTAGAGGTCGCGGCTGGGATACCGCGGCGCAGTGCTGATGAACGGGGGAAGCGCGACGAGTTCCTGATAGATCATTTCCCCCAGCCGGTTGGCGTTGTCCAGGCCGGCGGCGTCGGTGCCGCTGAGCACGTAGATGACGCGCGCGTTCGCGCAGCCTTCCTGGTTGGCGACGCCGATGTCGGCGGCGGCCCGTCGTGCCACTTCTCGCATGGTGCTCTCGTCGGCGAACGCCTCCGATCCGATGATGGTCGCGCTGCGCTTCGGGTCGAGCGTGATCAACTCCAACCCGGGCCGGATGTAGCGGGTGACGTGTTTGACTGCCGCCAATCCACCCCAGGCCACGATCTTTTCGACGTGCTCGGGCCGATAGAGCGCCTCCTCGACGGCGACATCACCGCCCTTCCAGTAGGCCACCGCCAGATGCTTGGTGAGGGGATGGCCCGGCGCGATGTCGGCCAGAGTGCGGGCGATCGCGACCGCGGTGAGCGGATCGTTCGACGGCGCCTTGATGATCATGTCGCTTCGGGTGATCACCGACCGCAGGATGGTGACCGCCGACACCAGGCCGCCGTTGCCGGCCGGGATGTGCAGCACCCGCGACCCGAACGCGCGCACCCGCAGTTCGCGTCCGTCCAGCAGCTCGTGGGTGACCCAACCGTTCAGGTAGTCGAGGCCGACCTGGCTGTCGGCGATTTCGACGACGTTGTCACGGGCGAACAGCGGCCGCAGGATCTCATAACTGTTCCTGAGCATCTGCGCCGGCAGCGGATTGGCCAGAAGGGCTGCCTCGTAGGCCTCTTGCAGGTGCGCGTTGCGCTCGAACACCAGCGCGTCGCCGAGCGCCGCCAGCACGTCGAGGATCTCGTCGAAGCGCAGTCGGTACAGATCCGCCATCTCCGCGGGGCTGCCCAGCGGCAGCCGTGCGACGTGCTTGGCCATGTCGGGCGAGCAGAATTCCGCACCGCCGCTGCGAGTTCCGAATGAGACGAGATCGTCGGCGATGACCTCGCCGCGCAGGAACAACGGGACGGTGTAGGCACTGCTCACGACTCGAACGCCTTCATGAAGTTGACCGCTTCGTCGTGGACCTCGTGGGTCGCCGCGCAGGTGATCCGGTCGTCCTCGATGCCGCGTTTCTCGCTGTAGCGGATGATGTCGTGCTCGAAGGCGACGCTGCTCTGGCCGCAGGGGCAGGCCAGATCCCAGTCGATCGTGACCTCGTCACCGGAAATGACCGCGCCCCAATGCGCCTTCAGCAGGACGTCGTAGACGGCCGCACGCCCCGTCTGCACGCCGCTACGGGGCAGCGGCTCGCTGGTGTCCGGATCGAGGACGAACGGGATGACCCACGGTTGTACGTGGTAACGGCCCTCGCTGCAGGCCCAGTGGAAGGCGCTCTGCTCGGAGAAGCCGTAGCCCTCCTGGATGCGGTCGACCCCGAGGAACTCACCGATGGTGTCCATGTAGCCCTCCGGCAGGACGACGCCCTTGGTCCCCCGCCGGTGAGGACCACCGAATCCCTGGCGAAGGCGTTGCGCACTCCGCGTTCGAGGCCGGCCCTGGCGACGTCGTACATGAGGCTGGAGGTGCCGATCATGAAAACCCGCTTGCCGCACAGTTCTTCGGTGATCTCTTTGAAGAAGGCGTCCAGTTCCTCGGGCTGGTGCGCCTGCATCGCGATGAACTCGTCCTTGCGGGCGGCCAGCGCCGGGTCGATGACCAACCGGTCCAGCTCGCCACGCGACGCGGCGGCGCGCATCTTCGACGCCAGGAACATCAGGTCGGTGTCGATCGCGCCCGAGTAGAGCGGGTGGAACTTGCCCTCGTCGCCGCCGGTGAATCCTCGCCTGATCATCGCGGCGATCCGCAGATGACCGAGTTTGCCGCTCGCGAAGTTCGGCCAGATGACATCCACGTCGGGGTTCAACTCGGCTTGCGTCGGCTCCCTGCCGAAGGTCTGGAACAGGCAGATCTTCCACAACTCCATGCCTTCACGCGCACCGTGCTTGTCCTTGGGAATGATGGACAGCGTGCCGGTCGTCCCGCTGGAGGTGATCACCTCCAGCGGGGTCTGCTCGTCAAGCCGGTCGATCCACTCGTCGATGCTGTTGCAGCCCTGGGTGTCCACCTTCGACAGGTCGTGACTGGTCAGCTTGTCGAGCCACTTGGTCATCAGGTCGAACCGTTTGTTGTCGACCAGCGCGGGCGGATACGACTTGAAGGCCGTGTGGGAAAACATCAGCGGCACAACGTCGTTGAATTCGCCGAGTTCGGTGATGCCCAGCCGGTCGCCGAGCTTGCGCACCATCTCGATGCTTTCCCGGTGTTGGCCGAAGCGGATCGCCATGGCCCGGCGCTGCAGTTCTTCCAGTTCGTCGCGGGGGATGCTGTGCATCCGGGTCAGCGACCGGCCGAAGAAGCCAATCGGGTCGTCCATGAACTCCGTCACTGTCACGCTGCAACCGTACGTAGTCTTACAGGGATCTGCAAGAGTGTAGTTATATGCAGCGGCCTAGCCGGGCAGCGCGTCGAGCGCCTTCTGCAGCCTGCCAATCGACGAGCCGACGCCGTACTTCTGCGCCAGCTCGGCCACCTTCCTCGGATGCGCGGCCGCCAGCGGCAGCGTGTCGGTGCCGGTGGAGAGCTTGACCGGGGAATCGGTGGCCACTCGCACCACCGGACGGGCCACCGCTATGTAGTCCTCGGCGTCGAGGAGCTTGCGGCGGAAAGCCTTGGGCAGCGTGGACTTCGGGTCGTGCGCGGCGGACAATACGGCGTCCAGTGAGCCGTACTGCGCCAGCAGCATCGCGGCGGTCTTCTGGCCGATGCCCGCGACGCCGGGCAGCCCGTCGGACGGGTCGCCGCGCAGCAGCGCCAGTTCCGCGTAGGCGGGCCCGGCGCGCCCGACCGGCACCCCGTAGCGCTCGGCCACCTCTTCGGGCCCGAATATCGTCGCCTTGGTCAGGCCGCGGCCGAGGTAGAGCACCCGCACGGGTACGGGTTCGTCGGCCACCACCTGAAGCAGGTCGCGGTCTCCACTGGCGACGACGACGTGATCCCGGCGCTCCGCGGCGGCCAGCGTGCCGAGCACGTCGTCGGCTTCAAAACCCGCGGCCCCGGCCGTGGTGATGCCGAACGCGTCGAGCATTTCCAGAATCATGCCGACCTGGCCGGTGAGGTCGTCGGGAACCTCTTCGATGTCCGGCTCGCCGTCGGGGTTGGGCTCGGCGACGCGGTGGGCCTTGTACGACGGGATGAGGTCCACCCGGAACTGCGGGCGCCAGTCGAGGTCCAACGCCACCACCAGGCGGGTCGGGCGTTCCCGCGTGATCAGCGCCGCGACGGTGTCGAGGAAGCCGCGCAGCGCGTTGACCGGCCGGCCGTCGGGCGAGGTGATCGACGACGGCACACCGTAGAAGGAGCGGAACCACATGCTGGCGCCGTCGAGCAGCAGCAGGGGGGCGGGCATGCCGTCATCCTGCCAGTACCGTTGAGGTATGCCGCTTTACATCGACCGAATCGACCACGTGGTGCTGAACTGCCGCGACGTCGGGGCCACCGCGGACTGGTATGCCCGCGTGCTGGGGATGCGGCGCGAGATCTTCGGCGACGGACGCCTGGCGCTGACGTTCGGTGAGCAGAAGATCAACGTCAGGCCCACCGGCGCGCCGAACTGGGAGACGGCCGCCGTTGATGAGCCAGGCTCCCTGGACCTGTGCTTCGTCGCCGAGGCGAGCGCGGAGGCGATCGGCGCCCATCTGCGGGCGTGCGGCGTGCAGATCACGGACGGACCCGTGCGAAAGATCGGCGCGCTGGGCCCGATGACGTCGCATTACTGCCGCGACCCGGACGGCAACCTGATCGAGATCGCCTGCTATCCGGACTGGGATTAGCCTCGCTGCCATGACTTCGAGCCGGTTCAGCAGCGACGTGTACGCCCGCCGGCTGCGCGACGCCGCCGCCGGCGCCGGGGCGGCGGGGCTGGCGGGCCTGGTGATCACCCCCGGATACGACCTGCGCTACCTCATCGGTTCGCGGGCGCAGACCTTCGAGCGGCTCACGGCGCTGGTGCTGCCCGCCGGTGGCACGCCGACGGTGGTGGTGCCGCGGCTCGAACTGGCCGCGCTCAAGGAGTCCGCGGTGGCCGAACTCGGCCTCGCCGTTGCAGATTGGGTGGACGGCGAGGACCCGTATCGGGTCGTGCTGGACGCGTTGGGCGGCGCGCCGGCCGCGACGGCGATCACCGACTCGATGCCGGCGCTGCACCTGCTGCCGCTGGCCGAGTTGCTCGGCGTCACGCCGGTGCTGGCGACTATGGTGCTGCGGCGGCTGCGGATGGTCAAGGACGCCGCGGAGATCGATGCGCTGCGCAAGGCCGGGGCGGCCATCGACCGCGTGCACGCCCGGGTTCCGGAGTTCCTCGCGCCGGGCCGCACCGAGGCCGACGTGGCCGCTGACATCGCCGACGCCATTGTCGCCGAAGGTCATTCGGAGGTGGCGTTCGTGATCGTCGGCTCCGGCCCGCACGGCGCCGACCCGCATCACGAATGCTCGGACCGTGTGCTGCGGGCCGGCGACATGGTCGTCGTCGACATCGGCGGCGCCTACGATCCCGGGTACCACTCCGATTCCACCCGCACCTACAGCCTCGGCGAGCCCACCCCGGAAGTGGCGCAGCAGTATTCGGTGCTGCAGCGTGCGCAGCAGGCCGCCGTGGCGGCGGCCCGTCCCGGCGTGACGGCCGAGCAGGTGGACGCCGCGGCCCGCGACGTGCTGGCCCGGGCCCGCCTGGCCGAGGTGTTCGTGCACCGCACCGGGCACGGCATCGGGCTCTCGGTGCACGAGGAGCCCTACATCGTCGCGGGCAACACGCTGCCGCTGCAGGAGGGCATGGCGTTCTCGGTCGAGCCCGGCATCTACTTCGCGGGGCGGTGGGGCGCCCGCATCGAGGACATCGTCGTGGTCACCGCCGACGGCGCGGAGCCGGTCAATCACCGACCGCACGAACTCGCTGTCGTCCCGTTGCGCTAGCCGGCGGAGCGGTCGAGCAGGTCCGAGGAGCCCAGCACCCGCTCCACCTGCACCTCGATGACCACCCGGCGCGGGTTGTCCCGCGGGGTGCGGTAGCGCTGCGCGTAGCGCAGTTCGGCGTCGCGCACGGCTTCCTTGTCGGTGTTGACGCTCGCGCGGCCCTCCAGCGACAACCACCTCGCCCCGTCGACCTGGCTGAGCACGGCGACCCCGCCGCGCTGCGCATTGACGGCCTTCTGCGAACCGCCGGTCGTGATGACCCGGGCGAGGTGCGTCTTCGGGTCGAACGTGAACCCGACCGCCACCACGTGCGGGGAATTGTCGGCGCGCAGCGTGGTGAGCATCGCGAGGTGGCGCTCGGTGAGAAACGCCAGCGCGTCGCTGGTGAGTCGGGTGGTCGACGGGTTCGCCATCGGCCTTCACGCTAGCGCAGGTAATAATCTCCAGGCGTGGACGACACGGGTTCGGAAGTGGTCGTGATCTTCGGCGGACGCAGCGAGATCGGCGGCGAGCTGGCGGTCCGGCTGGCGCGCGGGGCGACCGTGGTGCTGGCGGCCCGTGATCCGCAGCGGCTGCAGGCTCAGCAAGCGGCGGTCCGGGCCGCCGGGGCCGACGCCGTGCACGTCACCGCCTTCGAGGCCGACGACCTCGCATCCCACGGCCCCGTGCTGGACGCGATCACCGCCGAACACGGTCCGATCGGCACCGCCGTGCTGGCGTTCGGCATCCTGGGCGATCAGGCCCGCGCCGAGAAGGACGCCGAGCACGCCGTGCAGATCGTGCACACCGATTACCTCGCCCAGATCAGCCTGCTCACCCACCTGGCCCAACGGATGCAGGCGGCCGGCCGCGGCAGGCTCGTGGTGTTCTCGTCGGTGGCCGGCGTGCGGGTCCGGCGCGCCAACTATGTGTACGGGTCGGCCAAGGCCGGCCTGGACGGCTTTTCCAGCGGCCTCGCCGACGCCCTGCACGGCACCGGCGTGCAGCTGCTGATCGTGCGGCCGGGCTTCGTGGTCGGGCGGATGACGCAGGGCATGACGCCGGCGCCGATGTCCAGCACGCCGTCGCAGGTGGCGGCCGCGACGGCGCGCGCCCTGGCCCGTGGGCGACGCACGGTGTGGGTGCCCTGGACGTTGCGACCGGTGTTCTTCGGGCTGCGGCTGCTTCCGCAGCCGATCTGGCGGCGGTTGCCGCGATGAGCCGCTCGCGCGAAGACAGAGAATTTCGGTGATCGTCGTGGTCGGCATCGGCGCCGACGGGATCGCGGGACTGGCACCGGCCGGGCTGGCCGAGCTGCGACGGGCGTCGGTGATCTACGGGTCGCGCCGGCAGTTGGACATGCTCGACGGCACCGTGCCGGCGGAGCGGCGCGAGTGGCCGTCGCCGTTGCTGCCGGCGCTGCAGTCACTGCCCGACGGCGTGCACGTGCTGGCCAGCGGCGACCCGCTGCTGCACGGTGTCGGCGGCACGCTGGTCCGGCTGTTGGGGCACCAGCGGGTCCGGGTGATTCCGCACGTGTCCAGCGTCGCGCTGGCGTGCGCGCGGCTGGGCTGGAACGTCCACGACACCGAGGTGATCAGCGTGGTCAGCGCGGAGCCGCACACCGCGGTGCGCCGCGGCGGGCAGGCCGTCGTGCTGTCCCGCGACGCGACCACCCCGGCCACGCTGGCGCGCCTGCTGACCGACACCGGCCGCGGCGAGTCCGGCTTCGCCGTGCTCGAACAGTTGGGCGGCCCGGCCGAACGCGCCCGCCACGCCACCGCCGCCGAATGGGCCGCCGGCCCGCCGGACGACGTCGACGACCTCAACGTGGTTGCGGTCCGGTACCTGCCCGACGAGCGGACCTCGCATCCGCCCGACGACGCGTTCTCCCACGACCGTCAGATCACCAAGCGCACCATCCGCGCGGTCACGATCGCGGCCCTGGCGCCGCGGCCCGGTGAGTTGCTCTGGGACGTCGGGGCGGGCTCGGGCAGCATCTCCGTCGAGTGGTCACGCAGCCAGACCGGTTGCCGCGCGGTCGCGTTCGAGCGTGACGAAGCGCGCCGCGACCGGATCGCCCGCAACGCCGTCACGTTCGGCGTCAACGTCGAGGTCCGCGGCCCGGCGCCGGAGATGTTCGACGGCGCGCCGCAGCCGTCCGCGATCTTCGTCGGGGGAGGGCTGACCCAGCCGGGGCTGATCGACGCCTGCTTCGACCACCTGCGCGCCGACGGCCGGCTGGTCGCCAACGCCGTCACGGCGGAATCGGAAGCTGTCGTCGCACAGTGGTTTTCACGCACCGGCGGGGACCTGCGGCGGTTCCAGCACTACCACGGCGAACCGTTGGGCAAGTTCACCGGATGGCGAGCGGCGATGCCGGTCACGCAATGGGTGGTGCGCAAGCGGTGACCGTTTACTTCATCGGCGCGGGGCCCGGAGCGGCGGACCTGATCACCGTACGGGGCCAAAGACTGCTGCAACGCTGCCGGGTGTGCCTCTATGCGGGATCGATCATGCCGCCGGAACTGCTCGCGCTGTGCCCGCCCGATGCCCGGGTCGTCGACACCGGGCCGCTGAACCTCGAGCAGATCGTCGCCGAGATCGCCGGCGCCGACGCGGCCGGCCACGACGTCGCGCGCCTGCACTCCGGGGACCCCTCGCTCTACAGCGCGGTCGCCGAGCAGTGCCGCCGCCTCGACGCCCTGGGCCTCGACCACGTGATCGTGCCCGGCGTCCCGGCGTTCGCCGCGGCCGCCGCCGCACTGGGGCGCGAACTCACGATTCCCGGTGTCGCGCAGACTGTCACGCTGACCAGGGTGGCGACCAGCTCGACCGCGATGCCGCCGGGCGAGGACCTCGAGACGCTCTCCGCGTCCGGCGGCACCCTGGTGCTGCACCTGGCCGCCGCCCAGATCGGCACGGTCGTCTCCGCGCTGCTCGCCGGGGGCTGTCGCGCCGAAACACCCTGCGCAGTAGTCGCTTTCGCCAGCTGGCCTCAGGAGGTCGTGCTGCGTGGCACGCTGGGGGACATCGCGGCGCAGATGTATGCCGTTGGCATCACCCGCACCGCGGTGATCGTCGTGGGCGACGTGCTGGCCGCCGCCGAATATCCGGACAGCTACCTGTACTCGGCCACCCGGCGGCGCGGCGGGCACCACTGATGCGGCTGCTGCTGCTCGGCGGTACCGCGGAGGCCCGCGAACTCGCGGCCGCCCTGTATCCCGCCGTGGAGGTGATCAGCTCCCTGGCCGGTCGGGTCCCTCACCCCGCGCTGCCGATGGGGCAGGTTCGCATCGGCGGCTTCGGGGGTGCGCAGCCGCTTCGACAGTACCTCTGTGACAACGGTATCGACGCCGTCATCGACGCGACCCACCCGTTCGCGTCGGCGATCACCGCCAGGGCCGCGCGGGTGTGCGCCGAGACCGGCGTGCCGCATCTGGTCCTGACACGCCCGGCGTGGGAGCCGGGCGATGCGAAGCTGGTGTCGTCAGTCACCGAGGCCGCCGAAACCATCGAGAAACGGCGGTATTCGCGAGTGTTTCTGACATCGGGGCGCTCCGGGGTGGCGGCGTTCGCGCACAGCGGCGCCTGGTTTTTGATCCGGGTCGTCACTGAACCCGGCGCGCAGGAGCTGCCGCCCCGGCACACCCTGCTGCTCTCCCGCGGGCCGTACCGCTACGACGACGAACTCGCGCTGTTGCGCGACCACCGCATCGATGTGCTGGTCACCAAGAACAGCGGCGGCCGGCTGACCCGCGCGAAGTTGGATGCCGCCGCGGCACTGGGCGTTCCGGTGATCATGGTGCGGCGCCCTGCGCTACCCGAAGGCATCACCACCGTCGCCACCGTCGAAGAGGCCGCCGAGTGGGTGAGCCGGCTCGCTCGGTAACCGGCCTACCCGCCGAGGATGCGCCGCCTCTGGGTCTCGAACTCTTCATCGGTCAGCGCACCCGACGCGTGCAGAGCCGACAGCCTCGAGAGGCGATCCTCGCTCTGCTCGGCGTGCGGAGCCGCGTAGGTCGTCGGCGGAATGTACGTGGTTGGCGTTGCGTGCGGCGTGAGCACCTCGGTGCCCAACGTCGGCGGCGTGTGCTCGAGCGGCTGCGCGCCGGCATCCCGCCGCGCTCGATTGCGCTTGCGCCGGCCGTGCAGATAGAGCAGATAGAAGGGCAGGGCGATGGCGCCCAGCGTGATCGCGAGCAACGGCCCCAACCAGATCCAACTGAGGGGGCCGCCGCTGCCGCCGTAGTGCGTCCAGGTGTTCCAGAAATGGATTCGCCGGCGCCGTCGCAGCGGATATCCGCCCGTTGCTCGCGATCGGGGCGGCGCATACTCGGCGCGCACGACTGTCGTTGAGGGGAGCTGGTTTTCGGCGGTGACATCAGACGCGGAAAGGCTGATCTGTGGCTGGACGGACGAATCGACCGGCACGCCGGGGGGGTCGCAGACCAACGGGGTGAACATCAGCATGGCAAGCAGCCCCATCGCGGGAGCCGCCCCGACGACGGTGGCCCAACTTCGCCCGATCATGGCGGGCAGTCTATTGCCGCCGGTGAGGCGGGGCGGGGCCATTGCGGCACAACATTGCTCTCAGGCCGGGTACCGGCGCGGGGTGAACACCCGATCCCCGGCATCCCCGAGGTACCACTGCGTCTGCGACGAGCCGACGATCAGCAGGCAGCGCATGTCCACGGTCGACGGGTCGAGGTCGGCCAGCCGCATCACCCGCACGTCCTCCTCCGGCCCCGACACGTCGCGGCCCACCACCACCGGCGTGCCGGGGTCGCGATGCTCCAGCAGGAGATCCCGCATCGCGCCCACCTGCCGGGTGCGGCTTTTCGACGCGGGGTTGTAGACCACGAGCACCATGTCCGCCATCGCCGCGACGGTCAGCCTCGCGGCGATCACGTCCCACGGCTTGAGCCGGTCCGACAGCGAGATCACCGCATAGTCGTGGCCCAGCGGCGCACCGACCCGGCTCGCCACCGCCTGGGCGGCGGTCATGCCCGGGATCACCCGCACCCGCACCGCCGGCCACTGCTTGGCTTCCTCGAGCACCGCAGTCGCCATCGCGAACACGCCCGGATCGCCGGAGGACACCACCGCGACCGCGCGGCCCCGCTCGGCGAGCGTGCAGGCCAGCCTCGCGCGGGCCAGTTCGTCGGTGTTGTCGCTGCGGTGACGGCGCTGCCCGTCGCGGCGCGGCACGCGGTCGAGGTAGGGCCCGTAGCCGATCAGGTCTGTCGCCGCGGCCAGTTCGCGGTGGCTTTCCGGGGTCATCCAGTCGAAGTGGCCTGGGCCGAGGCCCACCACGGCCACGGTGCCACCGTCGCTGACCCGGCGCCGGCCGCCGGCCACCAGCGCCAGCGAGAAGTACGGCACCGTTGTCTCGTCGACGTCGGCGGCGGGCAGCACGCGCTGGCCGGGCGTGCTCGCGCGCTCGACGTAGAACGCGTCGTCCAGCCGTCCCGACAGCGAAAGCGCTTCGCGCACGGCGGGATACGACCGTCCCAGCTTCAGCACCACGGCCGCGTCCGTGTCGGCCAGCCGCCGGGCCAGCTCCCCGATCGGCAGCGTTCCGGGCAGCACCGTGAGCGCCTCGTCGCCCCGCACCAACGGTGTGCCGGTGGCCGCCGACGCCGCGCTCACCGATGTCACACCGGGCACGATCACCGCGTCGAACCGCTCGGTCAGCCTGGCGTGCATGTGCATGTAGGAGCTGTAGAACAGCGGGTCCCCTTCGGCCAGTAGCGCCACGTTGCGACCCGCGTCCAGGTGTGCGGCGATCCGCCCGGCCGCCTGTTGGTAGAACTCGTCCATCGCGCCGTCATAGCCGCCGGGGTGGTCCGTGGACTCGGTCGTGACGGGGTATAGCAGGTGCTCTTCGATCTGTCCGGGCCTCAGGTAGGGCTCGGCAATACCGCGGGCGATGCTGCGGCCGTGGCGCGCGCTGTGATAGGCCACCACGTCGGCCTCGGCGATGATTCGCGCGGCCTTGACCGTGACGAGCTCCGGATCGCCGGGTCCGAGCCCGACGCCCCACAGTGTGCCCCGCCGGGTCATGCGCTCCCGCCGGCGATGGCATTGACGGCCGCGGCGGCCATCGCGCTGCCGCCGCGGCGACCGAGCACCAGCAGGTACGACATGCCTCGCGGGTGGTCGATCAGTTCCTGTTTGGACTGCGCCGACCCGACGAAACCGACCGGACCGCCCAGCACGGCCGCGGGCACCGGCGCGCCGTCGTCGACGATTTCCAGCAGCCGGAACAGCGCCGTCGGCGCGTTGCCGATTGCGAGCACCGCCCCGCCGAGGTGGTCGGCCCACAGCTCCACCGCCGCCGCCGAACGGGTCGTGCCGGCGCGTGCTGCGAGGTCGGCGGCGCGCGGATCGGCGACCAGCGACACCACCTCGTTGCCGGCCGGGAGACGGGTGATGCCCGCGGCGACCATCGACGAGTCGCACAGCACCGGCGCGCCCCCCGCCAACGCTTCCCGGCAGACCGTGACGACGTCGTCGGTGTAGGCGATGTGCTCGGCGACGTCGATCTGCCCGCAGGTGTGGATCAGCCGCACCGCGACGGTCGCCACGTCCGCCGGGAACCGCGACAGGTCGGCTTCCGCGCGGATCGTCGCGAACGACTGCCGGTAGATCTCGGCGGCGTCGCGAATGTAGTCGAGCACGGGCTCACCCTACGGCTACCGGCGCAGCCGCCGGTATCCGTCACCGGTCGCGACCAACACCTCACCGGTGGGCGGGCTGCCGCAGGCGCGTTCGCAGCCCACGTAGTGGCGGTGGGGACCGTCCGGGGTCGAGGACACGGCCGCCGCGGCATCGGCGCGCACGTCGGCGGCCGCGTGCTCGCAGCCCGGGCTGCCGGTGCACGCACTGACGTGCAGCCACGGCGAGTTCTCGTCGAACACCAGGCCCAGCGGCGCCAGCACCCGCAGTGCCGTGTCGGCGACGCGCTCGTCGAGGTCGAAGACCAGCACCGAGCGCCACGGTGTGATCACCGCCGGCGCACCGATCGCCGCGAGGTACTCAGCGGTGCGGGCCCGCAGCACGCCCAGCGGCACCGCCGCGCCCAGCGCGACCCGTCCATCGTTCTGCGGTATCCATCCCACGGGTGGCCGGGTGACGGCAGGCCAGGTGGCGCCGGGCAGAGCAGCCGCACCCAGCCCCTCGAGCAGCGTTCGCGTATCGCTGCATTCCGCAACACGCCAAGCCTTTCCACGAACGCGCCCGAAACGTGCCGCGACCGCCACCAGTGTCGGCACCACGTCCGGCGGCGACAGCCTGACGCCGCTGTCGCGACCTGCCAGCAGTAACGCGGCGCTGTCGCCGAGCACGTGGACGCCCACGTCGGCGCCCAGCCCCGACACGTCGCCGCGGCCGTCGTCGATGGCGAACCAGAACCGGCCGGGCAGCCCCGCCAGGGCCGGCTCGGCCCGGATCGCGGCGTCGAGGGCGCCGATCCAGGCGCGGACATCGGCGTGCGCGCCGACGCGGCCCGACAGCGGCGAGGCGACGATGTTGCGCACCCGCTCGTGGGTCGGCGACGGCAGCAGACCCGCGGCGGCGACCCCGCCGGCCACCGCCGCGGCGTCGGTGATGCCCCGTATCTGCAGGTTGCCGCGCGACGTCAGCTCGATCGCCCCGCAGCCGAACCGTGCCGCGGTCTGGGCCAGCGCCTCGAGTTGCCCGGCGGTGATCAGCCCGCCCGGCAGCCGCACCCGCGCGAGCGCGCCGTCGGCGGCCTGATGCAGCCTCAACGCACCCGGGCATGCGTCGTCGTCACGGGTGCGGGTCATCCACCCACGGTATCCGTGCGCCCGGACACCGACGACGTGCCACGATAAGGACACGATCCGCGATGGCGGTGAGCGACCAGTGAGTGGTGTGCCGATGCCGGGTAGCGAGAAGGCGACAGGGCGCTTGGCCGCCCTGATCGGGCTGCTGCTGCTCGCCGGGGTTGCGCTGCGCGGATACCTGCCCGGCGACCGGCCGGCGCCGCGCGGGCAGTCGACGGGCGGCCCGGCGCCGCTGTTCGCCGTTGTCGCTGTGCTCAGCGTTTCGCTGGTCATCGTCGCGCTCGCGATCGTCGCGCGGCTGCGCGATCCGGGAAAGGGCGCTCCCGCCGCGCACGACCTGCCACGCGGGCCCGGCGGTAACCGGGAGCGGCCCAGATGGCGGTTCTTGCTGATCTGCCTCGGCGCGTTCCTGGTGTGGCTGCTCGTGGTCATGCTGCTGATGCGACTGACGGGTCCGCCGCACGGCGTCGGTCAACCGTCCCCGCCGGCGGGGTCGGGCCCGGCGCCGCGCAGCGACCGCCCCGCCCCGCCGGCGCCGCACGACGCCGGTGGCGACGTGTTCTGGTATCTGGCCGCGACCACGGTGATCATGATCCTGCTGCTGGCCGCGGCGGGGGTCGTCGCGCTCCGACGGCGCGGGCCGGCGGTCGCCCGCCGAGCACCGGGGGCCGACGCTCCGCCCGCACCGGCGGCGGCCGGACCCGAATCGCTGGCGCTGGCCGCCGAGCGTGGGCTGGCCGAGATCGAAGACCTCAGCCGGGAACCGCGGGAGGCGATCATCGCGTGCTACGCGGCGATGGAACGCGCACTGGCCGACGCTCCGGGGGCGATGCCGCAGGACTCCGACACACCCTCGGAGGTGCTGGCCCGGGCCGTCGAACACCAGGCGATCCATCCCGGCAGCGCCAATGAGTTGGTCGACCTGTTCGCCGAGGCCAGGTTCAGCGTGCACGTGATGGACGAGGGACACCGCGAGGCCGCCGTCCGGGCGCTTCAGCTCGTCCTCGCCGAAGTTCGGAGCGTCGCATGAGGCGAAGCGACGCGGCGAAGTGGATCGCGGGCGGTTTTTGCCTCGTGGTGGGCGTGGAGGTGCTGGCGATCGTCATGGCGCATCACCGCCACGTGCTGTTGGCCTCCGGCGCGGCCGCGGCGCTGGTGCTGCTCGCCGGGCGTCGGCTGCTGGGCGGCGAACCAGAACCCGGCGCGGCCGAGCAGGCCGGCGACGAGCAGGCGGAATCGATGCGGCGCTGGATATCCCGCACGGAGACGATGATCCGCTGGGCGGATTCCAGCCGGGCGGACTGGGATCGGCATCTGCGTCCCCGGCTGGCGCGGGAGTTCTTCATGGCCACCGGCCAACGGCAGGGGAAGGATCCGGCGGCGCTGCGCGCCACCGGGCGGATCGTGTTCGGCGACGACTTGTGGCAGTGGGTCGACCCGTCGAACGTCGCGTACCGGGCTGCCCGTGAACCCGGCCCGGGCCGCGCGGCGCTCGAGGAAATTCTGCAGCGATTGGAGCGGGTATGACGATGCCGACCACCGCCACCACCGCGCACTCGGAGGCAGTGCTCGACGAAATCGAGCGGGTGGTGGTGGGGAAGCGGTCCGCGCTGACGCTGATCCTCACCACCGTGCTCGCGCGCGGCCATGTGCTGATCGAAGACCTGCCGGGCATGGGGAAAACCCTGATCGCGCGCTCCTTCGCCGCGGCGTTGGGCCTGGACTTCACCCGCGTGCAGTTCACACCCGATCTCCTGCCCGCCGACCTGCTCGGCTCCACGATCTACGACATGCAGTCCGGGCGTTTCGAATTCCGCCGCGGACCCATCTTCACGAACCTGCTGCTCGGCGACGAGATCAACCGGACGCCACCGAAGACGCAGGCCGCGTTGCTGGAGGCGATGGCCGAAGGCCAGGTCAGCATCGACGGCGAAACCCACAAGCTGCCACAGCCCTTCATCGTGTTGGCCACCGACAACCCGATTGAATACGAGGGCACCTATCCGTTGCCCGAGGCGCAACTGGACCGCTTCGCCGTCATGGTGGAACTGAGGTACCTCTCCGAAAGGGAGGAAACCTCGATGCTGCGCCGCCGCCTCGACCGGGGTTCGGCCGAACCGACGGTGAACCAGGTCGTCGATGCGCACGACCTGCTCGCGATGCGCGAATCTGTGGAACAGGTCACCGTGCACGAAGACGTGCTGCACTATGTGGTTTCGCTCGCGAACGCCACCCGCACCCACCCGCAGGTCGCGGTGGGCGCCAGCCCGCGAGCGGAGCTCGACCTGGTGCAACTGGCGCGGGCGCGCGCGCTTCTGTCTGGCCGCGATTACGTGATCCCCGAGGATGTCAAGGCTCTCGCGGTTCCGGCGATCGCGCACCGGATCAGCTTGCGGCCCGAGATGTGGGTGCGCAGCATTCACGGTTCGGATGTCGTGGCGCAACTGTTGCAGCGGTTGCCGGTTCCGCGGGCCCACGGCCGGACCCGATGATCGGCCCCGAGCATGGATGACGATCGCCACACCGAGGTCGAATTGCGTTGGCGCGCGTCACCGCTGACACGTGCGACCGCCACCTGTGTGGGGACGGCCGTTGCCGTCGCGCTTCTGGCATCGCGCTGGGAGCTCGTTGCATTCGTGGCGCCGTTGCTGGGCGTGCTGGCCACGATCTACTGGCAGCGGCCGGCCGCGAGGGTCTGCGTGCACGCCGAGCCGGGTCTGCTGCGCTGCTTCGAGACCGAACGGACCGAGACGACCGTGTGGGTGTCGGCCGATACCGGCGACGTGGCGGTCGACCTGGAGGTGTCGGCCATCGCCGGCATGGAACTCGAGGTTCTCGACGGCAGTTCGGGCCGGCTGAAAAGGCTCGCGGCATCGGCGCAGCGCTGGGGCCGATATCCGTTACGCGCCCGGGTGGACGCGATTTCCGGCGGCGGGTTGCTGGCCGGAACCGCGACGGTGGACATCGCCGACATCTACGTCTTTCCGTTCGCCCCACCCCAATCCACGGGGATACCCCGGACGGAATTGCCCGACCGGCTCGGCACCCACCTGACCCGCCACCTCGGCCCCGGCGTGGAGTACGCCGACATCCGGGCCTATCTGCCCGGCGACCCGCTGCGAACCGTCAACTGGCCGGTGAGCGCCCGACGCGGCAGCCTGCACGTCACCGAGCGACTGACCGACCGCGCCGCCGACGTGGTGGTGCTGATCGACATGAGCGCCCAAGCCGCGGGACCGGCCACGGCGGCTACCGAACGCGCCGCATCCGGCGCCGCTCAAGTTGTGCAAACCGCGCTGAAAAACGGCGATCGTGCAGGCATCGTCGGACTTTCGGGCCGCCGTCCGCGTTGGCTGGGCCCCGACATCGGGCGGCGCCAGTTCTACCGCATCCTTGACACCGTCCTCGGCGCCGGCAGCGAATTCGAAACCACCACAGGCACGTTGGCGCCTCGCGCGGCCATCCCACCCGGGGCGGTCGTCGTGGCGTTCTCGACGCTGCTCGACACCGAGTTCGCGCTGGCGTTGATCGACCTGTGCAAACGCGGCCACCCGGTGGTGGCCGTCGACGTCCTGCAGGGCGCACCCTTTTCCGATCCACAGGACGCCATCGTCGAGCGGATGTGGGCGTTGCAGCGATCCGCGATGTATCGCGACATGAGCGTGATCGGTGTCGACGTGATCGCATGGCCGGAGGAGGTCACGCTGGATCAATCGATGCGGCTTGTGCCGCAACACGGTCGCGTGGCGCCGAGGCGGCGCTGACATGGCCGGTGCGCAGCCTGCCCCGCTTGCCTTCTCGACCGCCTTCGGGATCCTGATGGCCGCGGCCTGCGCGGTCCACGCCGATCGCCCCGGCCTTGTCGCGGCGGCTCTTGCGGTGGCAGCGGTGCTGGTGGGGTTGCGATTCCGCGCCGCGGCAACGGTTGCGGTGCTGCTGATCGTCGCGGCGGTCGCGCTGTCTGAGCCGCCGGCGTTGTTCGCGGCCCTGTCGGGGCTGTCGGCCACCGCCTACCTCCTGCTGCGACACGCCGTGGAAGCCGGTGTCGTCACGACCACGTGGCCGACGGTGATCGGCGCGATCGGATTCACCGTCCTGGGCGGGGTCGCCACGTCGGTGCCGCTGCATGTGCCCTGGCTGCCGGTGTTGGCGCCGCCCGCGGCGGTGGCGGTTTTCGCGCTGGCCATGCTGCCGTTCCTGGGGGAGCGCCGGACCGAGCCCCGAAAGTTGCGCGAACACAGGTAGTCGGCTACTCGCGACTGCGGGTGTCCGCCGGCCCTACGTTGCTGGCATCGGTGAACCGATCACCGGTCGCCAACGGCGCATCGCGAGGAGCGACACCCATGACAATCCGGGCCGCACACCACGACCATGAACAGACCGTCGTGCCCGCCGAGCAGTTTCAGCCCGACATCGTCGAACCGGCGCCGGCACTGATCACCGAGCGGGAGGTCCTGTTCGGCACCGCCGCCGCCCGGCATCGCCGACTCGCCGCGTCGTCGCCACGACGCCCGGCGCGCACGCGCCGTCAGCGACGTTCGCCCAGTTAATTCGAAAGCAGCCTCATCTCACGAGAGGGAAACCGACTATGACCGCCTTGATCGTGTTCGGATCGACCATCTTCCTGCTCGCCGCCGCGGTGGGCAGGCCGTACCCGCAGTCGTGGTACCGGCGTTGGTCCCGCCACACCTGATCGGACCCGCTGCGGTAGGAAGGGTGGGTGCCCGAGCCCACCGTCCTGCTGCTGTCGACCTCTGACACGGATCTGATCACGGCCCGGGCCAGCGGCGCAGGCTACCGCTGGGCGAACCCGTCGCGGATCCTGCTCGACGACCTGCCGGGCCTGCTTGGCGGCGTCGACGTCGTCGTGGTGCGCATCCTCGGCGGCTACCGGGCGTGGCAGGACGGAATCGACGCGGTGACGGCGGCCGGCGCGCCGGCGGTCGTGGTCAGCGGCGAGCAGGCCGCCGACGCGGAGCTGATGGGTCACTCCACGGTTCCGGCCGGGATTGCGCTGCAGGCGCACCTGTACCTTGCCCACGGTGGCGTCGTGAACCTGCGTCAACTGCACGCGTTTCTGTCCGACACCGTCTTGATGACCGGCCTCGGATTCGCGCCTCCTGCCGCGACGCCGACGTGGGGAGTGCTGGACCGACCGCCCGCCGGCACCGGGGGCCCCACCGTTGCCGTGCTGTACTACCGCGCCCAGCAGCTGGCCGGAAACACCGCATACGTCGAGGCGCTGTGCCGGGCGATCGAGCGGGCCGGCGGGCGCGCCCGTCCGGTGTATTGCGCATCGCTGCGCACCGCCGAGCCGGAATTGCTCGACGCGCTGGCCGCCGCCGACGCGTTGGTGGTGACTGTGCTGGCGGCTGGTGGCGCCGTCCCCGCGGCGGCCGGAGCCGGCGGCGACGACGACGGATGGAACGTCGCCCACCTCGCCGCGCTCGATATTCCGATCCTGCAGGGGCTGTGCCTGACCGGCTCACGCGCCGACTGGGCCGCCAACGACGACGGGCTGAGCCCTCTCGACGTCGCCACCCAGGTCGCGGTCCCCGAGTTCGACGGGCGCATCATCACCGTCCCGTTCTCGTTCAAGGAGATCGACGACGAGGGCTTGATCTCCTACGTGCCCGACGCCGAGCGATGCGCCCGCGTGGCCGGCATCGCCGTGCGCCACGCCAGGCTGCGCCGGGTCCCCGTCGCCGACAAGCGGGTGGCGATCGTGTTCTCGGCCTATCCGACCAAGCACGCCCGCATCGGCAACGCCGTCGGGCTCGACACCCCGGCAAGCGCTGTCGCCCTGCTGGCGGCGATGCGCGACCGCGGCTACCGGATCGGCGACATCCCGGGCCTGAACACAGGCGATGGGGACGCCCTGGTGCACGCGCTGATCGAGCGGGGCGGGCAGGATCCCGACTGGCTCACCGACGGGCAGCTGGCCGGCAACCCGGTAAGGGTGCCGGCCGAGCGTTACCGGGCCTGGTTCGATACCCTCCCCGCCGAACTCGCCGAGCGGGTGGTCGAGCACTGGGGCCCCCCGCCGGGCGACCTGTTCGTCGACGGCGGCGACATCGTGATCCCGGCGCTGCAGTCAGGCAACGTCGTGCTGATGGTGCAGCCGCCGCGCGGCTTCGGCGAGAAGCCCGTCGCGATCTACCATGACCCCGACCTGCCGCCCAGCCACCATTACCTGGCCGCATACCACTGGTTGGGCTCCGCCCGTTCGGTGGGGGGTTTCGGTGCCGACGCGATCGTTCACCTCGGCAAGCACGGCAACCTCGAGTGGCTGCCGGGCAAGACGCTCGGCATGTCGGCCGCCTGCGGGGCCGACGCCGCGCTGGGCGATCTGCCGCTGATCTACCCCTTCCTGGTCAACGACCCCGGCGAGGGAACGCAGGCCAAGCGGCGCGCGCACGCGGTGCTCGTCGATCACTTGATCCCGCCGATGGCCCGCGCCGAAACCTACGGGGACATCGCACGATTGGAGCAGCTGCTCGACGAGCACGCGACGATCGCCGCGCTCGACCCCGCGAAGCTGCCCGCTGTCCGTCAGCAGATCTGGACGCTGATCCGGGCCGCGAAGATGGATCACGACTTGGGACTGGCCGAACGCCCCGGCGACGAACAGTTCGACGAGATGCTCCTGCACGTCGACGGCTGGTTGTGCGAGATCAAGGACGTGCAGATCCGCGACGGCCTGCACGTGCTCGGGCACCCCCCGGCCGGTGAGCAGCAACTCGACCTGGTCCTGGCGATCCTGCGGGCGCGGCAACTGTGGGGCGGCGAGCAGTCGGTGCCGGGTCTGCGTCAGGCGCTCGGCATCGCGGAGGACGGCACCGACGACCGCGCGGCCGTCGACGCCGCGGAATCGCGGGCCCGCCGGCTGGTCGCGGCGCTGCAGGCCGCCGGCTGGGACGCCGAGCGCGTCGACGACATCGCCGGCAACGCCGAGGTGGCCGCGATCCTGCGCTTCGCCGCGACCGAGGTGGTGCCGCGGCTGGCCGGGACGGCCGGGGAGATCGACCAGGTGCTGCGCGCCCTGGACGGTCGCTTCATCGCCTCCGGCCCGTCGGGCTCGCCGCTGCGGGGATTGGTGAACGTCCTGCCGACCGGGCGTAACTTCTACTCCGTCGACCCCAAGGCGGTGCCGTCGCGGCTGGCGTGGGAAACCGGCGCTGCGATGGCCGATTCGCTTCTGGCCCGCTACCACGACGACTACGGCCGCTGGCCCGAATCGGTCGGGTTGTCGGTGTGGGGGACATCGGCGATGCGCACCGCGGGTGACGACATCGCCGAAGTCCTTGCGCTGCTGGGTGTTCGGCCCCTCTGGGACGACGCGTCCCGCCGGGTCACCGGCCTGGAACCGATCCCGCTGGGCGAGCTCGGGCGGCCCCGCATCGATGTCACGGTCCGGATCTCGGGATTCTTCCGCGACGCGTTCCCGCATGTGGTGACGATGCTTGACGACGCGGTGCGGCTGGTCGCCGGTCTGAGCGAGCCCGCAGAGCACAACTACATCCGCGCCCACGCTCAGGCTGACCTGAGCGCCCACGGCGACGAAAGACGTTCTACCACAAGGATATTTGGCTCCAAGCCTGGCACGTACGGGGCGGGGCTGTTGCAGCTGATCGACAGCCGCAACTGGCGTGACGACGCCGATCTAGCGCAGGTGTACACCGCATGGGGCGGGTTCGCCTACGGCCGGGACATGAACGGCCGTCCCGCCATCGACGACATGAACCGCCAGTATCGGCGGATCGCGGTGGCCGCCAAGAACACCGACAGCCGCGAACATGACATAGCCGACTCCGACGACTACTTCCAGTACCACGGCGGCATGGTGGCGACCGTGCGCGCGCTCACCGGACGCGACCCGGCCGCCTACATCGGCGATAACACCCGCCCCGATGCGGTGCGCACCCGAAGCCTGTCCGAAGAGACGTCACGGGTGTTCCGCGCCCGCGTGGTCAACCCGCGCTGGATGGCGGCCATGCGCAGGCACGGCTACAAGGGTGCGTTCGAGATGGCCGCCACGGTCGACTACCTGTTCGGCTACGACGCCACCGCGGGTGTGCTGGCCGACTGGATGTATGAGCAGCTCACCGAGCGGTACGTGTTCGACGACCTCAACCGCAAGTTCATGGCCGAC
>NZ_DATFYW010000045.1:0-8479 GCF_035314905.1 Mycobacterium sp.
TAGGGGGCGTGCACCGGATGATCGACGTACACCGTCGCCTGCGTGGCGGCGAACCAACCCGTTGCGCCCTTACCGCTGCCGTCCAGCTCGATCTTTTCCGTCAGATAGGTGCACACGATCAGCCCTCCAGGTACTTCCCGAAAAAGTCGTGGATCCGCCGCCAGCCGTCCAGCGCGGCCTCCACGCGGTAGGCCGGCCGGTCTACGGAGAAGAAGGAGTGTCCTGCGCCCTCGTATGAGTGAAACTCGTGCTCCTTGCCCAGCGTGTCGAGCTCGGCGTCCAGCTTGGCCACCGAGTCGGGCGACGGATAGCGGTCCTCGCTGCCGAACAGCCCGAGCAGCGGGCAGCGCAGGTTCGGCGCGAGACCGAGGATCGGCCTCATGCTCTTGGGCATACCCTCCGGCGGATCCTCGACGATGAACGCCCCGTAGCAGTCCACCGCCGCGTCCAACGGCAACGAGCAGGCCGCCAGGAACGCCTGCCGACCGCCTGAGCAGTGTCCGATCACCCCGAACTTTCCGTTGGCCCCGTCCAGTCCGCGCAGGTACCCGACGGCGCCTGCCACATCGCCGACGAGGCGCTCGTCCGGCACACCCCCCGCGGCCCGCACCGTTGCCGCCGCGTCGTCGGGGTCTGCTCCCGGTGCCTCGCGCGAGTACAGGTTCGGGCAGACCGCGTTGTAGCCGGCGACGGCGAGCCGGCGGACGAACTCCTTCGTCTCGCGGTCGTATCCGGGCATGTGGTGGATCCACACGACGCCGCCGCGTGACCCGGGTGCAACCGGAATGGCCCGATAAGCCTCGATTTCGTCGCCACCGCTGCCGGTGATGGTGACCGTCTCCGCGTGGATCGCATCTGGGCTGATCGACGTCGGCATGACATCCCCTCTCTGGTCGTTTGTGCCTGGCAACCAACTTACGTTCAACGAGCCGGGGCGCATCGGCCCGCGTCAGGACGCCGCGTCGACCGTGACGTCGGAGATTTCGGTGCGACTCTGGCCGTTGGTGGTGCCGAGGGTGGGGATCCACACCAGCACTGTGGAGGTCGGCGTTGCGTTGGTGACGGGGATGCGATTGTGACCGGGCTGTAGAGGAACCGGCGGGGTCAGTTCCGTCGTGTCGGTCAGGGCCGCCGGATTCGGGGTGGCCGACGAGCGGATCTGGACCTGCGTGCCGGTGCTCGGGAGGTCGAGCCCGACCGCGGTGACCACCGCGGGGCGGGGCAGCTTCAACAGCAGGCCCACGCCGCTCTTGAAGCCCGGGAACGGCGCGGCGTCGAAGTAGGTGTCGGTCGACCATCCGGTCTTGGAGTCACCGGCGATCGCCAAACTCGCCTGACCGGGGTTGTCTGCGCCGCCACCGGGCGAAAACACAGTTGCCGCAACGAGTTTGACGGGTGCTGCCGGGCGGTTGGCGGGCGCCGTCGGGGTTTGCGAGGCCGACGGCGCCCTCAGGCCGAGCCGGTTGGTGTTGAACCCGTTGACATCGCCGAAAACCCTGCTCAGCACCGACGCCAGCACCACCACCAGCGCGACCACGATTATCGCGGCGGCGACGCCCACCCCGGCCAGTAGTTCTGCCCGCCGCCGGCCCCGGAGCCGCTCGAACAGAGCGGGGACGGCACGCAACGCGACTCGCGTGCGCTGGGTCGGTTCTGGCGGCGGCTGAACGGGTGGCAACGGCCAGGTGCGGTCCGCCTCCGTGATCGCCTGCTCCAACCCGTCTGACAGGGTTCGGGCGCTGGTGATCCCGCCGCCGGGCGACACCGCGCGCGCCGCCACCGCCGAAACGGGGAACGGGATGTCGAGGTTGTGGGCCTGCGGCACCTCGGGCATCCCGTCGGGATCCCGGTCGGCTGCTGCGATGCCACTGCGCACTCCCGTCTCGGGCAGCGGCCAACGGTTGACGAGCAGGGCGTACAAGGCCGCACCGATGCCGCGCACATCGGCCTCCGGCGTCGCATCGGGCATCGCGGCCGGGAAGGCCAACACGACGTCGCCGCCGATGCTGACACGCAGCCGGCTGGGGTGGTCGACGGAAAGCGCGACGTTGGCGCGATGGGCCACCTCGGCCGCCGCCGCCAGCGCCTGGGTGGCCCGTGCCGCGCCGACGGGAGACGGGGAGACGTCCGCGACCTCTTTCAGCGATGCGCCGCGGATCCACTCCGAGACGATCAATCCACCCTCGGCGGTGCGGGCGACGTCGAGCAGCCTGGCGATGCCGGGCATGTCGAATCGGCTCAGCCGCAGCGTGCGGGTGAGAATGTCGCCCACCGCGTCGCGCGGGCCCTCGTCGGCATCGACGATCGTGACGGCGACCTGACGGTTGAGCGGGATATCCAGCGCCTGCCAGAACTGCAGGCCGTCGGGGCCGCCGTGGTTGACCAGCAACCGGTAGCGGCCGTCGGCGACGCCGATCCCCGCGACCAGCCGCATCGGAGCGACCGCAGCGGTGGGCACGAAGTCGTCGACGACGGGACGCGTGTCTTCGCCGACCGCGTCACTTTGCGTATCGTCGAGATACTTTTCAGTCACCGCGCTCTCCCCCACTGCCCAGCGTACGAGGGCGACGCGCAGTTGTGTCGGTTAGCGGCTCATTGGTGTGTGGCCGCCTCCCGTCTTGCCCAGTCTTCCTGCTCCTCCGCGGATTACGAACGCGCCGATGATCACGATCACACCGAGGACGGCGAGCGGAATGGACCACGCCCGCCGGTGCGACAGGGCGGATTGGCAGTCCGCCACATAGGAGGTGTGGGGGACGATCTGGTTGATGACCGGAAGATTCGCCAGGTTCTGGCCGTCCGCTTGCTGCGCGGCGGACAGATCCGACGCCACGGCGTTTCCGCAGCCGATCGTCTCGCCGCTGGGACCCGACACCGACACCGGCACCAGAAGACCCACGGCGCCGGCGATCAACACGATCGCCCCCGCCAGCACGATCAGCCTACGCAAAGTCATGTTGTCCTCCCTGCCGCGGTTCGCTCACCTATGACGGCGTTCGCCGTCGCGTCCTGGGTATGCCCACTTTTCGGGGGCTTGATTCCGTCCCCTACCCGCCGCACGTGGCTCGTGGCGTCCGGGCGTTGACCGCGTCGTCTGCTAGTTTGGCGACAAGCCCCGACGTCAACTCGCTAGGAGCCAAACGATGAACCGGTTCTTGCTGCCCGCGGCGGCCAGCATCGTGGTTGGGCTGCTGCTGGGCGCGGCCGCGATCTTTGGTGTGACGCTGATGGTGCAGCAAGACACCAAGGCCCCGCTGACCGCGGGCGATCCGCAGTCCTCGGTACTCAATCGGGTGGAGTACGGCAACCGCAGCTGACCCGATCGCGCCCTGCAGGCTGTCGGGGCGGTGGTTGTGGGCCGTCGGGGCCGCCGCGCTGATCCTGTCCTTCGCCCAGTCGCCGGGACTGATCTCCCCCGATACCAAGCTCGACCTCACCGCGAACCCGCTGCGGTTTTTGCAGCGGGCCGGCAATCTGTGGAACAGCGATCTGCCATTCGGGCAGGCGCAGAACCAGGCGTACGGGTACCTCTTTCCTCACGGCACGTTTTTCCTGCTCGGCCACCTGGTGGGCCTGCCCGGCTGGGTCACCCAACGGCTGTGGTGGGCACTGCTGCTGACCGTCGGCTTTTGGGGGCTGCTGCGGGTCGCCGAAGCGCTGGGCATCGGCACGACGAGTTCGCGAGCGGTGGCTGCGAGCGCGTTCGCGCTCTCGCCGCGGGTGCTGACCACCCTCGGGTCGATTTCGTCGGAGACACTGCCGATGATGCTGGCGCCGTGGGTGCTGCTGCCGGTGATACTCGCGCTGCGCGGGCAGGGCAACGTCCGGGTGCTTGCGGCGCGCGCGTCACTTGCCGTCGCGTTGATGGGGGCGGTCAACGCGGTCGCGACGCTGACCGGCTGCCTGGCCGCGGTGATCTGGTGGGCCTGTCACCGGCCGAACCGGTTGTGGGTGCGGTTCACCGCGTGGTGGGCGCTCGGCACCGTGCTCGCCACGCTGTGGTGGATGGTGGCGCTGGTACTGCTGGGCCGCATCAGCCCACCGTTCCTGGACTACATCGAATCGTCGGGTGTCACCACCCGCTGGACGTCGCTGATCGAGGTCCTGCGCGGCACCGACAGCTGGACGCCGTTCGTTGCCCCCGCCGCGACCGCCGGGTCGTCGCTGGTCACCGGTTCGGTGGCGATCCTGGCCACCACGCTGGTCGCCGCGGCGGGCCTGGCCGGGCTGGCTTTGTCGTCGTTGCCGGCCCGAGGGCGGCTGATCACGATGCTGCTCGTCGGCGTCGCGCTGCTCGCGGCGGGCTATTCGGGGGGCCTGGGGTCACCGGTGGCGCACACCGTGCAGGCCTTCCTCGACGCGGGCGGGGCCCCGCTGCGCAACGTGCACAAGCTCGAGCCGGTGATCCGCCTGCCGCTCGTCCTGGGCATCGCGCACCTGTTGGGCCGCATCCCGTTGCCGGGCAGCGTGCCGCGGCGGGTCTGGGTCACTGCGTTCGCGCACCCCGAGCACGACAAGCGTGTCGCGGTCGGCATCGTGTTGCTTGTCGCGCTGGCGGTCAGCGCGTCGCTGGCGTGGACGGGACGCCTGACCCCGCCCGGCGCGTTCAGCGCGATACCTCAGTATTGGCACGACGCCGCGGATTGGCTCGACGCGCACGATTGGGAGCACTCCGCCACCCGTGGTCGGGTACTGGTGGCGCCGGGGTCGCCGTTTGCGACGCAGGTGTGGGGCACCAGCCACGACGAGCCGCTGCAGGTCCTGAGCAGCGGTCCGTGGGGGGTCCGCGACTCTGTGCCCCTCACCCCGCCGGAGACCATTCGTGCGCTCGACTCCGTGCAGCGGCTGCTGGCCGCGGGCCGCCCCTCTGATGGTCTCGCCGATACCCTTGCCCGGCAAGGCATTTCCTATGTCGTGGTGCGCAACGACCTGGACCCTGACGTGTCACGGTCGGCGCGGCCGATCCTGGTGCACCGTGCGGTCGGCGGGTCACCTGGGCTGACGAAGGTGGCACAGTTCGGCACGCCGGTCGGCGCCGGCATGGTGAGCGGGTTCGTCGCCGACAGCGATCTGCGGCCGCAATACCCCGCGGTCGAGATCTACCGCGTCGACGCGGGATCCAATCCCGCGGCGCCGTACTTCGCCGACACCGGCGCGATGGCCCGCGTCGACGGCGGCCCGGAGGCGCTGCTGCGGCTCGACGAGCGTCGCCGGCTGCTGCACCAGCCGCCGCTGGGCCCCGTCCTGATGACGCCCGACGCACAGCGCGCCGGCCTGCCGGCGCCGGTGGTCACCGTCACCGACACGCCCGTCGCCCGCGAAACCGACTACGGTCGTGTCGACGACCACTCGTCGGCGATACGGACCGACGACGACCGCCGCAACACGTTCAATCGGGTGCCCGATTACCACTCCGGCGCGCCGACCGCGTACGGGGAGTGGATCGGTGGCCGGATCACGGTGTCGAGTTCCGCGTCGGACTCCACCGCGCTGCCCGACGTCTCCCCGGCCAGCGGGCCGGCGGCAGCGGTCGACGGCGACCCCGCGACCAGCTGGGTGTCCAACGCCCTGCAGGCCGCGGTCGGACAGTGGCTGCAGATCGACTTCGACAAGCCGGTCACCAACGCCACGGTCACGGTCACGCCGAGCGCGACCGCGGTCGGTGCACAGGTCCGCAAGATTCAGGTGTCCACGGTCAACGGCACCACGACCATGCGGTACAGCAAGGCCGGCGAGCCCCTCACGGCGGCGCTGCCGTACGGCGAGACACCGTGGGTCCGGGTGACCGCGATCGGCACGGATGACGGATCGGCCGGCGTGCAGTTCGGCGTCACCGACATCGCGGTCACCCAGTACGACGCGAACGGCTTCGCCCATCCGGTCGAGCTGCGCCACACCGTGGCGGTGCCGGGGCCGCCGGCTGGTTCGCTGGTGGCCGGTTGGGACCTCGGCTCCGACCTGCTCGGTCGACCGGGCTGCGCCGACGGACTCGGCCGGATGCGCTGCGCCGCGGCGATGGCGCTCGCACCGGAGGAGCCGGTCAATTTCAGCCGCATGCTGACGGTGCCCGGACCCACCACGGTCACCCCGACGGTGTGGGTGCGGGCCCGACAGGGCCCGGACCTCGCCGACCTCGTCGCCCAGCCGGGCGCCGCCCGGGCCTTCGGCGACGCCGACCTCATCGACGTATCCGGCTCGGCCTACGCCGCTGCCGACGGCGACCCGGGCACCTCGTGGACTGCGCCGCAAAACACCGTGCACGGCAAAGACGCACCCAGCCTGGTGCTGCGCCTCCCTCATCCCACCGAGGTGACGGCGCTGCGGCTGATGCCGAGCTCGTCGCCGGTACCGGCCCATCCGACACTGGTCGCGGTTGACCTCGGCAGCGGCCCGCAGGTCCGGCAGGTGTCGGCATCCCGGGACGGCGACGGTGGCGTCGCGACGCTGCGGCTCACGCCGCGGGTGACGGACGCGGTGAAGCTCAGCGTGCTGGACTGGGACGACGTGATCGACCGCACGGCGCTGGGCTTCGACCAGCTCAAGCCGCCCGGCATTGCCGAGCTCGCGGCGTTGGGCCCGGACGGCCGGCCGATCGCGCCCGCGAACGCCGCGGTCAACCGCGGCCGCCATGTTGACGTCGACTGCAGCCATGGGCCGGTGGTTGCGATCGCCGGACGGTTCGTGCCGACCGCGATCCACACCACTGTCGGTGCCCTGCTTGCCGACGACCCGATCGCCGTGCAGCCGTGCCAGCAGCTTCCGATCACATTGCCGGCCGGCCGGCAGGAGCTGCTGATCAGTCCCGGCCCGGCGTTCGTCGTCGACGGCGCGCAACTCGCCGGGCCGCTGGCGGGCGACCCGCATACCGCCGCCACCGTTCCCGCGGACACCGGCGGGTGGGGGCCCGCACGCCGCGAAGTGCACGCCGCACCGTCGGCTTCGACCCGGGTGCTCGTGGTGCCGGAGTCGGTGAACCCCGGCTGGATCGCGCGAACGTCCGGCGGCAGCCGGCTCACCGCGGTCACCGTCAACGGCTGGCAGCAGGGCTGGGTGGTGCCCGCGGGCACCGAGGGCACGATCACACTGACCTACCCGTCCAACGACCTCTACCGCGCCGGCCTCGGCGGCGGTCTTGCCCTGCTGCCGGTGCTGGCGTTGCTGGCTCTGGTGCCGTCCCGACGACGGCCCCCTCCCGGCGGGCCTCCCCGGCCGTGGCATCCCGGACCGCGGACGGGCGCGGCGGCGGTCCTCGCCACGGGATGGCTGATCGCCGGCCCCGCCGGCGCGGTGGTGTTAGCCGCGGCGCTGGGCCTGCGGTACGTGCTGATGAGGCGACGCCCCGGACTCTCCGAGACGCTGACACCCCTCACCGCCGCCGTGCCGCTCATTCTGGCGGGCGCGGTGTTGTCGCTCCATCCGTGGCGATCCGTGGGCGGCTATGTCGGGCATTCCTGGGGCGTGCAACTGCTCGCCCTGATCGCAATCGCCGCGCTGGCCGCATCGGCTGTGTCAATGCCGGGCCGCGACGAGCCTGTGCCGTAGCAGAATGCGCCCATGGCACAACTGAACACTGCGCGGGGCGCAATCGACACGGCCGACCTGGGCGTCACGCTGATGCACGAGCATGTATTCGTGCTGTCGCCCGAGATCGTGCAGAACTATCCCGAGGTCTGGGGTGAGGAAGCCCGTCGCGAGGCCGATGCGATCCGTCGCCTCAACGAGCTGAAGGCACCCGGCGTGGACAGCATCGTCGGTCTCACCGTCATCGGGCTTGGCCGATACATCCCGCGCATCGCGGCGGCCACCGAGCTCAACATTGTCGTTGCCACCGGGGTGTACACCTACAACGACGTGCCGATGCACTTCCACTTCACCGGGCCGGGCACCGTGCTTGACGGCCCCGAGCCGATGACGGAGCTGTTCGTTCGGGACATCGAGGAAGGCATCGCCGGCACCGGCGTCAAGGCGGCGATCCTCAAGTGCGCGACCGACGAACCCGGCGTCACCCCGGGTGTCGAGCGGGTGCTGCGGGCGGTCGCCCAGGCGCACCTGCGCACCGGTGTGCCGATCTCGACGCACACCCACGCCGCGACGCGGCGAGGACTCGATCGGCAGCGGGTCCTACATCGGGATGGACCGCTTCGGTGCCGACACGTTCCTGCCGTTCGAGGACCGGGTGGACACCGTGGTTCGCATGTGCGAACGCGGGCACGCCGGCAAGATGGTCCTGTCGCACGATGCGCCCTGCTTCATCGACTGGCTGCCCGAGGAGCTGGTGCCCGTCGCGCTGCCGAATTGGCATTTCCTGCATATCCACAAGACGTGCTGCCGGCGCTGCGGGAGCGCGGGGTCACCGATGACCAGATCCGCGCCATGCTGGTCGACAACCCGCGCAGGATCTTTCATACCCGGGGCGGCTACTGACGTGACCGCCCCTGTCCCGCCGATGTCACCGCACGACCGCGGGCTCCGGCGCGTC
>NZ_DATFYW010000046.1:0-12425 GCF_035314905.1 Mycobacterium sp.
GAAGCGGGGATCTACGAGCTCCAGTGAGATGACCGGCATCCGCACCGCCGCGGCGATCTCGGCGTGTGCGCGCGCGTCTGTGCGAAAACCATGGGCCGCCAGGACCATCTCACCGACCAGCAGCAGGTCGCCCTGTCCCTCATTGACGTGGCGGGTCCGCAGGGGTCGGTATCCGATCGAGGACATCCAGTCGCCGTAGGCTTGCGACTCGGCGGCCCGCTCGGCGAACCGGAAGCGCGCGACGACGGCGGCGTCGTTGGCGATCAACCCGCCGTTTGCGGCGTAGACCATGTCCGGCAGCCCGGGCACGGGCTCGACCAGGTCCACGGTGTGGCCCAGCCGAAGATAGGTCTGGCACAGGCGCTCCCACTGCTCGTGCGCGGCGTGGGCGTCGACAGGTGTGGAGACGTCCATCCAGGGGTTGATCGCGTACTCGACAGCGAAGAATGACGGCGGGGTCATCGCGTAGCGACGCGTCCGTGGCGTCCGACTGCGCTCGGGCGACTCGACGTCCTGCCGTGCCGGGGCGGCGGGGGCGGCGACTCGGTAATCCGTCATAGAACAAACGATATTTGGCGGCATTCGCGCAATCAATCGACGATTATTGCGTGTCTAGGCGCGATTAGTTGCGCTAGGATTGGGTGTGTAGCGATTTATTGCTTGACCTACGGGGGGTGGCGCGATCGACCGCCTGGACGACACCGACGAACGCATCCTCGCGGAGCTTGGCGAGCATGCGCGGGCCACTTTCGCCGAGATCGGGCAAAAGGTGAATCTGTCCGCACCGGCGGTGAAGCGTCGTGTCGACCGGATGCTCGACAACGGTGTGATCAAGGGCTTCACCACCGTGGTCGACCGCAACGCCCTCGGCTGGAGCACCGAGGCTTACGTGCAGGTCTTCTGCCACGGCACGATCGCCCCCGATGAGCTGCGGGCGGCTTGGGCGGACATCCCTGAGGTGGTGAGCGCCGCGACGGTGACCGGCACGTCCGATGCGATCCTGCATGTGTTGGCCCGCGACATGCAGCACCTGGAGACGGCACTGGAGCGCATCCGGTCCACCGCTGACGTCGAGCGCAGCGAGAGCATCGTCGTATTGTCCAACCTCATCGATCGCACGCGGCCCTAAGGCGGGTACACGCGTGCCGCGGAATCGTGTATGAAGCCCTAATGACCAAACGTATCGTCATCGTCGGTGGGGGACTGGCGGCGGCCCGCACCGCCGAGCAGCTGCGGCGTGCGAATTACGACGGGTCGGTCACGATCGTCAGCGACGAGGTGCATCTGCCCTACGATCGGCCGCCGCTGTCCAAGCAGGTGCTGCGCAGCGAGCTCGACGACGTCACCCTCAAGCCGCGGGACTTCTACGATGACAACAACATCTCGCTGCTGCTCGGCTCGGCCGTGAAAACGCTGGACACCGCCAATCAAACCGTGACGCTCGAAAACGGCACGGTCCTGCCGTACGACGAAGCCGTCATCGCGACGGGTCTTGTGCCGCGGCGCATCCCGTCGATACCCCAGCTGGGCGGGATTCACGTGCTGCGGTCGTTCGACCAGAGCATGGCGCTGCGCGACGAAGCCGCCTCGGCCCGGCGCGCGGTCGTCATCGGCGCGGGCTTCATCGGCTGCGAAGTGGCCGCGAGCCTGCGGGACCTCGGGGTCGACGTCGTGGTGGTCGAACCCCAGCCCACGCCGCTGGCGGCGGTGCTGGGCGAGCAGATCGGCTCGCTGGTGGCCCGCCTGCATCGGTCCGAGGGCGTCGATGTGCGCACCGGCGTCGGAGTCGAGTCTGTGACCGGTGGCGAGCGCGCCGAGAACGTGGTGCTGTCGGACGGCCGCGAGCTCGAGACCGACCTGGTGGTGGTCGGCATCGGTTCGCGCCCGAACACCGAGTGGCTGGAGGGCAGCGGGGTCAAGGTGGACAACGGGGTGGTATGCGACCACGCCGGTCGCACCAGCGCGCCCCATGTCTGGGCGCTGGGCGACGTGGCGTCGTGGCAGGACGCCAGCGGACACCAAGTACGCGTGGAGCATTGGAGCAACGTCGCCGAACAGGCCCGCGTGCTGGTGCCCGCGCTGCTCGGCCAGGAGCTGCCGACGAATCTTGTTGTGGTGCGGTACTTCTGGAGTGACCAGTACGACGTGAAGATCCAGTGCCTGGGTGAGCCGGAAGCCGACGACATCGTCCATCTGGTCGCCGACGACGGCCGCAAGTTCCTGGCATATTACGAACGCGACGGCATGGTGGCCGGCGTTGTCGGCGGCGGAATGCCCGGTGCGGTGATGAAAACCCGGGCCAAGATCGCCGGAGGCGCGCCGATCAGTGACGTGCTGCCCGGCGGTCAGAACTCGCCGAGGTAGAAGCGGCCGGCCTGGTCGTCGGCGCATTCCGCGGTCTGCCCGTACGGCTGTGCCGACGGCTCTTGGATGACAGTGCCGCCGGCCGCGCGGACACGGGCGACGGCCTCTTCGATGTCGGCGACGGTCCACATCGGCACAGTCGTTACCCGGTCGCTGCCTCCGGCGACCCCGGCCATCGGGTGGGTACCGGTGATCTGCCAGCCGTCTGCGATGCGGGCCGGCTCGAAGCTCCAGTGCAGCACCCGCCCGTAAAACTCCCTGAACCTCGCCGAATCGGTGACCTCGTATGTGACGTAGGACAATTCGCCCGGCCCGCCGCCGTTGAGCAGCGGCCGCGGCTGATCGCCGACCGGCCGAAACACCGACAGGGCCGTTCCCAGCGGGTCTGTCGCGTCGAACACACTTCCGAAGTCGAACTCGCGGGCCTCGCCGGCCCGACCGCCGGCGTCGAGTATCGCCTGTCGCGCCGCTGCCAAGTCGTCGACGGCGTAGCAGCAGAACATCGTCGGATGATCGTCGACGGCGGAGATTCCGATGTGCTCTGCGGTGTTGGTCACCCGGTGCGTCGACGGGTCGTACGTCCACCCCAGTACTGTGGCCGTAGAACGCTGCGGCGCGCTCGGCGTCTGGGTGCACACTGACACGTATCCAATGTCGCCGTGCTGAATTCGGCTGATCGAGCCTCGGAGCGGACCGCTGATCATCCACCGGTGGCCGAACGGGTCAATGATCGTGGCGTTACGGCTTCCGTAGTTCTCGTAGATCTCGCGCTGCACGAGAGCACCCCGACCACGTGCCTTCTCCAGCACTCTGCCGGCGTCTGGCACATGCAGCATCAAGCTAACCGAAACTTCCTGCGGTGCAGGCGCTTTCAATCCGAGCTCGGGTGTCTCGTCGGCGAGGTACAAAACCCCGGTGCCGATCGCGATCTCGGCGTGGCCGATGCGGCCGTCGGCCATCACGATCGGATCGCCAAGCAGCACAGCATTCAGCGCTTCGGTGTACCAGGCGATGGCCGCCCGCGCATCGGCAACAGTCAGATAGGGCAGGGCAGCGGGACGCGGCTCGGCGATCGCGTCGGCGGTTCCGCTCATCACAACTCCTTCGGTTCCTGCGGGCAGGGTGAGGGCCGATTCCAGCCGCGAACGCAACCGCGCTGCGAATGCCGGATCGGGTTGGACCAGAAGATCGTCGCCATGCAGCACGGTCAGCGGATCGACGGCGTCGTGCAGGCTCATCGCGGACCTCCTTGGGGATAATGAGCTCTGAACGCCCTGCGGGCACGCACCAGCAGCGCTTCGGTGGCGTGCACCGTGCGGCCGATCAGTTCGGCGCACTCACCCACTGAGCAGTCGTCCATGTACCGCAACGTCAGCACCGCGCGGTGCGGCTCGGACAGCCGGGCCAGCGTGCTCTCGGCGACGATGCGGTCCAGTTCGTCGTCCCATGTGTCGGCTGGGTCGTCGGGTTCGGGCACGTCGGCCACCGGCACGCTGAACCGATCGCGGCGGCGCCGGAAATGGTCGGCCAGCTTGTGTCTGGCCACCCCGATCAGCCACGGCACGGTGATCTCAGGCGGGTGGTCGCGGCGGGCGCTGTCCATCGCGGCCAGACAGGTCTCCGAGGTCAGATCCTCGGCCGTCCCGCGATCAGGGCAATGCCTCACGAAGTAGCCGTACACCGCCGGCAGCGCACGGTCGTACAGCGCGAGCAGCGCCCGGGGAGCGTCGGGCTTCTCGGGTTCGGCGCTCACACCCCTATCGTCGCCGCCGCGGTGAAAATTCCGACGCCCGGCCCGTCAAATTCTTCGAAGTATCCCTACTGCCAGGTCACCGGCGGGCCGTGGGGTGCGCAGATCGCCAGAATCACGTCGCGTCCGTCGGGCCAACTGCACGAGCGCAGCAGGAACTCGTGGGGGGAGCCGGGTGCGCGGCGTTGCGGCTCCATCGTGAGGTGCGCGAACGGGGAGTGCGGACTGGCCTGCGCGCCCAGGGCCGCGATGCCGTACCCAACGGCGCTCCGTTCGTTGTCGGAGAGGTACTGCCAGATGACGGAATGCCACACGACGGTCAATGTGCCAGGAGAAAGCCGGATTTCGGTGATCGCCTCCGCAGCGGTGCGGCGGTGGACCGAAGCGGGCACCCGGCGCGCGATCGCGATCGCCCCGCGCAGCCGCGTCAGCCGGTCCGCCATGTCGGGCCACACATAGCTCAGCAGCGTCAGCTCGCCGTCGCGGCTCCTCGGGTCGATCGGCGAGATGTCATAGCCAGTTCGTTCGCTGATCCGAACCTCTCGGTTCGACGGCACCCGTCCATGCCACGCGTCGTCGATGACCACCGGCGAGTCAGCCAAGCCCCACTGCCCACCGGGATGGAGATACAGGTAGCGGTCCGCACGCAGATTCAATCCGGCGCTGGCGCCGATCTCGAAAAGTCGCACAGGGTGAGGGTATTCGGCCGTGAGAGCCAACAAGCCCCCGACCAACGCCGCCGACCTGCCGACTTCGTTGGTCTGCGGCGCCTGGTGCAGCGCCAGGTGCAACGCGTCGGCGTGCGCGCGGGCCGTCGCCGCGATGTCGGACCAGGCCGCCAGGAGGTCCCAGCGCCCGCCGACGCTGGGATACCACCGCCGCAGGGCGGGTGCGCGCCCGTCGAGCACCAGCCGGTGCAGGCCGCCGAGCAGCCGGAGCGCAACGGCCGACGGGCCCGGATCATTCTCGTGGCCCGACAGCACATCGGCGAACACTCCACCCGCGGAGACGTCGGCGCTGACGCGGTCAAGCAACTCGCCGTACATCGTCGAGCCCAGCGCTGTGCAGGCCATTGCCTGCACAGCAAGAGAGTTCAGCAGATGCCTGCGGTCGGTCACGGCGCTGTCGGCAGCCCCCGGCCGGGCCTGATGACGTCGAAAGCGTCACCGAGCGCCTTTGTCAACGAGACCGATTCGTCGGCCAACCAGTGCTCGTATGCCGACAGCGCCACGCCCAGCATTGCCCAGGCGACGGTCTGCGGTACCAAGTCGTCGGCCTTCTGACCGCAACGCCGGGCCACGAAGTCCGCGACGACGGCGCGCCAGCCGGCATACATCGTCATTGAATAGTCCTGCAATTCCGCCGTTTTCAGGATCACATGCATGCGCAGGCGATGCCGCGTGGTCTCCGACGCATCAAAGGTGTTGAATGCGAGCAAGGCAGCGCGCAACGCCTGCTCGGTCGGCACCTCAGGCGAGACTCCGTCAAGCACGCACCGCAGGTGCTGCAGGTGGGCGTCGAAGTCGCCCCACGGGATCGCGTTCTTCGAGGCGTAGTAGCGGAACAGGGTCCGGCGGGCGATTCCGGCGGCCTCGGCCACGTCGTCGACGCTGACCTCGCTGAAGCCGCGGCCGGCGAAAAGCCCGATCGCGACATCGGTGATGTGGTGACGGGTGGTCGAGCGGCGACGGCCCACCCGGCCACCGGAATCAGGCTGCACCAAAATGGCCCTTCCGTTTCGGCACTCGATGCCATATTCTGGCCGGAATCACTCGCGTTTGTCGAGTACACGGACATGAAAGGCGTCGTGATGGAACCCGATCAGCAGACCGAACCCGGCACCGAGCTTGTGACCGAGACTCTGGTCGAAGAGGTCTCGATCGACGGGATGTGCGGGGTCTACTGAGCGTGGCGGTCGACGCGGCCCCGGAAAGGTTCGGCCCGGCGGCGTTCGATCCGGCGCGAAGTTGGCGGCTGCATCCCCAGGTTGCGTTGCGGCCGGAGCCGTTCGGAGCACTGCTGTACCACTTCGGCACCCGTAAGTTGTCCTTCTTGAAGAACCGCACGATGGCCACCCTGGTCCAGTCCCTCGCTGATCATTCCGACGCCCGGTCGGCATGTCGCGCGGTCGGAATCGAAGACGGCGAGCAGGCGCCGTACCTGCATGCGCTAGGTGTGCTGGCCGCGTCCAAAATGCTGGTCACGGCGGCGCGTCCATGACCTCCGTTGTGCGCGTGCCCCGTCTGATCGAGCAGTTCGAGCGTGGCCTCGACGCGCCGATCTGCCTGACATGGGAACTGACCTACGCCTGCAACCTCGCGTGCGTGCACTGTTTGTCCTCGTCGGGCAGACGCGACCCGCACGAGCTCACCACCCAGCAATGCAAGGACATCATCGACGAGCTGGAACGAATGCAGGTGTTCTACGTGAACATCGGCGGCGGCGAACCCACTGTGCGTCCCGACTTCTGGAAGCTCGTCGACTACGCGACCGCCCGCCATGTCGGAGTCAAGTTCTCGACCAACGGTGTCCGGATCACGCCCGAGCGCGCCGAGCGGCTGGCCGCCAGCAACTACGTCGATGTGCAGATCTCACTCGACGGCGCCACCGCCGAGGTGAACGACGCGGTACGCGGGGCGGGATCGTTTGCGATGGCGATTCGCGCGTTGGAGAACCTGGCCGCGGCGGGTTTCTCCGATGCCAAGATATCCGTCGTCGTGACGCGCCACAACGTCGGCCAGCTCAACGAATTCGCCTCTCTCGCGGAGCGTTACGGAGCGGTCCTTCGAATCACCAGGCTGCGGCCGTCGGGCCGGGGCGCTGATGTCTGGGACCAGCTCCACCCGACCGCAGCCCATCAGGTGGCGCTCTACGACTGGCTGGTGGAGCGTGGCGAGAAAGTGCTCACCGGCGACTCGTTCTTCCACCTGTCGGCACTCGGGAAGCCCGGAGCGCTCGCCGGCTTGAACCTCTGCGGCGCGGGCCGGGTGGTGTGCTTGATCGACCCGGTCGGCGACGTGTATGCCTGTCCGTTCGCGATCCACGATCGGTTCCTCGCCGGAAACGTGTTGTCCGACGGGGGTTTCGACAATGTGTGGAAGAAGGCGCCGCTGTTCTGTGAGCTCCGTGAGCCTCAGGCAGCGGGAGCCTGCGGAAGCTGCGGGCACTACGACAGCTGCCGCGGCGGCTGCATGGCGGCGAAGTTCTTCACCGGCCTGCCGATCGACGGACCGGATCCGGAATGCGTCCGCGACCATGCGGCGACGGCACTGGCCGGCGAGCGGGACATCCCGCGGCCCGGCCGCGACCACTCGCGCCGAGGCCCCGTTCCACTGACACTGACCATCCGGGCCTGCAACGAGAGCCCGGTATAGGCGTGGCCGGGAGCACATGGTTCGAGACGGTGGCGGCCGCCCAGCAGAAGGCCAAGAGGCGGTTGCCCAAGCCGGTGTACGCGGCGCTGCTCGCGGCCAGCGAGAAGGGTGTGACGGTTGCCGACAACGTCGAGGCGTTCGACGAGCTCGGCTTCGCGCCGCACGTCATCGGTGCCGTGGAGAAGCGGGATCTGTCGACAATCGTCCTTGGACAGAATATTTCGTTGCCCGTGGTGATATCGCCAACCGGTGTGCAAGCCGTTCACCCTGACGGCGAGGTGGCAGTCGCGCGTGCTGCGGCCGCCCGCGGCACCGCGATGGGATTGTCTTCGTTCGCCAGCAAGCCGATCGAAGAGGTGACCGGGGCCAACCCGAAGACCTTCTTCCAGGTCTACTGGCTCGGCGACCGTGATGCCATCGCGGCGCGAGCGCAGCGGGCGCGCGAGGCCGGAGCGGTCGGGTTGATCCTGACGACCGACTGGAGCTTCTCCCACGGCCGTGACTGGGGCAGCCCCAAAATCCCCGAGGAGATGAACCTCCGCACGACGGTGCGGATGCTGCCGACGGGCCTGACCAAGCCGGCGTGGCTCTGGGAGTGGGCGAAGACGTTCCACCCACCGAACCTGCGGGTGCCCAACCAGGCGCCACGCGGCGAGCCGGGGCCACCGTTCTTTGCTGCATACGGGGAATGGATGAGCACCCCACCGCCGACCTGGGAAGACGTCGCCTGGCTGCGCGAGCTGTGGGGCGGCCCGTTCATGCTCAAAGGTGTCATGCGCGTCGACGACGCCAAACGCGCTGTCGATGCGGGTGTTTCGGCTGTCTCAGTTTCCAACCACGGCGGCAATAACCTGGACGGAACCCCGGCGACGATCCGGGCGCTGCCGGCAATCGCCGGCGCCGTCGGTGACCAGATCGAGGTACTGCTGGACGGCGGCGTCCGCCGCGGCAGCGACGTCGTCAAATCGGTCGCCCTCGGGGCGAAGGCGGTCATGATCGGCCGGGCCTACCTGTGGGGCCTCGCGGCGGCCGGGCAGGCCGGGGTCGAGAACGTGCTCGACATCCTGCGGAGCGGGATCGACTCCGCGCTCATGGGGCTGGGCAAGGCCTCGATCCACGACCTCACACCCGAAGACATCCTCGTTCCCGCGGGCTTCACGCGAGCGCTGGGGGCCGCGCCCGGCCCGCGGGGCTGACCCGTGCTGGCAAGGCCCGGGCCCTGGTATAGGCGGGGCAGGGGAGGCGCAGGTGATCAGTGAGAATGCCCAATCGCGGAAACTTGCGAAAAGAATCTTACTTGTGAGCCAACATTTGGCGCACGCCAGGTGAATTCGGCTTACGATCTGGACGTGGTCTTCCCGGCAGAGTTAGGGAAGTCGACGTCGAAGCAGATACAGGGTATGTCGCCAACGGTGGTGATCCCGGTGGGCTCCATCGAGCAGCATGGACCTCACCTGCCGCTGGACACCGACACCCGCATCGCCACCGCGGTCGCGCGCGCCGCTGCCACGAACCTCGAAGCCACCGGGTATCCCGACGAGCTGCTGCTCGCCCCGGCAGTTCCGTACGGGGCCAGCGGCGAGCACGAGGGCTTCGCGGGCACCGTCTCGATCGGTACCCAGGCGCTCACGCACCTGTTGCTGGAGTACGGGAGATCCGCAGGTGACTGGGCAGCGCGGCTGGTATTCGTCAACGGCCACGGCGGCAACGTCGACGCGTTGAGGGCCGCGGTCATGCGCCTGCGGGGCGAGGGGCGGGACGCCGGGTGGTGCTCCTGCACGGCGCGTGACGGCGATGCCCACGCAGGGCACACCGAAACATCTATATTGCTACATATTTCGCCGCAAACTGTCAGCACCGACCGGTGGCATGCGGGTAACGTGGCTCCTCTGGCCGAATTGATGCCACAAATGCGCCGCGCAGGAGTCGCGGCAGTAAGCGAGGTAGGTGTGCTGGGGGACCCGACCACCGCGACGGCAGCCGAGGGGGCACGAATCTTTGCCGGCATGGTCGAGGCGTGCGCCGCGTGTATCAGGCGGTGGACGCCCGGCGGCGACGGGATGCTGCGATGACCCAGCCCCGACTCCCCGACGGCTTCGCCGTCCAGGTCGACCGCCGGGTGAGGGTGCTCGGCGCCGGCACGGCATTACTCGGCGGATCACCCACCCGGCTGCTGCGACTTGCGCCGGCCGCCCGCGACCTGCTCGACGACGGGCGGCTGGAAGTCCACGACGCTGTCAGCGCGCAGCTCGCGCGCACCCTCCTCGACGCCACGGTCGCGCATCCAAGGCCAGCCGGAGGGCCATCGCATCGCGACGTCACGATCGTTGTCCCCGTGCGCGACAATGCCTTTGCGCTCCGACGGCTGTTGCGGTCACTGCGCGGGCTGCGCGTCATCGTTGTCGACGACGGTTCGGAAACGCCGGTGCGGGAAAGCGACCTCAGCGGCCTCCACTGCCACGTGGACGTGATCGCCCATGCTCGCAGCAAGGGGCCGGCGGCCGCGCGAAACACCGGCTTGGCCGCATGCGCCACGGACTTCGTCGCATTCCTCGACTCCGACGTGGTGCCCCGACGCGGCTGGCTCGAGGCACTGCTCGGCCATTTCGCCGACCCGGCCGTCGCACTCGTCGCACCCCGCATCGTGGGCATGGCGCACAGCGGCAATCTCGTCGCTCGTTACGAGGCTGTGCGGTCGTCGCTCGACCTTGGCCGGCGGGAGGCGCCCGTGGTGCCCTATGGCACCGTGTCCTACGTGCCGAGCGCGGCGATCATCTGTCGCCGGTCCGCGCTGGTGGAGATGGGCGGCTTCGACGAAACGATGGAGTCCGGCGAGGACGTGGACCTGTGCTGGCGCCTGGTGGAGGCGAGCGCGCGGCTTCGGTACGAACCGATCGCGCTGGTGGCCCACGATCACCGGACTGGTTTGCGAGACTGGTTGGGCCGCAAAGCATTCTATGGCCAGTCCGCCGCACCGCTTGCTGTGCGTCATCCAGACAAGACCGCCCCATTGGTAATCTCGGGGTGGACCCTGGTGCTGTGGCTGCTGCTGGCCATGGGCTCGGGGATGGGCTATCTGGCGTCCATGGTGATCGCGGCGCTGAGCGCCCGGAGGATCGCAAACACGCTCGATGGCATCGATTCGCAACCCCGTGATGTCGCGGTCGTCGCAGCGCGTGGCCTGGTGTCGGCGGCGCTGCAACTCGCCTCGGCGATTTGCCGGCACTACTGGCCCATCGCCCTGCTCGCGGCACTGCTGTTCCGCAGATGCCGCCAGGTCGTGTTGATCGCCGCGGTCGTCGACGGCGTCGTCGACTGGCTGAGCCGGCACAGCAACGTGGACGACGAGACCAGGCAAATCGGCCTGCTGGCCTACCTGGTGCTCAAGCGACTCGACGACATCGCCTACGGGGCGGGCATGTGGACCGGCATGGTGCGGGAGCGCAACCTCGGCCCATTGAAGCCGCACATCCGGGCTTAACCCGCCGTTGCACAGCGATGTCCTGATCATCGGTGCGGGAAGCGCTGGATCCGTTCTTGCCGCGCGGCTTTCGGCTGACGACCGCTGCCGGGTGACAGTGCTGGAGGCGGGTCCGGGATTGTCAGAACCCGAGGTCGCCGCCCTCACGAGAAACGGCTCGGTGCTGCCGATCGGCGCGGCCAGCCCGCTTGTGCGGCGGTATCAGACCACCCTCACCGAGCATCCGGCACGTGCGGCGCAGATTGTCCGCGGTTCGGTGGTCGGCGGTTCAGGGGCGGTGAATGGGGGCTACTTCTGCCGCGGGTTGCCGCGCGACTTCGACGGCTGGGACATACCCGGATGGCGATGGCGCGACGTCGAGGAACACTTCCGCGCGATTGAGAACGACCGTGACTTCAACGGTCCGACGCACGGGAACTGCGGTCCGATACCGGTGCAGCGCACCGCTGAATTCTCGCGCAGCACAGGTTATTTCGTGCGCCGTGCCCAGGACGCAGGCTACCCGTGGATCGCAGACCTGAATGCCAGCGGCCCGGGTGAGGGCGTGGGCGTGGGAGCAGTGCCGCTCAACATCTCCGATGGAGTGAGGGCGAATCCAGGGACGGCATACCTTCAGCATGCGGTGTCCAGGCCCAATCTCAGCGTGCTCACCCGCACCGCTGCCCGGAGGGTGCGCGTGGCATCGGGCCGGGCCGTCGGTGTCGACGCCAGCGGGCCCGGCGGGGCGGTGAGCTTAACGGCAGAACGAATCATTCTGAGCGCCGGTGCAATCGAGTCGGCGCACCTGCTGATGCTCTCGGGTATCGGTGATGAAGCAGAATTGCGTGGCGCGGGTATCCCCGTTGTGGTACGACTGCCGGTCGGAGCACGTTGCATCGACCATCCGGAGTGGGTGATGCGGGCCGACTGGCCGACCGCACCCGACCGCCCGGTGCTGGAGGCTATCCTCGTCGCCGACGACTGTCTGGAAATACGGCCTTACACCGGCGGATTCGTCGCCATGGTGGGCGACGGGACAGCGGGCCGACCGGACTGGCCGCACATCGGTGTGGCGCTGATGCAACCATCCTCGCGCGGACGCCTCACATTGGTGTCGTCGGACCCGTACGTCCCGCTTCGGATCGAGCACCGCTACGACAGCGATGCGGGCGACGTGGCGGCCCTGCGCCATGGCAGCGGGATCGCCCGGGAACTGTGCGGACCGATAACCCAATTGGGCGAACCACTGTGGTCCACCTCTCAACACCTTTGCGGGAGCGCGCCGATCGGGAACGACGATGACGATGAGGCCGTGCTGGATCCGCGGTGCCGGGTGCGCGGGGTCGACGGGCTATGGGTGGTCGACGGGTCGGTGTTGCCGGCCATCACCAGCCGTGGTCCGCACGCCAGCATCGTCATGCTGGCGCACAGGGCCGCCGAGTTCGTCGTCGCCGGATGACGGGCGGCGCGAAGACGT
>NZ_DATFYW010000047.1:0-17908 GCF_035314905.1 Mycobacterium sp.
ACCCCAACTCGGCCGCCGCGCTGGCCGCCGCCTCATAGCGGTCCAGCACCGCGATGACCGTGTCCCGATCACCATTCGAACGCATGTCGCAATCAGGTGGCGGAGCACTGACACAGCCAGGCGCCAAACCCGCTGCGCCGCAGCACTATCCACAGATCAGGATTTGTCCACAAACGCAGTGCCGCGTTGCTCGCGGACCCACAACTGCCCGTCGCCGGCGGTCGGGCCCTGGGCGATCAGCGTGCGTTTCAGCACCTTGTGGGTGGCCGTGCTGGGCAGGTCGGCGGCGATGCGGACATAGCGGGGCCACGCCTTGGGCGACAGGTCCGGCTGGGCCGCGAGGAACTCCTCGAGCACGCCGGGTGTGAGCGTCTCGCCGGCCTCCAGCACGATCGCGGCCATGATCTGGTCGCCGACCTTGTCGTCGGGAACCGCGTAGACGGCGACCCGATTGATTGCGGGCAGCCGCAACAAAATCCGCTCCACCGGAGCTGCCGCGATGTTCTCCCCGTCCACGCGCATCCAGTCCGCCGTGCGCCCGGCCAGATAGATCCAGCCATCGGCGTCGCGGTAGGCCAGGTCCCCCGACCAGTACATGCCGTGCCGGGTGCGTTCCTCGGTGGCGGCGTCATCGTTGTAGTAACCGCTGAAGAACCCGGTGCCTGTGGTGTTGACGAGTTCACCGACGGCTTCGTCGGGATTGATCAGCGCGCCGTCTTTGTCGAACCGGGCCACCGCGCACTCCCGCAGGGTGTCACTGTTGTAGATCGCGACGCCCTGGAAACCCTTGCCAATGGAGCCTTTTGGTGTGCCGGGCTCGCGGGTGATGATCACCGCATTTTCCGTCGAGCCGAAGCCGTCCCACACCTCGACGTCGAATCGCCGCCGGAACCCGTCGATGTCGCGGTCGCTTGCCTCGTTGCCGAAGGCCACTCGCAGCGGGTTGTCGGCGTCGTCGGGGTTCTCCGGCGTGGCAAGAATGTAGGCCAGCGGCTTGCCGACGTAGTTCATGTACGTCGCGCCGTAGCGGCGAACGTCACGCAGGAATCCGGACGCCGAAAACTTCGCCGGGGCCATCGCCGCACCGGACACCAGCGCCACCGCCCAGCCGGCGACGACCGCGTTGGAGTGGAACAGCGGCATCGAAACGTAGCAGGTGTCGGCTGCGGTGAGCGAAAAGCGTTCCACAAGAGCCCGACCCGACATCAACACCATGAAGTGCGACACCTGCACGGCCTTAGGGTCGCCGCCCGTGCCCGACGTGAAGATCATCATGTAGGTGTCCATCGGGCCGACCTCGCGGTGCGGCGTCAACTCTGCCGCGGTGTCCACCACGTCGCGCCATTGGTCGGTCGACGTGTCGATTACGCGGACGCCGGTCAGGTCCAGGCCGTCGAGAAGCGGCCGGTGCTCGGAATCGGTCACCAGGATCTGGCAGTCCGCACGACGGACATCCGCCAGCAGTGCGTCGCCGCGGCGTGTGGTGTTGATGCCACACAGCACGTAGCCGCCGAGCCCCGCGGCAGCCATCTGAGTCAGCATGTCGGGGGTGTTGCCCAAGAGCGTGCCGACGTGGACAGGCCGCGCCGTGTCGGCAACCGAAAGGAGCGCCGCGGCCTGCTTGGCGGCCTCACCCAGGTGCTGGCGCCAACTGCACTGCCAGTCACCGTATTTCACGCCGACGGTGTCGTCGGTCATGCGTTCGCGCAACAGCTGCTGAACCGTCTCGGGCATGGTGTCCTAGCGCACGGCGTCGGGCGTCGTGCCGTAAATGGTGCGCAGCCAGATCGCCACCCAACCCTCGATCAGCTGCTGGCGTGTCAGCGTGCCGCCGAGGGTCAGCCGCTCGAGCACCCGGTCGTTGAATTCGAGCAGCAGTGTCGCGAGGACTTCCGCGGCGGGTCCGTCGGGCGCGCGGCCCGCCTCGCGTTCGGCGTCGATCATCGCCGCGACCCGGGGCACGAACGACTCCCGGTCGCTGTCCCACATCTCGCGGACCGCGCCGCTGCTCGCGCGGGCCTCCAGCATGGCCGAGAAGAGATACCGGTGGCGATCCCACGTCTCGAACATGGCTTCGGACGCCGCACGGATCCGGCGCGTCGGTGGGTCGGCGGAGTTGGTCAGGACATCGGTCGCGACGAACGCCTCGTCGTACACCCGCTCCATCAGGGCAGCCACCGCCGCCGCCTTGTTCTCGAAGTAGAAATAGAACGCCGACCGGCTGACGCCGGCCCGTCGCGAAATGTCGGCGATGTTGATCGACTCCAGGCTGGACTCCTGCAGGTGGTGGTCCAGCGACTCCAGGATCGCGATGCGTGTCTGATCGCTGCGCAGCGGCTGCCGGCGATCGGTGGGCGGCCTCATCACTCCCCGTTTCTTCATCTCCGCATCGTTGGCGGTGTCAAGCCGCAGGTTAGCTACGTTTTTGACGTCTGTCAATAATCGTCGACATGAGTCAAAAATTCTTGACACATGTCGAATCGGGAGGTTGTATGACGCTGTGAGCTTCGACACCGTCATACGGAACGGCCGCTGGTTCGACGGCACCGGCGCCCCGTCGGCCATCCGCAACATCGGCATCCGCGACGGCCACGTCGCCGCGATCGCACCCCAGCCACTCGACGAAACCGACTGCCCGCAGGTGATCGACGCCGACGGGAAGTGGGTGCTGCCCGGGATGATCGACATCCACACCCACTACGACGTCGAGGTGCTCGACGGGCCGGCGCTGCCGGAGTCGCTGCGCCACGGCGTGACCACCGTGATGCTGGGTTCGTGTTCGCTGTCGACCGTCCATGTCGGCGGGGTGGACGCCGGGGACCTGTTCGGCCGGGTCGAGGCGATCCCGCGCGAGCAAGTCATCAGCGCAGTCGACGGGCACAAGGCGTGGAGCACCTGCGAGGAGTACATCGGCGCGCTCGAGTCGCTGCCGCTGGGACCCAACCTCGCGGCCTTCATCGGCCATTCCGACATGCGCGCCGCCACGATGGGCCTCGACCGCGCCACCCGTAAAGAGGTGCGGCCGACGAGGGCCGAGCAGTCCCGGATGGAGCACATGCTGGCCGAGGCGCTGGGAGCCGGTTTCGTCGGAATGTCCTCACAGCAGCTACTTTTCGACAAGCTCGACGGTGACACCTGTCGGTCCCGCACGCTGCCGTCGACGTTCGCGAAACCGCGGGAACTGCGCCGGCTGAAGTCAATGCTGCGGCGCACCAACCGCATTCTGCAATCCGGCCCGGACATCAAGAACCCGCTGAACCTCGGCTCGCAGGTAGTCCAGTCGCTGGGTATCTTCCGCAAGCCGCTGAAGACGAGCCTGCTGTCCGCCGCCGATGTCAAGGCCAATCCGTTCGTGATCTGGGCGATGGGTCCGGCGGCCCGGTTGATCAACAAGCTCGGCGGCAACTTCCGCTGGCAGCACCTGCCGGTGCCGTTCGAGGTGTACGCCGACGGCATCGATCTGGTGATCTTCGAAGAGTTCGGATCGGGCGCCGAGGCGCTGCACCTGAAAGAGTCGATGGAGCGCGACGAACTGCTGCGCGACGAGGATTACCGCCGCCGGTTCCGCAAGGATTACGCGAGCAAATACGGCCCACGGGTCTGGCATCGCGATTTCTTCGACGCCGACATCGTCGACTGCCCCGACAGGTCGGTGATCGGAAAGTCGTTCGGGCAGGTCGGTATCGACCGCGGCGGACTTCACCCCGTCGACGCGTTCCTCGACCTGGTGCTCGAGCACGGCACGGCCCTGCGCTGGCGCACCACGATCTCCAACCACCGGCCCGAAGTCCTCAAGAAACTGGCCCGTGAGCCGGGCGTCCAGATGGGCTTCTCCGACGCGGGTGCGCACCTGCGCAACATGGCGTTCTACAACTTCGGCCTGAGGCTGCTGCGCCACGTCCGCGACGCCGAGACGGCGGGCAAGCCGTTCCTGTCGATCGAGCAGGCCGTGCACCGGCTCACCGGCGAGCTCGCCGACTGGTATCACCTCGACGCCGGTCACCTGCGGATGGGTGACCGCGCCGACCTGGTCATCGTCGATCCGGCCCGCCTCGACAAGTCGCTGGACGGCTACGCCGAGGACAACGTCGAGCAGTACGCCGGATTGCCGCGCATGGTCAACCGCAACGACGACACCGTGAGCGCCGTCTTCGTCGGCGGGCAGGCCGTGTTCCTGAACGGACAACCCACCGACGTGCTCGGCAAGCGGCGCACCGGGAGCTTCCTGCGCGCGAAGGCGGCGAGTCCGGCGGCGGCCGCCGCGGTGGTGGTCTAGTGGACGTGGAGCAGACCGTTCGCGGTCTCTGGCAGTCGTTGTCGCGGCGCGACTGGGACGCGGTCAAGACCTTTCTGTCCGACGACTGCATCTATGTCGACATGCCGGTCGGCCCGACCCTGGCCGCCCGCGGCCCCGAAGACATCGTCAAGCGGCTCAAAGTGGGCCTGGAGCCGCTGGCCGACTACGTCAACCACGACGGGCGGCTGCTCACCAACGGCGCCGACGTGATGTACGAGCATTCCGAGACGTGGACGTGGAAGACGGGCGAGGAATGTTTACTGCGGTTTGTAACCGTCCACAAGGTAGTCGATGGGAAGATCGCTATCTGGAAGGATTACTGGGACATGGCCGGCCTCACGAGTTTGGCACCTTCTACCTGGTTAGAGGATCTTTCGACGGCTGACACGTCGTGGGTGTTTGACGCGACGGGTCTGATCTGAAGCGGCTGGCGCGCGCCTGTCGGCGTCGCGTTGCGCTGGGATGATAGGTTCCTTGGCAAACACCCCTCATTCGGCCGCTAGCGTGTGCGGACCCTTGGCGGGGGCCCCCGCGTTACCCGTCGAACGCTTCGCACACGCCTACGGGCGAATGAGGCCTCAGTACGGCGGTAACTAGCGGTTCGCCGCCCGTCGGCGGGGCCGTACCCGGCGCGGGCGCCGGACGCGGGCGAGCCGGTTAGCATCGGCGGTCGCGGGGTCGGCATCCTTGTCGGCTGGGCCCGTTTGCACCCGCGAGGCTGCGCATGACGGCGGCGGCTTCTTCATAGGTCAACATCCGCGGCGCGGGCGTTACCGGCGCGGTAGGCGCTGCCGATTCGTCGCCTGGTGCGTCGGGCCTGGTCGGGGCGCCCGGCAGCGCCTGCGACGGCGCTAGGCGGGGAGACGGGCGGCTCCTGTTCGGGCACGACTTCGGCGTCCACGACTTCGATGTCTGGCGTCGATAGGGCGGGCGGTTCGTTGGTGGGCAGGCTTTGGCGGGCACGGTGCTCCTCGCGGGTGATTTGTGGTGGTTCTGGCGTTGGCTTGCCCTGGCCGGCGTCAATGTTTACCTCGCAAACACGTTGTGCCGGTGGCGGTAACGCCTCTGGTCTGGCGGCAAAGGCGTTGCGCGCCTTGCCCGCTGGTATGGCGAGGTCACCAAGTGTCCGGCGCACTATGGCCCGCATGGTCGCAAGGTCTTGGTCGCGGTCGAGGCGTTCCTTAGCCTTGCGCTTGATGTGAGCGGTCGAGCCGCCGTGGTAGCGACATACAGCTCCGGCCGGACGCGACGCTACGGCTATCGCTTCGGCGCACGCGGGGGAACAACGCGGGGAGCAGGTTGACAATGGGTGCTTCCGGGACACCCGCAGCGCGGTGAGGAAAAAACTCCGTGGCTGTGCGGACGAGACCAGGGCGGCGGCGGGCGCGTACCAACGCATCGTCACAGGGCGGCTCGATAACTACCAACCACTTCGCTTCCTAGCGTCGTCACCGCCGGCTAGAGCGAACAACGACTCGCAGTGGCCGCGAGAACGCACGCCCCGGCCGGGGGCGTACGTCGTCTGTTCCGCGAGGCAATCCTCACAATCACGCTGAGAAATCGCTGAAGGTAAAGATTGATAACGAATTCGGGTCGGCCCGTGGCGCGAACGACGCCCGTGGGTCGATCGATAAAGATCAGCTCGTGAGATCAGCGTGTCTGGTGTCGCCACCAGCGATTGGATGAACCAGAATCTAGGGGGTTAGCTGTGCTCAAGTCCTTTCGGACTGGTGTCGTTGCTGTGGCTGTCCTGGGTTTGACATTGAGCGGTGGAGTGGCGGTCGCCGATCCCACGAATCTCGTCAAAGCAGAGGACTCCAAGGAATCGGTCGACCGCCTCTGGCGTTTGCACGTCTCTCTTGACGACATGAACATCAATTCCGTGCCGAACATGGCCGCGACCGCCTTCACCAGAGAGGCCTACGTCAGCGCAACCGCCACCATAACGGTCGAGGCCCTCGATCCCGACAGTTCAACGCCGGACGGGGCGAACGTGACACAGCGCAGTATATCGCTGTGGTTGCAGGAGGGCTGCCAGGCCACCGTGGGCACAGCGCAGGGGACTATTAGCAACACCTCGTCGGCCGGGCTTTCGGCGACCGCCTCGCCCACTGGGGCGCCCAGCATCACCCCCAGTGTCGGCGATAGCCCAGACCCGCAATACACCCAGGCGCTGAGTCCCGGCACCATCGTCGGGAAGAACCTGCAGAATAAGGCCTACCCTGCACAGCCCGACCCGTTAGGCAAAACACCCCCGTGGGTGAAGTCCAAGTGGAAGGACGACACGCTGACGGTTTCGGTGCGGAACTGGGATCTCAAGGTCGACGGGTGCGGTGGGCCGGTGTCTTTCCGATTTATCGGCGAAGCGACGATGACCACCAATCGTTACAGCGAAGCCGTCGACACATTCAGTGATATCGTTCAGGTCTGACTCCCCACCGAGAAAAGTTGTACGCGGATCGAGGGCGTTGCACCATGATTACCGGCCCTGAGCACCAAATGCGGATGCGCCCGATGACGCGCATGCGCCTTTGCGCCGCCGGGTCCATCGCCTTGCTCGCAGTCGCTGTCGGCCCGCTCGTGTACGCGGCGACAGCGCGCGCAATCGATGGCGACTATTACGAATTCTGCAAAAACAATCTCCGACAACCGGACTCAGTCTGCTGCACTAACTCGGGTGGGGTTCCCTCTAACGGAGTTTGCGCGGATCCGGCTGCCCCGCCGACGCCGCTGCCGACGATTACCCAACAAATATTGCCACCGGTGATCAGCGCACCGCACTAATGCGATGATCCGGCGATGGCGTTCAGCATCTACGCGTGCGGCCGTGAAGCACCCGTCACGAAGTCACATCACCCAATAGGTCTGCCCCAGTGAGGCCAAGACAGGGTGCCCCGGCACGAACCCGCGACCTAGGGATTAGAAGTTACTTCCCGCTCCCCGTGCGACCAGGCAGTGGTGGCGGCTGGGGGTTGGGGCCTCCAACCCCGGTCGCCACCATCGCACACGCTGCACCCCGGCGTCACCCCGGCGGCCAGGGGCGTTTTGTAGCCGTACCGGCCCCGTACCTACCCCGTACCGCAAGCGTATGCCAGACAGAGCAAAACACCAGGTGCAGTAGGTATTTGGGTTATCTGACGGCCTGCCGACCAGGCGCTTTCCGAACGCCCAAAATCCACATCGCCCCTTTACGAGCATTCCGAGACGTGGACGTGGCGTTCCGGGGAGGTGGCTTTGCTGCGGTTCGTCACGGTGCACCGGGTGGCCGACGGCGAGGTTACGCTGTGGAAGGACTATTGGGACATGGGCTCGATGGTGAGCCAAGCGCCCCCGACCTGGTTAGAGAACCTGGCCGGGGGCGACACGTCGTGGGTGTTCGACGCCACGGGGCTGATCTGACGGGTTACCGCGCGCCTACCGGCGGCTCATAACCGCCGAGTTGCGCCTCCCCGGGACACCACACGAAGCAGCCCGAGCAGAATGACCGCTCCCAAGATCGCCGTGAACAGCGTGAACCACCAACCGCCCTTAGCGGTATCGAAGAAGAAGCTCAGCAAGAATCCGCCGACCAGGGCGCCCACGATACCCACCACGATGTCCATCAGCAGGCCGTAGTGGCTTTTCATGAGCATGCCGGCAATCCAGCCGGCGATAGCCCCGATGATGATGTAGCCAATCCAACCGACGCTGGTCAGCGTGGTCGAACGGGCGAGAAACTCGGCAGTCGCCATGGTAACCATCAGGATCGATCTCCTCGCAATGTTAGCTAGGCGGGGTACCCAGTTGACCCGGCCTATTGGTAGGAGGTTGGTACCCGATGGCCCCGCCAATCAAACGCCGTTATCGAGGCAAATACAGCACGAGCTTTGCTGCGCTTCGTCACGGTGCACCGGGTGGCCCGTCGTGGGTGTTCGATGCCACGGGGCTCATCTGAGCCGTCAACTCTGAGCCATCAACGCGTCAGGTCGTAGAGCGTCACGCCGCCCGACGGAATCGGCGCGAAGTTGCGCTTGACCCATGCCTGGATCCTGCCGCTGTTGTTCAGCTGCACCGAGGCGCCCACGGATTTGGTGTCGTTGCCGGGGTCGACGATGAAGTAGTGGATCTTGCCGGAGACGGCGAGGCGCTCGAACCCGGCCAGCGGCGGCCACGGGTCCGAGCCGTTGAACCCGCCGACAGGCAGGACCGGGTGACCGGAGGCCAACTGGTAGCCGGAAGCGCAGACCGACCCGATCGTGGCCGCCACCCAGGTGTAGGAACCGGCGCCGTTCTTCAGCTTGTCGACCACCGACTGCTCGGGCTTGCCTGCGTCCGTCAGGTTGCAGCCACGGTTTTGCCCGCCCGCCTGCCATGGCGCCGGCCCGGCCGCCGGATCGGCCCTCCCGATGCCCCGACCGAACGGCGCCCCGTGACCCACGAACGTGGCCGGCGGCCCCCCGGATGGCAAGGCGCCGGAGTTGCCGCGGTGAATTGTGGTGAGCGCGTAAGCAAACGGCCCGCTGAGCCCCAGCGCGATCGCCGCGACGACCACCGCGATCTTCACCGCTCGCCGCTCCGCCCAGTCTGCGCCAATGCCGAGCAGCCAACCAAGGATCACCGCGACGCCGGCGACGCCGACCCACCGCAGCCACGGGTAGTAGTGCGGGGTGTAGCGCAGCACGAAAAAAGTCGTCGCCACCATTACCGCCGCGGCGGCGGCGAGCGTCGCCTGCGCCCACAGCCGGTCGCGGAACCGCCACATCACCACGGCGCCGATGCCGACGAACGCCGCGATCGCGGGCGCCAGCGCGACGGTGTAGTACGGGTGGAAGATGCCGGCCATGAAGCTGAAGACCGCCGCGGTGCTGATCAGCCAGAGTCCCCACAGCAGCACGGAAGCCCGTTCCCGGTCCGTGCGGGGGGCGCGCCATCGCCACAACAGCAGCGCCACGAAGAAGATCAGGGCAGCGCCCAGCAACCAGGAGACCTGGCCGACCTGCAACGGCTGGAACAGCCGGCCCAGACCCGGTGGTCCCCAGGGCCGCGAAAACGCGCCGCCTTGCGCGCCGCCGCCTTCGCGGCCCAGCTGGCCGAAGCTGGCGACACTGCCCGGCTCATCACCGGACAGCCGGCCAAAGCCGTTGTATGCGAACGTCAACTCGAGGATCGAGTTGTGCTGGGAGCCACCGATCCACGGCCGGTCGGCCGCCGGCCACAACTGCACTGTCACGACCCACCAGCCGGCGGCCACCACCGCCGCGGCCAAGGCCGCCGCCAGTTGGCAGAGCCGGTTGGCAAGTTTCGGGGGGCCGGCCACCAGATAGGTGACGGCGAGCGCGGGCATCACCAGTGCGACCTGCAACTGTTTGGTCAGGTAGCCGAGGCCGACGAGCGCGCCGCACAGCACCAGCCAACGTGTACGTCCGTCGTCGACCGCGCGCAGCAGCGCCCAGGCGGCGCCGATCATCAGCAAGACCAGCAACGCGTCGGGATTGTTGTAGCGGAAGATCGCGACCGCGACAGGCGTCAGCCCGAGCACCAGACCCGCAATCAGGCCCGCAGCCTCACCGAACCGGCGCCGCACGCAGTCCCACAGCAGCGCCACGGAGGCCACACCCATCAGCGCCTCCGGGACGAGGATGCTCCACGGGTTCAGCCCGAAGAGGCGTACCGACAGCTCCATCGGCCACAGCGACATGGGCGGCTTGTCCACGGTGATCGAGTTGACGGAGTCCGACGAGCCGAACAGGAACGCTTTCCACGACTGTGAGCCTGCCTGCACGGCCGCCGAATAGAACGCGTTCGCCCATCCGCTCGCGGCGAGGTTCCACAGGTAGAGAACCGCGGTCCCGGCCAGCAGGGCCGCCAGTGCCAGCCGGGGGACCCAGCGGCGGGGTTCACGCGCGGGCGCGGCCGATCCGGCCCCCTGCTGGGCTTCGGCAACTACAGCGGCCATCACGCCATTCTGCTATGTACCCCAAACACGTGGCGCAAGGCGATGAACCGGACCAACGTCGCGACCAGATTCGCCACGACCAGGACGGACAGCTCGATCACCCGGTCGACGCCCGGGTCGAAGCGGTGAAGCAGGAACAGTGAACCGCTGGTCAGGGCCAGACAGAACGCGAACACGAGCAGCCCGTGCATCTGGTGGCGGGCCACGTTGGCGCGGCCGCGGATGCGGAACGTGAACGCCCGGTTGGCCGCGGTGTTGCCGATCGCGGTCACCAGCAGCGCCGTGAGGTTGGCGGCCTGGGAACCGATCAGCGGGTGCAGCACCCAATAGAGCAGTGCGTAGGCCACCGTGCTGGCGACGCCGACGATCCCGAATCGGACCATCTGGCCCACCATGCCGTGGGGGACGCCGGGAACCAGCGGTTCGCGGCCGAGGCTGGCCTGCAGCTCGCGCAGCGGCAGCGCGCCGGTGGCCAGCGCGCGGCCGACCCGCCAGCAGCCCTTCAGGTCGCCGATCGCGGTGCCGATGATGTCGACGCGCGAATCCGGGTCGTCGACCCAGTCGACGGGCACCTCGTGGATGCGCAGGCCGGCCCGTTCGGCGACCACCAACAGCTCGGTGTCAAAGAACCAGCCGGTGTCGGCGACCAGCGGCAGGAGCCGCTGCGCGACGTCGGCGCGCAGGGCTTTGAAGCCGCACTGCGCGTCAGAGAAACGTGCACCGAGCATGCCGCGGAGCAGCAAGTTGTAACCGCGAGAAACGAATTCGCGTTTCGGTCCGCGAATGACCCTGGCCGACGCCGCCAGCCGCGACCCGATCGCGATGTCTGAGTGACCTGAGACCAGCGGAGCGACAAGGGGCATCAATGCCGACAGGTCCGTCGACAGGTCGACATCCATGTAGGCGACGACCGCGGCGGTGCTGCTCAACCAGGCCGCGTGCAGGGCGCCGCCGCGGCCCTTCGCGTCGAGGTGGATCACGCCCACATCGGAGAGTTCGTCGGCGAGTTCGTGTGCCACCGCCAAGGTGCGGTCGGTGCTGGCGTTGTCCGCGATCGTGATGCGCGAGCGATACGGCACCTCGGTGCTCAGAAACTTGTGCAGCCGCCGCACGGAACTCGGCAGATCGTCTTCCTCGTTGTAGACCGGGATCACGACGTCGAGGACGTATTCGGCTTTGCGCGTTCCTGTTTCGGTTTCGGACTTGGAAACCACGCCGTTGTCCACCCCCGCAACCGCATCGGCCATGGCGTCCACGGTGTCGGGACAAGCTGCTATCGCACTGCGCCGTGCCTGGGAGCTTGCTGTGAGCAAAGTCGGGTGGCTCGCCGCTTGACGCTCGAAGCGGGCTGCCCGCATGCTCGTGCCCATGGCGTCAGTGTTCACCAGGATCATCAACGGCGAACTGCCGGGCCGTTTCGTGTACGAAGACGAGGAGATCGTCGCGTTCCTGACGATTCAGCCGATGACGCAGGGCCACACACTGGTGGTGCCCCGCGCCGAGATCGATCAATGGCAGGACGTCGACGGTAAGACCTTGAGCCGGATCATGGAGGTCGCGCAGCTGATCGGCAAAGCGGTGTGCCTGGCATTCGACACCGAGCGGGCCGGGCTGATCATCGCCGGGCTGGAGGTCCCGCACCTGCACGTGCACGTGTTCCCCGCGCGCAATCTCAGCGACTTCGGCTTCGCCAACGTCGATCAGAACCCCTCACCGGAGTCGTTGGACGAGGCCCAGGCCAAGATCAGGGATGCACTGGCTCGGGTAGCGTGAGCGCCGGCACGTCGGCGATGCGCGGCAGGTTGACGCGGAATCGGCAGCCCTCGCCGGGGGCGGTCTTGACGCTCACCGTCCCGCCGTGCGCGCGCACCAGGGAGTCGACGATGGAAAGGCCCAGGCCGGTGCCGCCGCTGGCACGGGCGCGGGACGTGTCGGCCCGGTAGAACCGCTCGAAGACCCGTTGCGCGTCTGCCGTGCTCATACCGGGGCCCTGGTCGATGACCTCCAGGATCGCGTCGTCGTCCTCGGTGCCCACCCGGACCGTGACGCGGGCGTTTTCCGGGGTGTGCTGAAGCGCGTTGGAAACCAGGTTGCTGAGCACCTGGCGCAGGCGTGCCTCGTCGCCGATCACCTCGGGGGTCCCCGGTCCGTCCAAGACCTCAATCGCGATGCGGCGGTTCGGCGCGATCGACTGAGCGTCGTGGACCGCGTCGGTGGCCAGCGCCAGCAGGTCGACGCGATGCTGGTCGAGGGGCCGCTGAGCGTCGAGCCGGGCCAGCAGCAACAGGTCCTCGACGAGCACCCCCATCCGCCGGGACTCCGACTCGATGCGCGACATCAACATCTCGATGTCTCGGGCGGCGCCCTGCCGGTAGAGCTCCGCGAAGCCACGGATCGTGGTCAGCGGCGTGCGCAGCTCGTGGCTGGCGTCGGTGATGAACCGGCGCATCCGCTCCTCGGACATCCGGGCCTGATCGGCGGACTGCTCGGACGCGGCAAGCGCACGCTGGATCTGGGACAGCATGCCGTTGAGGGCCCGGGACAACCGCCCGACCTCGGTGCGGGGATCACGCTGCGGCACGCGGCGGTCCAGCTGGCCCTCCGCGATCGCGGCGGCCGTCTGCTCGACTTCGACCAAGGACCGCAGGCTGCGGTGCACCACCCAATATCCGGCGACGCCGAGCACCAACAACACGGCCAGGCCGATGCCGACCTGCGACCACGTCAGTGCGCGAACGGTCGACTGAACGTCGGAAAGGTCGATGGCGACCGTGATGAACTCGCCGCGGCTGCCGCGCACCGACACCGCGCGCCACTGCACGTTGGAGCCGTCCTCGGAGCCGACCGTGACCGGGACGGGTCCGACGTCGTTGTTGGCCGGCAGCGCGGGTTCGGCGTCGCGGTCGTTGACGGCCATCCAGATGCGCCCGTCGGGCCCGATGCCGCGGACGTAGAAGTTCGACGGCGGCCGGCCCGGGTTCGGGCCCTCGATCGGGGGTGGCGGCATCCGGCGGGGAGCCTGCGCCCAGCCGCGGGACGCGTCGAGCAGGGTCTGATCGACACGGCTGATCAGGCTGTGCCGCAGGATCGACGTCACCGCGACGCCGGATGCGAGCAGGCCAAAGCCCACCAGCACCAGCATGGCAGCCACAAGGCTCACCCGGAGGGGTACGCCGCGTGCGCGGAGTCTCGGCATGCCCCTTATTGTTCGCCCTTTCTAACTACGGCGTGGTGCGCTCGTCGCGCACGCGCTCATCGCGGCTCGGCGGATGCGCTCATCGCGGCTCGCGGACGCGGTCATCGCGGCTCGGCGGATGCGCTCATCGCGGCTCGCGGAGGACGTAACCGACGCCGCGAAGAGTGTGGAGAAGGCGCTTCTCGCCGGTGTCGATCTTGCGCCGCAAATACGACACGTAGGACTCGACGACGTTGACATCGCCACCGAAGTCGTAGCGCCACACGTGGTCGAGGATCTTCGGCTTGCTCAGCACGGTGCCCGCGTTGATCACGAAGTAGCGCAACAGGGTGAACTCGGTCGGCGACAGCGAGACGGGTTCGCCGGCCTTCCAGACCTCGTGGGTGTCCTCGTCGAGCTCGATGTCGGCGAACGTCAACCGGGCGTTGCGCGGCTGGTCGACACCCTTGCCGGAGCGTCGGAGGATGACCCGCAGCCGGGCCACGACCTCCTCGAGGCTGAAGGGCTTGGTGACATAGTCGTCGCCGCCAAGCGTCAGGCCGGCGATCTTGTCCTGCAACGAGTCCCGGGCCGTCAAGAACAACGCCGGCGCGTCAATGCCGTCGGCACGAAGCCGCCGCAGCACGCCGAACCCGTCCATGCCCGGCATCATCACGTCGAGGATCACTGCATCGGGCCGCACCTCGCGGGCCTTGTCCAGCGCCGCGGGTCCGTTCGAGGCGGTGTAGACCTCGAAGCCCTGAAATTTCAAGCTGACGGAGAGCAACTCCACGATGTTGGTCTCGTCGTCGACCACCAACACGCGGGCTTCCGGTCGTGATTCTGGTAACGGTGCTGCCATGCGGGCCAATGTTCACCCTCCGGCTTGGGGTCATACTGCACGATGCCTGTGAGATATCTGTGAGTTGTATACCGGTGGACTAGGTTAACACCGAGAGGTCGGTGAATACACTGACATGCATGAACCTCGGCAAAAGCCTCGTCGAGCTCGCAACGATGCCGGCGAAGGTGGGGTTGGCGGTCGCAGACGCTGGACTGGACGTCGCGACCGGCGCGCTCGGCATCGCCCGCAAGACGTTAAATGACGCCGCTAAGCAAACGTCTCCGAGTGCCGTGGCGCATCTGTTCGGCCTGGACTCCACAATCGAGAGGGCGAACCGGATCGCGCGCATGATCGACGACGACGCCCCGCTCGGCAGGGCGCTCGCGCCGGACGGCCCGATCGACCGGCTGATGCGGCCGGGCGGGCTCGTCGACAGGTTGACCGCGCCGGGCGGCCCGCTGGACCGCTTGACGGCCGACGGCGGAGCGCTCGAGCGGGCACTGGCACCGGGCGGTCTGTTCGACCAGTTGCTCGACGAGGACGGGCTGATCGAGCGGCTCCTCGCCGAGGACGGCCTGGCCGACCGGATACTGGCCGAGGGTGGGCTGTTGGAGAAGGTGACCGCCCGCAACGGTCCGCTGGACCAGTTGGAGCTGGTGGCCGACACACTCAACCGGCTCGCGCCCGGGTTGGAGGCGCTGGGCCCGACCATCGACATGCTGCGCGACGCGGTGGACACGCTCAGCGTGGTGGTCAACCCGCTGAGCAGCATCGCCGACCGGATCCCGCTGCGGCCGCGGTCGCGCCGACCCCGCAATTCGCCCCCACGGATCGTCGCATCGGAGCGGGTCATCGCCGCCGAGGTGTCGGACGACGACGAGCGCTGACCCGATACGCTGAAGGCCCCGCCTCCTTAGCTCAGTGGTAGAGCACTCGCCTTGTAAGCGAGCGGTCGTCAGTTCAATCCTGACAGGGGGCTCGACACCACGCCTGTCCCTACCTGCGCAAACTCTCTTGACTGCACGCCGCAAGGGTTCGACTGGCGGCTCGGTGTCACGAGCGTGTCACAAACTTCTGCAAAGTCGGGGGCGGGGCCTATCGCGCTCAGCGCATCGAGTCACACCGAAGATCACGTGGTGTCGTCTTCGTCCACCACGACCCGATCACCCCTCCAGCACACGCCGGCGCACGGTCTCGACGTCCGAGGGACGGACCGACTCGTCGGCTGTCCACGGGCCGGTGCCCTCCGTGAGGTCCATGATCCCGTCGTCCAGCCAGGCGTACTTGCCGTCGACCAGTGCTGCCGAGAGCTTCCTGTCGGCGGCGTCCGTGTTGTCCCACAGAGCGTGGAACAGCGCGTCGACCCGGACACGTGCCTGCCCGCAGAAGTAGTCGGCGAGCTCGTGGGCCTCGGCGCCACGCGTGTCTCCCTGCTGCATGCGGATCTGCTCGGCCTTCACGATCGCGGCCGACATGGCGAAGAGCTCTGCACCGATGTCCACGATCCGTCCGAGGAACACCTGCTCGTACTCCAGCTTCGCCTGCCACCGTGACATCCCATAGAACGTGGAGCGGGCCAGCTTGCGGGCGCTCCGGTCCACGTAGCGCAGGTGGGTGGCGAGGTCGCCGAACTCGGAGTAGCTGGTGGGGACGAGGCCCTTGCCCACGGCGAGCCGGGGCAGCCACTTCGCGTAGAAGCCCGCGGCCTGCAGCCCCGCCTTGGCCTTGTCCTTGAGCTCCACCTCGGGGTCGATGATGTCGCCGGCGGCCTGCAGGTGAGCATCGGTAGCCTCGCGGGCCAGCAGCAGACGCATGATCTCCGTGGAACCCTCGAAGATCCGGTTGATGCGGGTGTCGCGCAGCTGCTGCTCGGCGGGGACGGCGCGCTCGCCGCGCGCCCGCAGCGACGAGGCGGTTTCGTAGCCGCGACCCCCGCGCACCTGGACGAGCTCGTCGGCGACCTGGTAGGCCATCTCGGTGGCGTAAAGCTTGGCGATCGCCGATTCGATGCGGATGTCGTTGCGACCCTGGTCGGCCATGATTGCGGTGATCTCCTGCAGGGCGTCGAGCGCGAACGCCGTGGAGGCCATGAAGGCCAACTTCTCGGCCACGGCGCCGTGCTTGCCGATCTGGCGCCCGAAAGACGTGCGCTCGGCCGCCCACTCCCGCGCGATCTTGGTGGACCACTTCGCACCAGCCGTGGATATCGCGGGGAGCGCGAGGCGCCCGGTGTTGAGGGTGCTGAGCGAGATCCGAAGGCCGTCTCCCTCCTTCCCGAGGAGGTTCTCCTTCGGGACCACGACATCGAAGAACCGGGTCACGCCGTTCTCGATGCCACGCAGCCCCATGAACGCGTTGCGGTTCTCTACGGTGATGCCGGGCGAGTCCATTTCGACGACGAAGGCGGAGATGCCGCCCTTGTGCCCCTCGCTCGCCGGCACCCGGGCCATGACGACCACGAGATCGGCGATGACTCCGTTGGTCGTCCACAGCTTCAGGCCGTTCAGGATGTAGCCGGTCCCGTCCGCGGTCGGCACCGCGGTGCTCTTCATCCGGGCGGCGTCGGAGCCGAACCCGGGCTCAGTGAGCAGGAAGGCTGTGATGGCGCCCCTGGCGCAGCGCGGGAGGTACCTCTTCTTCTGCTCCTCGGTGCCGTAGTGCTTCACCGGCTCCGGGACCCCGATCGACTGGTGGGCCGACAGCAGCGCGGCGAGAGAGCCATGCACCTGCGTGAACAGCATGAGGGCGCGATTGTAGGTGTATTGGGACAGACCGAGGCCGCCATACTCCTTGGGGATCTTCATCCCGAATGCCCCGAGGTCGGCGAGCCCCTTGAGCACGCGGTCAGGGATGAATGAGGTCCGCTCGATCTCGAAGCCGACTTCACGCCACTCGGTGTCGCACAAGGTGCGGACCCTCTCAACGAAGGCGTCGCCCTCGGCCCGGACCTCTGCTGGCTCCTCGGGGAAGGGCGAGATCAGGTCCAGGCGGAGCCGACCGAGGTACAGCTCCTTGCCGAACGAAGGGAGGCTCCACTCGGTCTGGCGACCGGACTCGGCGATCTTGCGGGCCTCAAGCTCGGCCTCGCGGGTGGTGTCGTGCGCCATGACGGTTCTCCTTCTGACCTGGTTGCGCAGATCGCGCGACGGCGCCCGACGCGCGGTTACCCGTCAGTGTTACTCCTGAGTAACTCCAAGACAAGAGCCTCGAGGGCACCCATGCGTCCGAAGCTGGCGACAGCAGGACCACGGCTTGCAGGTCCCAGGCGCGAACAGCACCGACGGGCTACCTAGCCCTGATCGCGATTTATGAGCGGAACTCTCGTGATCGGCACGAAAGGAAACGTTACTTGCTCGAGTTGGAGGATCCCGCCAAGATCGCGCTGATGCGGCGGATCAAGACAGCGTTCACCTGGCCGGGGTGCTCAACCCGGTGTGCCCTTCGACTGAGGGGACTCCGCTAGCCATGATCGGTTGCGAAGGCGCTGCTGTCTCGCTGAACTCGATTGGGTCGTAGCCGTCCTCCGCTTCGTCGATGGCTTCCGTTTCGAGGGCCACCGCACCGGGTGCAGGCGGGTGCCGTCACGCCCCGGTGACCACAGACCGACCACCACGGCCGCGACGGCGATGATGACGGCCATCACTAACAGCGACGACT
>NZ_DATFYW010000048.1:0-11250 GCF_035314905.1 Mycobacterium sp.
CAACGAATGGCTGGTGCTCAGCCCGATGGCCCCTTTGAGGGCGTTCCTGTGCATCTTCAGCACGGCCTCCTCCATTGGTTCGATAAAATCATCGACGCTGGCCAAGGGGGTTATTTCGGCAATGAGCGGCGGATTCGCGAACTCGCTATATTCATGCGCTTTGAAGTGAACCCGGGCTGGAATGCGCACGCTCTGGCACAGGCAATGGTCGCGACCGCTATGCAAGATGATGAATTCTTCCTCGATCTGGTGGACGCGACGTTGGACATTTTCCGCCCGGGTAGCGTTGCCGTTGAACCCTTGAGGCGGCTGCTCGATGTGGGCGGGTCCGTGTGGACGGTTACCTCGGATAATCAGGAGTTGGTTCGCGTCGTCAGCGACGAGGCGCAGGCAACCTTCGACGCCGCGACGGCGGTTGCCGATGACATAACCACGGAAATGAAGGAAGCATGGTCGAACGCATTCGGCCGCAACGGCGACCCGTCCGACGCTTGGGATCACGCGATCAAGGCGATGGAGGCGCTGGTCATCCCGCTAGTCATTCCAAACAAGGCGAAGCCGAATCTAGGCGGCGTGATCGGCGAGCTTCGTAACCAGGGTCACGTGTGGAAGATAGTCCTGCCCGGTAAGAGCCAGGACCACGATGTTGCTCCGCTCGTCGGCATGCTCGATGGAATTTGGCCCAACGTCGATAGGCACGCCGGGTCCGGAACAACCCGACCGCCCACTGCGGAGGAGGCCCGAGCCGTGGTCACCCTCGCCGCGACCATCGTCCAGTGGCACCGCGACGGCTGGGTGCTGCAGCGCCGATAGCGCGGGCGCATACGGGACCGTTACGATGAGCAGTGCAGCCCGTGCCTCCACGGGTTCGTTGTCGCTCATCTGCCTTCTTCCACCCCACTGTGCGCTGCGCGGCGCGGCCAGTATCGCAAGGCGCGCCGACAACGAGCCGGGTCCAGCCTCGGCGCGTCCTTCGGTGGTTTGGGGTACGCCCCTGCGGGTCCCCTCAGAGTGAAGCGAGTGGGACCCGCCAGGGATCCTCCCATTGCCTGCCGACGAAGCGCGGCAGTCGACGACCGACCGCCCGCAGGACGCCCGCAGGAACATCGAAATGCCTACACACCCGCAAACCTGCTGACACAGCATATCCCCAGGTCAAGTGGATGGACGCCAACGCCGGAAAGCCAGCTAACAACCGCAAACGCACAGGACGGAGTTCGCGCTCTACTTCGACGTGTCACCCATCAGTGAGTCCAACTCGACAGCACCCGGGTTGGGTGTTGGGTGTGGTGACGGGTGTCCGACATGGGTGATTCCCTTCGATGAGGAAGTTAGCCCACTCCAAGATACCTAGTGCTACAGCGCATGTGGCCGACCTCGTTTCCCCAGGTCAGGCACAACGCTTAGTCCGAACGTACCGTACTGGTAGTTGCCGAATGGTGCCCGCGGTTCGGTGGCGGCCATGCCTTGTCTCCTGTGCCGAGGCCCTCAGCGGGCCAGGGTGAAGCCTTCCCAGGCCTGGCGGCGCGCCGGGGTGGGATCGAATTCGATGCGTGAGGAGCGGTCGAACACCATGACCGCCCGGTCGGCGTGGGTGTAGTTCGGCCAGCCCTTGCCCGGCATGCCGCTGTGGCTGAACGCACGCCACCGTGACTGAACGTTCCTGCTGACCCGCACCGCCGACCCCCGGTCGGCCGCGAGCGTCAGCAGCGCGCCAAGCCTGGTGCGGTAGGTGTCGAACACGGCGAGCAACTCCATCGCGTGGGTTGCGCCAAGGCCCGCCCAGTTCAGCGTGCGGGGGGCGTAGTCGTAGCGGTACAGCCACGTCGGCGCGTGCTTGGCGTGCGCTTCGGCGATGTGCCAGGCCGCGGTGCCAAAGCACATGTCGGCGCCCAGCCGCACACACGCGTCGGGGTGCGGATAGTCCGGATAGGCGGCGGTGATCCGTTGGCGGGCCGCCGGGTCCAGCTCGGCGAGCATCCGCTCGATCACCGGCGGGGTCATCGGCATCATCTTCAGCCAGCGGGTGAACAGCCGCCCCTCCTCGGCGTTGTTGCCGACGATGACGGGCACCCGGTGCGCTGCACCCGCGGCCATCGCCGCGACCGGGTCGCGGGGCAGGTAGTCCCCGTCGACGGTGGGTCCGATCGCGAACGAGCCCGCGAGGTCGGACACCGTCTGGGCCAGCAACCGGTCCAGCACCTTGACCATCTGCCGGGGCTCGGCCGACATCAGGGTGGCCGCCGCCTCGTTCGGACGGGCGCCCAGCAGATCGGCGAAGTGGTCGGCGAAGCGGGCCGCCGCGTCGGAGCGGCGGACCATCCCGCTGGCGGGGCTCTCGATGATCGCGCCGGCAAACAATCCCCGCGCGGCGGGCACGGCAAGCAGGGTCGCGACCGCGTGGGCGCCGGCGCTCTCGCCGAAGATCGTCACCCGGTCCGGGTCGCCGCCGAACGCGGCGATGTTGTCGCGCACCCATTGCAGCGCGAGCACCAGGTCGCGCAGGAACAGGTTGCCTTCGATCGGGTGCTCGGGAGTGGACAGCGACGACAAGTCCAGGCAGCCCAGGGCGCCGAGGCGGTAGTTCGCCGAGACGTAGACGCAGCCGCGCCGCGCCAGCGCGGCGCCGTCGTAGATCGGTGTCGCGGAGCTGCCCAGCATGTATCCGCCGCCGTGGACGAAGAACATCACCGGCAACGGCTCGTCGGACGGCGCCGACGGAGCCACCACGTTCAGCGTCAGGCAGTCCTCGCTCATCGGCTGGAACTTGTTGACGCCGACGATCGTGTACCTGCGGCGCTGCGGGGCGCAGGACGCGAAGTCGTGGCAGTAGCGCACTCCCCGCCACGGCACCGGTGCCTGCGGGGCACGCAGCCGCAGCGGACCGAACGGCGGGCGCGCGTACGGGATGGATCGCCATCGGTGCACGCCCCCGCGGGCGAAACCCTCGACGGTGCCGCTCGTCGTGCTCACGCGAACGCTGCGTTCTGCCATTCCCTGACGGTAGCGAATGGGTCACCGCGCGGCCGGTTGGGACGCGCCCCCGCGCGCGCCTGACCCGCGACGCGTTTGAGGCCCGATACCGTTGCAGCCATGCGCAAAGGGGGCGCGGCCGCCGTCGCACTGCTCGTGCTGGCCGGCTGCTCGCACACCACGGGTGGGCAGTCTCGACCTGCGCCCGGGCCGTCGACGACGGCGCCGTCGAGCGCGGCCGCCGCGCCTCCGTCGTCGGCGCCGGTCGCGGTGCCGACCACACCGCCGGGACCCGACACACCTATCGCCGGCGTGATCGCCTGGATCGCGGCGGGTCAGGCCGCCGACGCGGGCGCATTTCACACCGCGACGCGCGACGGTGTGACCACGCAACTCGACGACGACGTCGCGTTCGTCACGCCGTCCGGCAAGACGACCTGCATGACCGATTCGAAGTACAGCGGTGGGGCGCTGGCCTGCCTGGTAAAGCTCAACGATCCGCCGCCACGGCCTGCCGACGCCCAGACCGAGTGGGTCGGCGGCTGGGTCGACTTCGACGGCGCGTCGATCGACGTCGGCGGGCTGCACGGCGACCCGGGCCGGTTCACCGCCGGCGACGGGCCGCAACTGCCGTACGGCAGCTCTCTCAAGTTCGCCGACTACCAATGCCGCTCCGACGAGGCCGGCCTGTACTGCGTGAACTTCGCGCACCAGTCGGCCGCCCGGTTCAGTGACGCCGGCATCGTCGCGTTCGGCTGCGCGCAGCAGGTCACTCCGCCGCCCGACGTCGGCGAAAAGTTCGTCTGCTAGCCGCTGTTCGCCGTGTGCGCCGGGTAGGCGTGCACAGTGGCTTCGGCCAGCTTCGGCACGGCATGGGTCAGCACATGCTCGGCGTCGTGGGCGATGCGGTGCGCCTCCAACAGGCTCCGATGCGGGTCGACGTCAAGCTCGACGTCGGCCAGCAGCCGATGCCCGAGCCAGCGCATCCGCACCCGGTGCACGGATTCGACCCCCGGCTGGCGGGCCAGCGCCTCCTGCGCGGCGGCGAGGAGCGCCGGATCGACTCCATCGAGCAACCGCCGGAACACGTCACGCGCAGCGACGCCGAGCAGTGCGACGATCACCACGGCGATGGCGAGGCCGACGATCGGGTCGGCGGCGGGAAAGCCGGCCGCGACACCCCCGGCGCCGACCACCACCGCGAGCGATGTCAGCCCGTCCACTCGGGCGTGCACCCCGTCGGCCTTCAACGCCGCGGAGCCGATCCTGGTGCCGACCCGGATGCGGTACAACGCGACGAGTTCGTTGCCAAAGAAGCCGATGACCCCTGCCGCGGCGACCCACGGCAGATGCGACAGCGGCGCCGGATGGATCAGCCGTCGCACGGCCTCGGCCGCCGCGACAGCTGCAGACGCGGCGATGACGGCGACGACGAAAAGGCCCGCGAGGTCCTCGGCGCGGCCCAGCCCGTAGGTATAGCGCCGGGTCGCGGCGCGGCGGCCCAGCGCGAACGCGATCCAGAGCGGCACGGCGGTCAGCGCGTCGGAGAGGTTGTGCACCGTGTCGGCCAGCAGGGCCACCGAACCCGAGAACGCGACGACCACCAACTGCGCGATCGCCGTGGCGGCGAGTGCGATCAGGCTGATCTTGACAACCCGGATCCCGGCCGCGCTGTCGGTCAACGCCTCGTCGACGCGGTCGGCGTAGTCGTGGCTGTGGTCATGGGGATGCCCGATGCCCATCAGCCGGCACGCCCCTGCCGCAAGGGCTGAACGTCGCTGCCGGCGGTGTCGGCGCGATGGTGTGCCGGGATCCCACCGGCGGCATGCTCGGCGTTGTAGACCGCGTCGGTGACCAGCTGGCGCACGTGGTCGTTCTCGAGCCGGTAGAACACCTGAGTGCCGTCGCGCCGGGTCCGCACGAGCCGGGCCATCCGCAGCTTGGCGAGATGCTGCGACACCGACGGCGAGGGCTTACCGACCCGTTCGGCAAGGTCGTTGACGCTCAGCTCGCAGTCCACCAGCGCCCACAGCAGCCGGACCCTCGTCGGGTCGGCCAGCATCCGGAAGACCTCGACCACCAGCAGGGCGTGGTCGTCGGCCAGCAGGGCGGAGGCCGGTGACTGCCTATCTGCATTCATACGCAGATAATAGCGCTCGACTCCGATCTCCCGCTTGCACCCGCTTCAGGCGACGCCCTTCTGCCGCAGCAACGGCAGGACGCCTTCGGCGAACCAGTAGGCCTCCTCGAGGTGCGAGTAGCCGGACAGGATGAACTCGTCGAAGCCGAGCGTGTGGTACTCCCCGATGAGGTTGGCGACTTCGTCGTGGCTGCCGACCAGCGCGGTGCCGGCTCCGCCGCGGACCAGCCCGACGCCGGCCCACAGGTTCGGGTAGATCTCGAGGTGGTCGATGCGGCCGCCGTGCAGCGACGTCATCCGCCGCTGCCCCTCCGACTGCGACCTGGAATGCAGCGCCGTGGCTTTCGCGATCTGTTCTGGTGTCAGCCCGGAGACCAATTCGTCGGCAACCGTCCACGCCGCGGCGGAGGTGTCGCGGCTGATGGTGTGCAGCCGGATGCCAAACCGCACGCGGCGGCCGCGCTCCTCGGCGAGCGGCCGAACCTGCTCGATCTTCGCCGCGGCGGCCTGCGGCGGCTCGCCCCAGGTGAGGTACACGTCGACGAACTCCGCGGCGATCGGCAACGCCGCCGCCGATGAGCCACCGAAGTAGATCTGCGGCAACGGGTTCGGCGGGGCGGAGACACGGGCGTCGCGGACCGTGTAGTACTCGCCGCTGAAGTCGACCGACTCCTGCCCCCACACCGCCGTCACGACCCGCAGGAATTCGCCGGTGCGCGCGTACCGCTCGTCGTGGCTGAGCCAGTCTCCGAAGCGCCGCTGCTCGGTGTCGTCGCCGCCGCTGACCACGTTGAGCAGCACACGCCCCCCGGAGAACCGCTGCAGCGTGGCGGTCTGCTGTGCGGCCAGCGTCGGCGACACCACGCCGGGGCGGAACGCGACGAGGAATTTCAGCCGTTCGGTCTCCGCCAGCAGCGCCGCGGCGGTCAGCCAGGCGTCCTCGCACCACGTGCCGGTCGGGGTCAGGACCCCCTCGTAGCCGAGGCGGTCGGCGGCGCGCGCCACTTCGGCCAGGTAGCGGCGGCTGGGCTCCCGGTATCCGTCGGGGATCGCGTGATGCGTCGACGCATGCGATGCGCCGACGATCGAGCGGCTGTCACCGTTGGTGGGCAGAAACCAGAAGAACTTCGCCGGCATACGGTCCTTTCTAGCTCGGGCTCATCAAATACGGCTTGACGGAGTCGTTGAACCGGCGGTCCACCCAGTCGGCGAACCTAGGCGAGGACTGGATCTGGCCGGCGGCGGCCAGCAGGTCGGAAAGCCGCTGCTCGGATGCCACCACATCATCGGTGAGTCCGGTCGGAAGCCGCAGGCTGCGGCCCTGCGCCACCGCCGCCACCTGCGGGTCGAGACCCACCGCGGCGGCGTACTTTTCGGCCCACTCCCGGGGATGGGCGCGGGCCCATTGCGCGGCCTTGGCGAAGCGCGCCAGAAGGTCCGCCAGCGCCGTGTTGCGCCTCGGATCGGCCAGTGCCTGGTTCGACGCGATGGCGAACCAGTAACCGTTGGTCACCCTCTCCGCCTCGGCGATGCTGCGCACCGGCACCTGCTGCGCGACCTGCGCGGTGTACGGTTCCCAGATCGCCCACGCGTCGGCCTGCCGCTGCGTGAACGCCGGCAGAGCGTCGGCGAGTCGGCGTGCACGAGAATCGGGTCTCCGGTCCCCCCACCGTCATACGCTGCGACCACTTTGACCTTCGCGTTGGACGCGGCCCCGAAGATCGGTGGCGTATTGCCCGTGATCGCGACGTCGATCTTGCCCGCGGTGGCCGCCTCGACTCGGGGCGGGCCGGAGGTGAACGTCGAGAACGCGATCTGGTACGGCAGGCCGCCCAGCGCGCCGGCGGCCCGCAGCAGCGACTCGGTGCCGCCCTTCTGGTCACCGACCTGCAGCGTCAGCCCGGCCAGGTGCGACAGCGGCACCGCCGCGGGTGCCGGCGCGCCTGTTGAGCCGTCGTGCCGGGACACGCAGCCGGCCAGCAGGAGCGCAAGTATGCCGACCAACACCGCGCCGCGACCACAACTCGCCGGCGGCCTAGGGCGCGGCGGTCAGCTCGCTGGGGGTGCTCAGGATGTTCCTCACGACGGGGGCGACAAAGCGCACGCGGAATCCGCGACGCGCTCGCCGACGCTACGGCGGGCGTGCTGACGGGCTAAGGGTTTTGCACGGCGTGAAGCGATGTCACGACACGTACCGTTGACCGCTCATCTGCGGATCAGCGCCAGCCGTCGGCGGCCTTCGCCGCGCGCATCAGCGCCGCGCACAGCTCGCGCAGCTCGTCCGGCTCGGCCCCCTCGTCGACTGCCGTCGCGACATCCTCCGCCGCGCACCGGACCTGGTACACCCGGTCGGAAAGCTGGGCCGCCTCGTCGGCGGAGAGCACCACCGAGTCGACGGGCAACCTCGTGCCCTTGACCGCAGCGCGCTGCTCGTAGGCGCGCTGCCGGCAGGACTGCCTGCAGTACTGCCGACGCCTCCCCATGCCGGCGTCGGCGACCTCTCGCCCGCACCAGCGGCAAGATCGGCTTCGACGGTCCACGGCTGACGACTCTAGACGGCCCGGTGAGCAGAGCCCGGTAACATGGATGGCCGCGTCGCGATGTCCAGGGAACCGCAGGCAGCAGATCTGCGTTTCCTACCTGGAGAGATATTCGCTGATAGGACGCCCTGATAGGAGTAGTGACGATGGCTGATCGCGTCCTGCGAGGGAGTCGCCTCGGAGCCGTGAGCTACGAGACCGACCGCAACCACGACCTCGCGCCGCGTCAGATTGCGCGTTACCGCACGGACAACGGCGAGGAGTTCGAGGTCCCGTTCGCCGACGATGCCGAGATTCCCGGCAGCTGGCTGTGCCGCAACGGCATGGAGGGCACCCTGATCGAGGGTGACCTGCCCGAGCCGAAGAAGGTCAAGCCGCCGCGCACACACTGGGACATGCTGCTGGAACGCCGCACGGTCGAGGAGCTCGACGAGCTGCTCAAGGAGCGGCTGGAGGTCATCAAGCACCGCCGCCGCGGCAGCTAACTCAGCCCACCCGGTCCCGGGTGCGGTCCATGCGGCCGCGGATGCCCCACTGCGCGACCTTGACCAACGCCTCGCGGATGTTGGACCCGCTCATCTTCGACACGCCGAGCTCGCGTTCGACAAACGTGATCGGCACTTCGACGACGACGAATCCGTTGTTGACGGTGCGCCACGTCAGGTCGATCTGGAAGCAGTAGCCCTTCGAGTCGACCGCCGCGAGGTCGATCTTTTCCAGCACCTCACGCCGGTAGGCGCGGTAGCCCGCGGTGATGTCGTGCACGCCGACGCCCAGCAGCACGCGCGAGTAGGTGTTGGCGGTCTTCGACAGCAGAAGCCGGCGCCACGGCCAGTTGCGCACCGTGCCGCCGGCGACGTACCGCGAGCCGATCGCCAGGTCGGCGCCGTTGTCGATCGCGTCGAGCAGCCGACAGAGCTGCTCGGGCGCATGGCTGCCGTCGGCGTCCATTTCCACCAGCACCGAGTACTCCCGGTTCAGGCCCCATGCGAAACCGGCCAGGTAGGCCGCACCGAGCCCGTCTTTGGCGGTGCGGTGCATGACGTGGAGGCGTTGCGGGTCGGCCTGGGCCAGCTGGTCGGCCAGCTCCCCGGTCCCGTCGGGGCTGCCGTCGTCGACGACCAGGATGTGCACATCAGGCTGGGCGCGGAGCACCCGCTCGACGATCAACGGCAGGTTCTCCCGCTCGTTGTACGTCGGGATGATGGCCAGCGTGCGCTGGCTAGGCCGCTCCCGCGAACTCATGTAGCTCCTTCATCCGTGTCGCCCGCTGCGGGCGTCGAGTCGCTTGCTCGCCGGCTGCGGCGACGCATGAACCAACCATTGTGCAGTATCGCGGCCAGCAGGGCCGCAAGACCAATCGCGATCAGCACGCACTGCAGGATCGGCCCCCACCGGGTCGCCGGGGTCAGGTCGGTGTTCAGATGGACCTGTTTGTCCAGGTAGCCCGGCTCGAAGAAGCCGGTGCGGGCCATCTCGCGCCCGTCGGGGGCGATCACCGCGCTGATCCCGGTGGTGCCGGCGACCACCGTGTAGCGGTCGTGTTCAACCGCCCGCAGCTTGGCGAACGCCAGCTGCTGCTCGCTCATGTCCTGGTTGAAGGTGGCGTTGTTGGTGGGCACGGCCAGCAGCTGCGCGCCGTTGAGGACCGACTCCCTGGGCGCGCGGTCGAAGATCACCTCCCAGCACGTCGTCACCCCGACCGGGACCCCGGCGGCGTGCACCACACCGGTGCCATTGCCGGGCACGAAATAGCCGGCTCGGTCGGCATAGCCCGAGAGGTGTTTGAAGAACCCTCGCCATGGCAGATACTCGCCGAACGGCATCACGATCTGTTTGTCGTGGCGGTCCACGGGACCGGCGTTCGGATCCCACACGATCACCGTGTTGGTCGAGGTGGGGTTGTCCGGCGTCGAATCCGGGCGCGCCAGCACGGTGCCGACCAGGATCGGCGCGTTGACGGCCTGCGCCGCGACGAAGATCTGCTCTGCCGCGTCGGGGTTGCTGATCGGGTCGATGTCGGAGGAGTTCTCCGGCCAGATCACGAACTGCGGCTGCGGGGCGCGGCCGGCCCGGATGTCGTCGGCCAACTGCAGCGTTTCGCGCATGTGGTAGTCCAGAACCTCGCGCCGCTGCGCGTTGAAGTCCAGGCCCAGCCGCGGCACGTTGCCCTGCACCGCCGCCACGTTGATGGTCGGGTCGTTGCCGGCGCCGATGCCGGACTGGTGCACGCCCGGCCACAGCGCCGTCGTCGCGAACAACACCAGGCAGATGCACACCCCCGGCAGCACCACACGCGGCGGCACGTGGCTGCGTCGCGCACCTTTGCGCCACCAGTCATAGATCTCAAGCCCCAGCGAGGTGAAGCCGCAGCCGGCCAGCACGACCGCGAACGACAGCAGCGGCGCGCCACCGAGCTTCGCGATGACCAGCAGCGGACCGTCGGCCTGGCCGAAGGCCACGACGCCCCAGGGGAACCCGCCGAACGGAATGGTGCACTTCAGCCACTCCACGAGCACCCACAACGCCGCGAACCAGACCGGCCAACCGTGTTGGCGCCGCACGGCGACCGCGAGCAGGCCGAACAGCCCGGGAAACACGGCGCACAGCACCGACAATGCCAGCCACGGACCCACCCCGACCAACTCGCCGGTCCACGGCAGCAGCGGCAGATAGAACGCCAGCCCGAACAGGAAGCCGTATCCGAAACCGCCGGCGGGCCTGGCGGCTTCGCGCGTGAAGATCCAGGCGAGCAGTGCGAACGCGACGAACGCGGCATACCACAGGCCGACCGGCGGGAAGCTGGCGCACAGCAGCAGCCCGGCCCCGATCGCGACCGCGACGAGGTGCAGCCGGTCCACGATCGCGCGCCCCAGCCGGCCCACCCAGGCCGGAATCGCGGGTTGGGTGCGCGACGGCTGCCCGGTCTCCTGCGCGGGGACCGGGATGGCGTCGGTGGGGTCGTCGGCCTCGTCGACGTCCGGGGCGGCGTGGCGGGCGGTGGGTCGGTCATCATCGTCGTCACCTGCCGCGTGCCGTCCCCGCCCGCCGCCGCCGACCCGGGTCACGTCAGCCATAGATGACCTCGCCGCGGTGCACCGTCTGAAGGCAGCCGGGCAGCGGGTCGTGCGCGGACAGGCGCGGCAGTGCGGGAACCCGGGAGCGCGGGTCGGTGGACCATCGCTGCACCGCGCCGGCCGGGGCGTCGACTTCGAGCGGGCTGGCGTCCCACACGGCATAGGAGGCGGCCGCGCCGGGAACCAGGCTGCCGGTGGTGCCGTCGCGGATCCCCGCGGCGCGCCACGCGCCGCGGGTGGCCGCCGCGAACGCCGCGCGAACCGACAGTTCGCTGCCCGCGGTGCGATGGTGCGCCGCGGCCCGCACGGTTTCCCACGGATTCATGCTCGTCACGGGCGTATCGGAGCCGAACGCGAGGGGCACGCCTTGCGATGCTAGCAGCGCCAGCGGGTTCAGCAGCCGGGCTCGCTGACGGCCCAGCCGGCGCGCGTACATGCCGTCGTCCCCGCCCCACCGCGCATCGAAATTCGGTTGCACGCTGGCGATCACGCCCCACCTCCCCAGCCGGTCGGCCTGCTC
>NZ_DATFYW010000049.1:0-14953 GCF_035314905.1 Mycobacterium sp.
GAAACTCCTTTCCGACTGCGACTTCGGCCGCCTGCTGCACCGGCTGGACCTGACGGTGACGACCGTCGACGGAGCAACACCGGAGCGATTTCGCACCCATCACGTGACCTACCGCCAGCGGGATGGCCAATTCGTCGAGGATCCCCTCTACCGCAATCTGCACCCGATGCTCGCCAAGCGGCTGGACCTGTGGCGGCTCGGGAATTTCAAGTTGCGCCGGCTGCGCTCGGCCGAGGACGTGTACGTGTTCCACGGCGTGTCCCACGACAACCCCGCTGATCACCGGCTGTTCGCGCTCGCCGAAGTGCGCGACCTTACCCCCGCTCGGGCCGCTGACGGAGTGGTGCGATACCCGCTGCTGGAGCTGATGGGTTTGCTCGCCCTGTCGGCGATGTGGGAAGCGCTGGCCACGTTCGACGGGCGGGACCGGCCGGCGGCCAACCGGATAGTGCTCTACATCCGCCCGCCGTGGAATGTGCCCCGCGACGCGTGGACCGAACTGGCCCGGTCGACGGCGCCGCTGGCGCTCGGCGCCGGCCTGGAGAAACTGGTGCTGCGCGTACAGTTCGCCGACGGTCGTGACCGCGTGCTGGAGGTGGAGGGCCTAGGCGAAGGTGTGACGGTGCGCGAACGCCCGCCGGGACAGGAGCCGATCCGGTCTTTGACGCCGTATCGGCAAAAACTGTTGCGCGCCAACCGCTTTGGCGCCCCCTACCCGTATGAGATCGTGCGGATGCTCACCCCGCCGGCCGAGGCGGTAGCGCGGTTTCCTACCGGCCAGTTCATCGAGCACGATCTCGATGAGCAGGGAAACCTCGTACCGGTGTCGCGACCATACGGGATGAACACCGCCAACGTCGTGGTCGGACTTCTGCGCAACGACACGGAGAAGGTGCCGGAAGGGATGACCCGGGTGGCGCTGTTCGGCGACCCGACCCGCGGGCTTGGCAACTTGGCCGAGCCGGAGTGCCGGCGGATCATCGCGGCGCTGGGTTTGGCCGAGCGGATGGGTGTACCGGTCGAATGGTTCACGCTGTCGTCCGGGGCCAAGATCGCGATGGACAGCGGCACCGAGAACATGGACTGGATCGGCGCAGTGCTGCGCCGCGTGATCGAGTTCACCCAGCGCGGCGGCGAGGTGAATATTGTTGTCGCCGGGGTGAACGTGGGCGCCCAGCCGTACTGGAACGCCGAGGCGACCATGCTGATGCACACCCGCGGCATCGTGGTGATGACCCCCGCGAGCGCGATGGTGTTGACCGGCAAGCAGGCACTCGACTTCTCCGGCGGGGTTTCGGCGGAGGACAACTTCGGGATCGGCGGCTTCGACCGGATCATGGGCCCGAACGGCCAGGGCCAATACTGGGCGTCCACCCTCGCCGACGCATGCGACATCCTGCTGCGCCACTACGAGCACACCTACGTGGTGCCCGGCGAGAGGTGGCCGCGTCGGCGTGCCACGGCCGATCCGGTGGACCGTGACGTGCGCTCCGCGCCGCACACCGCCGACGCCGGCAGCGACATGGCAACAGTCGGGGAAATCTTCTCGGCCACCCACAACGCCGAGCGCAAGAAGCCGTTCGACATGCGGTCGGTGATGCGGGCCACCGCCGACACCGATTCGGCGCCCTTGGAGCGCTGGGAGCAATGGCGCGGCGCGGAGACCGCGATCGTGTGGGATGCGCACATCGGCGGCATCCCGGTGTGTTTGCTGGGGATCGAATCGCACACGGTGCCTCGGCGCGGATTCGTGCCGGCTGGCGGCCCCAGCTCGTGGTCATCCGGCACGCTGTTTCCGCAGTCGTCGCGCAAGGTGGCACGCGCAGTCAACGCCGCCAGCGCCAACCGTCCGCTTGTCGTGCTGGCGAACCTGTCCGGTTTTGACGGCTCGCCGGAGTCCATGCGCCGCTGGCAATTGGAGTATGGCGCCGAGATCGGCCGCGCGGTGACCAACTTTCGCGGCCCGATCGTCTTTGTGGTGGTCTCCCGCTACCACGGTGGTGCTTTCGTGGTCTTCTCCAAGAAGCTCAACGAGCGGCTGGAGATCGCCGCCCTGGAGGGCTCATTCGCGTCGGTGATCGGAGGTGCGCCGGCGGCTGCCACCGTCTTTGCCCGGGAAGTTGACGCCCGCACGGCTCAGGATCCTCGTGTACGCGAGGCGGGCGAGCAGGTGCGCGACGCGACGGGATCTGATGCCGGCACGGCGCGGGCCCGATTCGCCGAAATCACGGCGGCAGTTCGGGCCGCGAAACTCAGTGAAGTCGCCGACGAGTTCGACCGGATCCACACCGTGCAGCGGGCGCGTGCGGTGGGCTCGGTGGACCGCATCATCAGCGCCGAGGCGTTGCGCCCCTACATCGTCGACGCCCTGAACCGCGGAATGTCAGAGGTATAGCGGCCGGTGAAGCCAGGTATGTCGGGGTGCCGCGGGCGCCAGTACCCCCGGGTCGCCCAGCGCGGCGGGGGGCGGACCGGCCAGTTCCGCCGCGACGGTGAGCAGGAACCGGCCTTCCCGCCGCCACCAGCCGGGAAAAACGGTCCCTTCGACGGCCCGCACCGTCAATGCGCCCCAACCGTCGCCGCGCGGCGCGGCCGGCGTCACCTCGAGCGTGCGGGTGTCGCGGCGCAGCCCCACCCGCAACACCTTCAGCGCACTCTCCTTCGCCGACCAGATCAGATTTGTGAGCGCGTCCCGCTCGTCGCCCGCCGCGCAGGAGGCGACCAGACGTTGCTCGGCCACGGTGAGGAAGTCGCGCACGAAGCCCGGCGAACGTGGCTCCACCAACTCCAGATCGCAGCCGACGGCGGGCAGCCCCGCCGGCGACGTCACACACACCGCCCAACCGGCACGATCGCTGATCGAGACCCCCACCCCGATCGGGGCGCCGTCGACGCACACGTAGGGGGCACCGCTTGGCGCATTGCGCACCTCGATGCCGGCAAGCGCGGCCGGGTCGGTGGGCCGGCCGGTCACCGAGGCGACGGCACGCTTGGCAACCACCCGGCGCAGCAGGAACTCGGTGCGCCGCTTGGTGTACCGCAGCCCGGCCAGGCTGGCCAGCTCGCCGGGCGCCAGCCAGTGTTGTCCTGCCGGAAGCGCGTCCTCGCCGAGCGCGAGCCAGCCACGGCGGCCTGGGTCGGCAGGAAGCTGGCGCATGAGCACCTCCGGGAGAGCGGTCCCGCCGCCGAATCTACTGCGGCCAGACAAACTCGGATACGACGTCGGCGACCTAATCACCCGCGCCCATCCATGCAGCGGCCCATACCTCGGCGACTCTGCACGGCCGAATTGCTCGAGAGTGCCGCGGCGGGGCTGCGTGTGGCGCACACTCCTGGATTGATGGCGCGTGGCCCATGCTGGTCATTCGCTGTTACGAATCCGCGCGATCCCGACCGCCGGGTCACCCGGGCCGTGCGTGCCGGATCTGGACATGCTCGCCGGGTACATCCGTAGGGCTACGACGCCGTCATCGCACTCGCCGACATCGGCCAACAGAAGGATGGGAAATTGGCAGCTTCCACATTGCGGACAGATCTGACCGGAGGTCGGTGCGACGACGAGTTTCGGGAAGTGGCGGACGTCTTCAGAAATCAGATCGCACACACCGACGGCGGCGCCTCCGTGGCCGTTTATCACCGCGGCAGGCTTGTCGTGGACCTGTGGGGTGGACTTCGCACTCCGCAGGGGGATCCGTGGGGGCGCGACACGCTTGCCATGTGCTGGAGCACGACCAAAGGCGTCACCGCCACCTGCGCCCATGTGCTCGCCGACCGCGGGGAGCTCGACTACGACGAACGGGTCGCCACGTACTGGCCAGAGTTCGCCCAGAACGGTAAGGGCGACATCACTGTTCGGCAGGTGCTGAGCCACTCCGCGGGTCTACACCGCTTCGGCACGATCATCGACCACAGTTCGAAAATCCTCGATTGGGAGCATATGGCCGACGCGCTGGCGCGGGCGAAGCCGGCATACAAGCCGGGAACTGCGGTGGGCTACCACGCGCTGACGTTCGGCTGGCTGGTCGGCGAGCTGGTGCGGCGGATCTCGGGCATACCGATCGAGAAGTTTGTCCAGAAGGAGATCGCTGAACCGCTCGGGCTCGACGGCCTGTATATCGGCTGCCCGCCCGAACAGCGGCACCGAATGGCGCCCCTGGCACCGATGTCGCCGGCTTTCAAGGGTCTGACAGAACCCGTCGGCAGCTTCGTGTTCAGCCAGATGACACGGGGTCTCGGTGTCCTGAGGTCGCCGATCAACCCGCATCGGATGGTCAACGCAGCCCTCTCCCGCGGTATGGAGGACGTCATCGCTGACCCCCGACTGCTCGATGCCGCGGTGCCCGCGATGAACGGGTATTTCGATGCCGTGTCGCTGGGTGCCATGTGGGCGATGCTGGCAGGCGGTGGGCAGCTCGGCGGGGTGCGCATCCTCTCTGAGGAGACGGTCCGCAAAGCCTGCGAAATCCAGAACGACCAACGGGACCGGGTCATCATGATGACCATGCAGTGGCGCCTGGGCTACCACCGGCTGCCGATCATCAGCAAGCAGTTCCCGCGGGGCTTCGGCCATTTCGGGTTCGGCGGCTCCGGCGGCTTTGCCGATCCCGGGCACGAACTGGCCCTGGCGATGGTGTGCAACCGCGGCCAGGGCACACCGATCGGGGACCTGCGGATCCTTCGCCTCAGCCAGGCCACCGCCCGCGCCGTCCAGTCCCTCGGCTAGGTCATGACCCGAGCCGCCGGCTTCAGCGATGCCGGGAATCGCTCGATCAGCCCAGCACCGGGAACCGCCGCTGGCGACCCAGCCGGTCGAGGGCGGTCTGCATCACCGAGCGGACGTGGGCGTCAACTTCGTCGACGTCGGGATCCTCGCCGAACTGGGCGACGATGTCGATCGGCTCCAGCACCTGATAAATGAGCTTGGCTGGCAACGGAAAATTGGCCGGGAAGAACACACTCATGCCGAACGGGAAACCGATGGTGAGCGGCATGATCTCCGCCCGCAGTCGGGGCAGACCCAACCGCTTGGCCAGCCAGGTGCCGCGGGTTACGAATAGCTGGGTCTCCTGGCCTCCGATCGACACCGCAGGCACGATGGGCACGCCCGCTTCGATCGCGGTTCTGACATATCCAGTGCGCCCGTCGAAGTCGATGACGTTCTGGGTCAGCGTCGGCCGGAACGCGTCGTAGTCCCCGCCGGGGAACGCCAGCACGACCGCACCCGAGTGCAACGCCTCCGCGGCCTTTTCCCGGGTGGCATGGACAACGCCGAGCCGGCCCAAGTACGCGCGGAACGGTGTGAAGAATATGAAGTAGTGGGCCAATGTGTAGAGGGGGCGGTCGTATCCGAACTTGTCGTAGAAGGCTGGGCCCAAGACGAGTACATCAGGTGTCAGCACGCCGCCGGAGTGATTCGAAACCATCAACGCGCCGCCGACGGGCGGAACGTTCTCCAACCCCCGTACCTCTGCCCGGAACCATCGCCTCACAACGGGCGCGAAAAAATTAGCCAGCTTGGTGAACTCCGGATCCCACTTCGCGAGTTCCTGATCATCAATTTCTTTCTCGTTCATGGTCTCCCCTCACGTGATCGTCGTGCCGGCGTCTCGATGACGTTAGCCCCTGGCAGGCAGCTCTACGTTGGGCGTTCGTCACTTCCCGAGCGGCCAAAGGACCGTCATTGCGGCATTCGGGTCTGCGCGCGGTGAAACTGCGAGCAGAATGCGAGCCCGAGTCGTCCGTTACTAGGGGCGGCGCGGCAAGCTCCGGTCCAGTCAGATCAACGGCTGTGGTTTCTGCACCGATATGCATACCAAGGAGGCCGCGGCCGCCGGTGAAACCGCGCTCCGGCTCAACCTGGTCGCGGTGTGGCGCGAGCCAACTGTGTTCACCGAGGCCGAGCGGGCCGCGCTGGCACTCGCCGAGGAAGGTACCCGGCTTGCCGACGCCCACCACGGCGTGTGCGACGAGACCTGGGCGCAGGTGCGCAAGCGCTACGACGACGACCAGATCGCCGCGCTGGTCTGTTTGGTCGCCCTGATCAATGCGGCTAACCGGATCAACGTGATCGTGCGCAACCCGGCGGGTTCCTACGAGCCGGGCATGTTCGCCAGTTTGTCGAACTGATCGGCACGTTAGAGGGTCACCGACATGCATCGCTCTGAAGAAGTTGACCACCGCCGAAGAGGCAAGAATCGGCGCTCTCGTGAAGAAAGCGGTGAGCTGAAGACCGAGCGCGAAACGCGCTGGCTACGGTGTCAGCGGTTGGTCGAAGTTTCGCGTTCTGGGACCGCTGATGCTGGTTATCCGGTTGGCATGACAAAGCTGAACTTCACATCCTTGTTGGTGGCCGGTGCTGTTGCGTCATTCATCGGCGCTGCACCGATCGCCGCTGCCAGCACAACGCCAATTGCAACGAGCCCGCAGACGGTCAGCACAGCGAGCATCCATTTCCTCCCGACCGACGACAACGGCGGCGGCCCTGGCGGGGGTGGCTGCGTCAACGGCCAGTGCGGCTCCGGCGGGGTCAACGGCGGTCCCGGCGGTGGTCCCGGCGGCTCCGGCTGCGCCCCGACCGCCAGCGGAGTCGGGTGCGGCTCGGGAGGCGTGAACGCCGGTCCCGGCGGCAGCCCTGGCGGCGGCGGCTGCATCCCCGGCGTCGGCTGCGGCTCCGGTCACGGATAACAACCGAAACGCCACGCCGTCACCAACGTCCGCGGTCAGTACAGCTGTCCAAGGGGGCCGCAGCGGCAAACAACGTTGCTATGCCGATCGTGGGCCGTTGCGCCGCCGGCGGATCAGGTTGGGGCTGATCGCAGACAGGTAGCCCGCGTCGGCATTCACTGAGCCGGCCACCGGCGGTGCTGCCCGACCTTTCCGATTCGAAACCTGCCCGCGCGGCCGTGGGCGTGTGCACCGGTCATGACTCGCTTGGGCAACTGCGTGTCCCGGCGCATCAGCTCCAGTCGATGGCCGCGGCGCGCCGACGGACATTCTGCACCCTCGCCGCGGATTGGGCGTTCCGTCCGTCTCCGTCGTCTTGCATTGCCCTGGCAAGACATTCGGCCTCGGCGACGATCTGCTTGAGCAGGTCCCTGTGGTCCTCGATCATCGCGATCGTCACGTTCCGCACGGCCACCATCGAAGGACCTCTCACCTCGGCGGGCGAGAATCTGCCGGAGAGCAGCGGCGACAGCGTCTGCCGCTCGAAATGCGTCATGGCGCGGGACAGGTGCACGTTGAACGTTGCGCGGAAAGGGTCCCGCTCGTCGAGCTCCACCCTCGCTATCTTCAGTTGATCGATCATCGACTTTTCCTCAGCTGGTGGGGGCTCGTTTTCCTCAGCTGGTGGGGGCTCGCCGCGGGGCCCCCACAAATTACATCCTTGTAGTTTACCGAGTCACGGGGTCGTGGCGGCGCCGCCGAATTAGTCATCAGGAAACTCCATGCTCGCGAGATCACTTCGCCGGGCGCCGCGGCCGCGGTTGGTTGGCCGCTGGGCCCGGTAGTGTGAAATACGCAGCTGGTTCGCCGATGGCACTCAGTGTGTCGTGGGCGTCGAGCGGGGCGCGCCGCTACCGGGGGCCCCGCGGGAGGGAACCCGTTGGGAATTCAGGACTGTCCCGCAGCGGTCTACAGGGACGACCGCCGTCAGCGGCACCGGTTCACAGCATCGCCTCCTGGAATGGGCGGATGGGCCGTAGTCGTTGACCCTGCGGTCCGACATGACAGCACCGGCTCGATCGCACGTCGGACGGCGATGAGCACCCATGGCAACACGAAGGACGTCTCGTGACACCGCAGCCATTCACCGCACAGCCGTTTACCGCCACCATCCTGGGTTCCCCCCGGATCGGACCGCGGCGCGAACTCAAGCGCGCGATCGAGGGCTACTGGGCAGGCCGGGTCAACCGCTCCGGCCTGGAGGCTGTCGCCTCCGGCTTGCGTTTCGACGCCTGGTCCGCGCAGGCCTCCGGCGGCCTGGATTCGATTCCGGTGAACACGTTTTCCTACTACGACCAGATGCTGGACACGGCGGTGATGCTCGGTGCGCTGCCGCCGCGGGTCGCCGGCATCGAGGATGATCTGGACCGCTATTTCGCCGCGGCGCGCGGCACCGACGAGATCGCCCCCTTGGAGATGACGAAGTGGTTCGACACCAACTACCACTACATCGTCCCCGAGATCGGCCCACGGACCCGATTGCGCCTCAACCCCGACAAGGTCCTCGGCGAGCTGAAAGAGGCACACGCGCAGGGCTTTCCGGCGCGCCCGGTGATCATCGGGCCGATCACCTTGCTGGCGTTGAGCAAGCCGGTGGACGGCGCGTCGTCGCCGGTCGGCCGTCTCGATGAGTTGTTACCGCTTTACTCGGAATTGTTGGCGCTGCTGGCCGATGCCGGGGCGCAGTGGGTGCAGATCGACGAACCCGTGCTGGTCACGGACATTCTCGGCAATGCGGCCGACCTCGCTGAGCGCACCTACACGCAGCTGGGTAACGCGTCCCCGCGCCCCGCGATTTTGGTGGCCTCCTATTTCGGAGCGCTCGACACCGCGTTGCGGGCGCTGGCGCGCACCTCGGTCGAGGCGATCGGAGTCGATCTGGTGGCCGGCGGTGAGGCCGCGATCACGGGGGTGCCCGACCTGGCCGACAAGCTCGTGGTGGCCGGTGTCGTGGACGGCCGAAATGTGTGGCGCACCGACCTCGAGGCGGCGCTCGCCAAGCTGGCGACCTTGCTGGATTCGGCCCGCGCTGTTGCGGTGTCGACGTCGTGCTCGACCCTGCACGTCCCGTACTCGCTGGAGCCCGAAGGCGGCCTCGATGACGCACTGCGCAGTTGGCTGGCGTTCGGTGCAGAGAAGGTTGCCGAGGTCGCCACCCTGGCCAAAGCCCTCCGCGAAGGCCGCGACAGCGTCGGGTCCGCGATCGAATCCTCCAATGCCGCGATCGCCTCGCGCAGGGCCGATCCCCGCCTGTGCAACCGTCGGGTCCGCGCCCGGCTGGACGCCATCCTCGCCGCGGGTGTGCATCGCGGCCGCGCCGAGGATCGACGGGAACGCCAAAATGCGCGACTACATCTGCCGGCGCTGGCGACCACGACCATCGGGTCCTATCCGCAAACCGCCGAGATTCGCAAGGCCCGCGCTGCGGTGCGCGCCGGTGACATCGACCAAACCGAATACGAACGCCGAATGAAAGCCGAGATCGCCGGCGTGATCGGGCTCCAAGAAAACATCGGCCTTGACGTGCTGGTGCACGGCGAGCCCGAGCGCAACGACATGGTGCAGTACTTCGCCGAACAGCTCGACGGCTTCTTCGCCACCCAAAACGGCTGGGTGCAGTCCTACGGCACCCGGTGCGTGCGCCCACCCATCCTCTACGGCGACGTCGCCCGCCCGCACCCGATGACGATCGACTGGATCACCTACGCCCAGTCGCTGACGAACAAGCCCGTCAAAGGCATGCTTACCGGGCCGGTCACCATCCTGGCGTGGTCGTTCGTCCGGGATGACCAGCCGCTGGCCGACACCGCCAACCAGATCGCACTGGCCGTCCGCGACGAAACCGTGGACCTGCAAGCGGCGGGTATCGCGATCATCCAAGTCGACGAACCCGCCCTGCGCGAACTGCTGCCGCTGCGCACCAAAGACAAAGACGCCTACCTGTCATGGGCGGTCGGCGCCTTCCGGTTGGCGACCTCCGGAGTCAGCGACGCCACCCAGATCCACACCCATCTGTGCTACTCGGAGTTCGGCGAGGTGATCGGCGCCATCGCCGACCTCGACGCCGACGTGACCTCCATCGAGGCGGCCCGCTCCCACATGGAAGTGCTCGACGACCTCAACGCGGCGGGCTTTGCCAACAGCGTCGGCCCCGGCGTGTACGACATCCACTCCCCCCGCGTCCCCGGCACCGACGAAATCGCCTCGTCGCTGCGTGCGGCATTGAAAGCAATTCCCGCACAAAGGCTATGGGTCAACCCCGACTGCGGACTCAAGACCCGCCAGACCGCTGAAGTCACCGCGTCCCTGCGGAACCTCGTTGCCGCCGCCCACCAGGTGCGGGCGACAGCAGACGCGTAGCCGAGCGGCGTAAGGGTCGCACGGGGCCGGTCCGGTGGTCCTACTTGTGACTACACCCTGCAGCGGTCGGGCGGGTCGCCCCAGCCGGCGGCTGCCGCCGCCGGTGCTGACCCAGGCCTGATCGATGCCCTAGTCTGCGGCCTTGGGCGACGCGCTGGTCGCGGCGCCACTGGCGGACCGTCGCGATCGCTGTCTTGAGCCCGCGGCGCCGCCCGGTCGCCGTGTCGGTGCCCGCGAAACCGGGTTCCAGCGCGGCGAACATCCGCTCGCTGCGGGTTTCCGCTGCATCGTCAGCGGTGTCGGACAGGTACTTGTTCGGCAGCGACAGCTTGGCGATGGTGCGCCACGCCTTGCCGTACTGCAACAAAAACGAGCCCGACGTGTAGGGCAGGTCGTACTTGTCGCAGACCTGGCGCACTCGCACCGAGATCTCAGCCAGCCGGTTGCTGGGCAGGTCGGGGTACAGGTGGTGTTCAATCTGATGGCACAGGTTGCCGCTCATGAACCGCAGCACCGGTCCGGCGTCGAAGTTGGCACTACCCAGCATCTGGCGCAGGTACCACTGGCCCTTGGTTTCACCGATCATGTCGGTCTTGGTGAATTTCTCGGCGCCATCAGGGAAGTGGCCGCAAAAGATCACCGCGTTGGCCCAGACATTGCGGATCACGTTAGCCAGGACGTTGGCCTTCAGGGTTGACTTGTAGGTCGCCCGCCGCGAGAGCGAGGTCAGCGCCGGGAACGCGACGTAGTCCTTGACCACCTGCCGCGCCGCCTTGGTCGAGAACTCGCGCAGCTGCACGAGGGTGGCTTCGCGTTCCGAGCCGCCCTTGAAGATTGTGCGGAGCTCCAAGGGCTGCAAACCAATTCCCCACTCGAACCCGAGCGCGAGGACGGTGTTCAACAGCAGGTTGCCGATGTTGTAGTGCTTCCAGGGCTGGTCACGGGTGACGCGCAGCGTGCTATAACCCACGTCGTCATCCATGCCGAGGATGTTGGTGTACTTGTGGTGCTGGAAGTTGTGGGTGAATCGCCAGTGTTTGGACGCCCCGCTCATGTCCCACTCCCAGGTCGAGGAGTGGATCTCGGGATCGTTCATCCAGTCCCACTGGCCATGCATGACGTTGTGGCCGATCTCCATGTTCTCGACGATTTTGGCCACGCCGAGCGTCACCGTTCCCGCCCACCACGCGGAGCGTTTCGAGCTGCCGGCCAGCATCACCCGGCCCGCGACCTCGAGCGCGCGCTGGGCGGCGATGGTGCGGCGGATGTAGCGCGCGTCGCGCTCACCGCGGGAGTCCTCGATATCCTGGCGGATCGCATCCAGCTCGACGGCCAGATTCTCGATGTCGGCGCCGGTCAGGTGAGCGAACGCCGGAACGTCAGAGATTGCCATCGTTCCCTCCTTCCGTCGGGTTCCCAGTTGCCCACCGAAGGCTTGGGCCGCTCAGACGTCGGCTTCGACGTGGCGGCGTTGGTTGCGTTTGTTGCGCGCCACCCGCGCGAGAGCCGCGATGAGCAGAACCGCCGCGATCGCGGCGAGGGTTAAAATTGCTGTGCTGGCAGCCATATCGGCTCCTCGAGTTGATCGAGCTTGATCGATGTTGGATCGGTTGAGACCGGGGTGTCATGGACTGGGTTGGGCCACATGGCAGTCCGTCACCTGGGGCCGTCTGCGCGCCGACAGTATCGATCCCGGCTCGGTGGCTACCCAATTGTGTCAACGTGATCGGCGCTCATCGATTGTCGACTCGATTGTCGACCGCGCGAGAAGCGGCCGAGCAGCGGCGTCCTGGGCCGGCGGGTGGTGGCCAGCTCCTGGTGCGCCGGTGAACCGGTGGCTGCGCCGGTGTGCTGCCGGTGTTCGAGCAGCCTGTCGCGGTCTTGGTTCAAAAACGCCGCTTCGCGCTGGGAGCTTTTGAGGGTGCCGGTCGACCCGGTGACGTGATAGCCCAAAACCGAGAAGTTCTCGGTCAACGGGTGGGCGGCGCCCGCGTTGCCGAGCACGCCGACCACTCCGACGATCACGGCGACAAACAGAACGATCAATCCCACGATGACAAGCATGTCGACGCCCTCAATTCTTGATAGATCTCCAGTACACACCGTGGTGCCAGGCGTGTCAACGATGTTGGCCTACGGCTGATGTCCACGATGTGAAACATGAGGTATATGGCGGATGAAGCGCCGGCTCGCGCCAGGACAGGACGGGGGACGGGCAACAGGCATCCGTAACTTTCCCGACCACTAACCTACGAAACCGTAGGTTACCGCAGCTTCGGCTCGGAGCCGGGCAGCCATCGCTCTGACGATGTTGCCACCAGCCCGGAACACCATGGGATGGGGCCGGGTCAGGTGAGCGAGGTGATGTATCTCGACCTGCACGGCGACCATGTGGCCTGCCCGGGCACGGTGGCGCTCACCGTGGCCTCATTTCTGGACTCTCACCTCGACGGTAGGTCATCTTCAGCCAGTTGAGCTGTGGCACAGCACGATCCACGCTGGCAACGCCCGGAGTTACCGGCCTCGCGCGCCGGGCAGCAATACGCTCAGCCCCTGAGACACCATCGCTCCGATCCCGATCCCGAACAGGAGCTAGGTGCTCGCCGACCCGGTCACTCAATACGGCGAAGCTGTCATGGGTGCCGCCCGCATTAGTCAGCATGGCGATCGCGACCGTGACGGCGACGAGCAGAACAATCAATCCAACGATGACAAGCATGTCGATGCCTCTGATCCGGGTGCAGGTCTCCAGTACACGCCGTATCGGCGGGGTTGTCAACGGTGTTGACCGACAATGTAGACCAACAGCGTGGGCGACGTGCCATTTGTGCCGTCGTGGTTGCGATTCTTTCTCCTGACGCTAGCCGGCACTGGCCAGAATCGAGCAGGCTCGTCAAGTCGTGTTGGGCATCATGAGGTCATGGCAATGACGCTCAAGCAACTGCGCGACGCCTCGGACGAAGACCTGATAAAGGCGCACGATGACATCGCCCATACCCTCGATCCCGGCGTGAGCTACTACCTCGATGAGCTTGGCCGCCGGGACACGGAGCGCGCGATACGCGCGGATCAGAAGCTGGCCAGATACATCCTTTACCTCACAGTCGCGAATGGGTTTCTCGCTGTGGTCTCGATCTGCGTTGCGCTCGCGGCCTTCTTGGCCAAGTGACGGGGACACGCCAGGACGACGGTTGGTGTGAAACTACCCCGGAGCCCCTCGGCGCTGATTACAAGAAGCTGCAACGCTTGTGGCGCGACCAAGACCTGCGGGGACCAGTGCGACGGAGCCGCAAACGTGTCGGAGGATCCACCCAGCCGCCAGCGGCAGAGGTCCCGAATCGGTTGTGGGTTACCAACGACGGCCGACCCATCAAGTTTTCGTCGACGAACGTACTCGCGAACGTCTGCTCAAAATCGAGCTCACCGCGCCGACGACGTTGGAGTTCAAGATTGCTGTCGCACCCGCGGGCGCTGTCGATGGTCATGGCGACGGAGACGCCAGTCGCTGTTTCCGGGACGGCTGTCCCCTCCGGCGGGTTGCTTTAGATGCCCGCCACGCCGAGCAGTTGTCCTATCCCGTAGGTGACCATCATCGCGATCGCTCCGCCGGCCACGATGCGGAGTACCGCGCGGCGAGGGTCACCGCCGCCCAGGCGCGCACTGATGGTGCCGGTCAGGGCCAACGCGAGCAGCACCGCGGCGAAGGTGACCGGGATCCGGGCGACAACTGGTGGAGCCAGGATCGCGATCAGCGGCAGCAACGCACCGAGGGTGAACGAGACAGCAGAAGACAGCGCCGCCTGCCAGGGGTCGGTCAGGTCGTCGGGGTCGATGCCCAATTCGACATCCACGTGCGCCGCGAAGACATCGTGGGCCGTCAGCTCTTTCGCCACCGCACGGGCGGTGGCCGGACTGAGCCCCTTGGCCTCGTAGAGGCCGGCCAGTTCGTCGAGCTCTTTGGCCGGGGTTTCGGCGAGTTCTCGGCGTTCCAAGGCCAGCAGTGCCTTTTGGGTGTCGCGTTGGGTGCTGACCGAGACGTATTCGCCCAGCGCCATTGCTACAGCTCCCGCTACGAGCCCGGCGATGCCTGCGGCGAGGACGGGCCCGCGGTGAGTGGTCACTGCGGCCACACCGACGACGAGGCCGGCCACCGATACGATCCCGTCGTTGGCGCCTAATACACCGGCGCGCAACCAATTCGACCGGGCCGCACCATAGGCGTGCGGCTCGGTTGGATGCGTCGCCGCTGAGCCCGACTGGGCATCGGGTGGGTCGGCATCCGTTTCCGGGTCGGGCATTTCCGGGTCGGGGCTCACAGGTTCACAGCCTATTCGCCTCCGCGAACGTCGACTAGCAACCCAAGGCTTGGCAAAGTACGCATGCTGCAAGCCCACTTCGCCCGTCTGGCCCCGTCCCCCGCTGTTCACTGCGCGCCCCCGCTGCGGTCACCTTGCCCGGGTAGCGTGCGGTTTGAGGTCGGCGTTCGGTTCGAGCGTCTGTCACGCACCTGGTGTGGGTCGGGCACAGCCCATCGAGCACCTCGCCGGCCGGAAAGGACCCCAGTCTATGAACGACGATCGGGGAGTCAGCCGGGGGGAGTCCGACAGCGCGCCGCGGTTGCAGATCACGCCTAACTCGCTTGCCTCGGCGTACGTCGACGGGGCGTGGTGGCCGCGATCAACGCGGTTAGCTATCGAGCTGCCAGCCCTGGTTGCGGCGTTGTCCGATCGGCTGGGTCAGGTCGCCGTGGTGGGCTACCACCTCAACGCGTGGACGGAGACGCCGCCGCAGGTCCAGATCGCCGGCCTGACAGTACATTTGCAGGGCTTCACCTCCGAGGAGCCGGCCAGTGTGATCCTGATCGGTCGCG
>NZ_DATFYW010000050.1:0-21662 GCF_035314905.1 Mycobacterium sp.
CAAGTTGTCGACCAGTTCGTTATATCCATTCCAGGAGGACGTCGACAAAACTCGGTCACCTCCCGAAATGCCCCGTGACCGAGCGGAATTGCGGGCTGCTTCGAGAACGTCGTCTGGCGAGCGCCCGGCCAGGGCCGGGCCCGGGCGTGCCTCGGCGACGATCTGGTCGCCGTGCACCCTGACCGACGTCGCGTAGTCGGTCACACCGACCGGCAACCCCGGGACCGGCCGGCCGAACGGATCCAGCGACAGGGCAACGACCTCTGCTGCGTCGGCCTCGGACAGCCGCTCGGCCGTGCACATCGCCACATCCGCGTCCGGCGCCGCGCCGATCACCGCCTCGGCGCCGATCCACCAGATCCCGAGCAGCACCCCCGCGGTCTGCCAATGCGCCGGCAACAACACCGCCACCCGGCTTCCCGCGCCTTCGCCCAGCTCGTCACGCAGCAGGTTGCCCGTCTTGGCCGCCCAGTTGGCCAGTGTCACCGTCGACAGCTCAATGCGTTCGCCGGTGGCGTCGTCGTAGTACGTGATGCGAGGGCCGGCAGGATCGGTGTGCAGCAACGGATCCAGCACTGTGGCAGTCAGATTCGTCATGCTAGCTGACGCACTCGGGCTTGTCCGCTCCGGCGGTCAGGATCGGCGACGGCGGGGGCGCGTTGGAGTCGGGCGCCGGGCCGGCCGCCGCAGTGTTCACCGACGGGGCGGTCGGGTTGTTGCTGTCGAGGCCGGAGCCCGGTCCGGTGTAGTCGCCCGCCAGCACCACGCGCACCGTCCCCGGCGGGAGGCCGGCCTTGGCGACGATCGGCAGACCGCCCAACTGCGTGGCCACCGATTGCGCTCCGAGGTCGTCGGCCTTGACGGCCTGAACCTGGCTGTTGGACACGTGGCCCGATTCGTTGTTGCCGACGGCGCCGGCCGTAAAGCCGTCGTTGGTCAGGACTTGCGATACCGCGGCGGCCAGGCCGCCGATGTCGCTGTCGTTGAGCACATCGGCGGTGGTCTTCGACGGTGTGTACGCCAGCTGCTCCGTCCTGCCCTGTGCCTGGTTGTTCAGCAGGCCCTTGACCCACTGCTGCACCTGTGCCGGATCGACCCGGACCACGCTCTGCGTGCCGTCGTCGCTCCAGCCCGACTCGTCGAGCACCGGGATGGTGGCGAACGCTACGCTCCCGGCGGCCAGCTTCTGCAGTTGCTTGACGAAATCCATGATGTCCCAGCCCGAGGACAACACCACCGACCGCTGGATGGCCTGTTGCAGGCGACCGACTGTGGCTGGGCTGGACAGCGTCTTGCCTGAAATCACCTGGTGCGCAAGTGAAGCCATCACCGCCTGCTGGCGGACCACGCGGTCGAGGTCGCCGCGCGGCAGGTCGTGTCGCTGGCGCACGAAGCTCAACGCCTGCGGTCCGTTGAGCTTCTGCCACCCCGCCGGAAAGTCTGCGCCCGAAAGGGGTTCGTACACAGCATCCTTGAGGCAGACGTTGACTCCGCCGACCGCGTCGGCGATCAGGGCGAAACCCAGCAGCCCGATTTCGGCGTAGTGGTCGACGGTGACGCCGGTCAGGTCGCCGACGGTCTTGATCAACGCCTCGCGACCCGCTTCCGTGGACCGGGATTCGGCTTCGCCGGCGCTGACACCGGATTGCACGAGCTTGACGCGCTCGGCCTCCTTGGTCTGGCCGAAGACACCGTTGATCTTCGTCTTCCCCAGGCCCGGCGCCTCAACGTAGGAGTCGCGCGGGATCGAGATCGCGGTCGCCGACCTCCCGTCGTTCGGGATACGCACCAGGATGATCGTGTCGGTGTTGGTCGAAACGTCGTCGCCTGCGTGCAGCTTCGACAATTCTTCCTGCGACAGCGAATTTCCGTGCGCATCGGTCCGGCTGTCGAGGCCGACCAGAAGGATGTCGATCGCGCCGTCGTCGCCGCCCTCGCCCAACAGCGGGGTGCTGAACTGGAAGATGCCGTCTTCGAACGAGCGGAGCTTGCCCCACGCCAACCCCGTGACCACCACGATCACGATCGCGGCCACGGTGAACACGGCACGCACCGTGCGCCGTGGGCTGGTGACCGAGTCGGCAGCTGGCGCTGCAGGCAAAAAGGATCCCCCTGTCGGTTCTATGGCTTCGACCAGGCTACTGGCGAGAGCGCCGGTCTCGTCGTAGCCCGCGCCGGGCGTGCCAGACTCATCGGCATGCCCTCGAGGATCGTGATCACGGGCGCCGGCGGGCAGGTCGGCCGCTTTCTTGCCGCAGAAGCGGCCCGCGAGGGCCGTGACGTGCTGGCCTTGACCTCGAGAGAGTGGGACATCACCGACGCCGGCGCGGCCGCGCGATTCGTCGCGCGGGGCGACGTAGTCGTCAATTGCGCGGCGTACACGGCGGTGGACGCCGCCGAATCCGATGTGGCGCGGGCCCACACCGTCAACGCCGTCGGCGCCGGCAACGTCGCGCGGGCGTGTGCTCGCGCCGGGGCGCGGCTGATCCACATCTCCACCGACTACGTCTTCAGCGGCAGCTTCGCAGGCCGACCGCGGCCCTACGACCTCGACGACCCGACCGGCCCGCTCAGCGTCTACGGGCTGTCCAAGCTTGCCGGTGAGCGCGCCGTCCACGATGAACTGCCCGATGCTCACGTGGTGCGGACGTCGTGGGTCTACACCGGGCAGGGCAGCGACTTCGTCGCCGCGATGCGCCGGCTGGCCGGCGGTGAGGGGCCGGTGGACGTGGTCGCCGACCAGGTCGGATCGCCGACCTACGTCGCCGACCTGGTCGGCGCGCTCCTGCAAATCGCCGACGCAGGAATCACCGCGCCGCTGCTGCACGCGGCGAACGCCGGTGCGGCCAGCCGCTTCGAGCAGGCCCGCGCGGTGTTCGAGGACATCGGCGCCGACCCCGCGCGGGTCCGCCCGGCCGGCACCCACGAGCATCCCCGGCCCGCGCGCCGGCCGCCCTATTCGGCGCTGTCGGCGCACCAGTCCGCGCAGGCGGGCTTGACCCCGTTGCGGCCCTGGCGCGACGCGCTGGCCGACGCGCTGCACTGATGGCCTCGCTGTGGCTGCTGCTGCACGGCACGCCGCTGGACCCCGAAGTGTGGGACGACGTGCGCGCGCACCTCACGGGTCAGGCTGCGGTCCCGGACCTGAACGACCTGGTCCCCGCGGCCGGACCGGTCCACGAACAGGTAGCGGCCGCGGTGCTGGCCGGCCTGCCTGACGGCGACCTGGTGGTCGTCGGCCACTCCTTCGGCGGTCAGGTCGCCATCGAGGTCGCGCTGCAGGCGTCCCATCGCGTCGCGCGATTGATAATCGTCTGCAGCCGTCACACCCCGTTTCCCGCCTTCGCGCACGGCGCGCGCAGCGTCCGGGCCGGCCAGCCGCTCGACATCGACGCGGGCCTTCGGCGCTGGTTCACCCCGGCAGAGCTCGCCGCTGATCCGCCGGTGATCTGCTATCTGCGCCGTCGGCTGGCGACCGCGCCGCGGGACCCGTGGGCGGCGTCGCTCGACGCGATCGCCCACTACAACCGGGCGGCGGGCGTTGGCCGCATCGCGGTCCCGACGCGGCTGTTCGCGGCCGGGCACGACGAGGTGGCGACGCCGGCAGCGATGGCGGAGCTGGCCGACGCGGTGCCCGACGCGCGGCTGCGCGTCGTCGCCGGGTGGGCGCACATGTCGCCGTTCGCCGATCCCGCCGCGTTCGCCGCCACGCTGCGAGAAGCTGCCGGGTAGCTGACGCTACCCTCGACGCCGTGAGTGACGAACTGGTCGTGGTGACGGTGACGTACTCACCCGGCCCGCACCTGGGCCGATTTCTGGCCACGCTGGCGCACGCCACAGACCGGCCGGTCAGCGTCATCATGGCCGACAACGGGTCCACCGACGGCAGCCCCGAAGCGGCCGTGGAGGACTTTCCGAACACCCGGTTGCTGCACACGGGCGGCAACCTCGGCTACGGCACCGCGATCAACCGGGCCGTCGCGGAATTGTCCGCGCAGGCCGACTGCGCCGACTTCGTCGTGGTCGCCAACCCGGACGTCCAGTGGGGTCCCGGCAGCATCGACCAGTTGCTGGAAGCCGCGGGCCGCTGGCCCCGCGCCGGCGCGCTCGGGCCCCTGATCCGCGACCCGGACGGCTCGGTCTACCCGTCCGCCCGGCATGTGCCGAGCGTGATCCGCGGCGGTATGCACGCCGTGGTCGGCCCGTTCTGGAAGAACAACCCGTGGACGTCGGCCTACCGACAGGACCGGCTCGACCCCAGCGAGCGGCCGGTCGGCTGGCTGTCCGGCTCGTGCCTGCTGCTGCGCCGCGCGGCGTTCGACGAGGTCGGCGGGTTCGACGAGCGTTACTTCATGTATATGGAAGACGTCGACCTCGGCGACCGGCTCGTCAAGGCCGGCTGGCAGAACGTCTACGTGCCGTCCGCGGAGATTCTGCACGACAAGGGCCACGCCACCGGCCGCGATCCCGCCCGAAACCTCGCCGCCCACCATGCCAGCACCTACATTTACCTTGCCGACCGGTATGGCCGGTGGTGGCAGGCGCCGCTGCGCTGGGCGATGAGAACCGCCCTTGTGGTGCGCGCCCGCCTGGTGGTCCGGAGCTCTCGACGGAGGCTGGCGAAAGGACGGCGCTGACGTGACAGATCCCTCGAAGGTCGACGCCGTCGTCCTGGTCGGCGGGCAGGGCACGCGGCTGCGGCCGCTGACCCTGTCGGCGCCCAAGCCGATGTTGCCGACCGCCGGGCTGCCGTTTCTGACCCACCTGCTGTCGCGGATCGCGGCGGCCGGCATCGAGCATGTGGTCATGGGCACCTCCTACAAGGCGGAGGTGTTCGAGTCGGAATTCGGTGACGGGTCGAAGCTGGGGCTGCAGATCGACTACGTCACCGAGACCGAGCCGCTCGGCACCGGCGGCGCGATCGCCAATGTCGCCGACAAGCTGCGCCACGAGACGGTGATGGTCTTCAACGGCGACGTGTTGTCGGGCGCCGATCTGGGCGCTCTGCTGGAAGCGCACGACCGCAAGTCTGCCGACGTGACGCTGCACCTGGTCAGGGTCGGTGACCCTCGGGCGTACGGCTGCGTGACGACCGATGAAGACGGCGTCGTGACCGCGTTCCTGGAGAAGACCCAGGATCCGCCGACCGACCAGATCAACGCGGGCTGCTACGTGTTCCGGCGGGCGCTGATCGACCAGATTCCGCGGGGCCGAGCGGTTTCGGTGGAGCGCGAGGTGTTCCCCGCGCTTCTTTCGCAAGGCGTGCGGGTGTGCGGTTACGTCGACGCGACGTACTGGCGTGACATGGGCACGCCGGAGGATTTCGTACGCGGTTCCGCCGATCTGGTTCGCGGGATCGCGCCGTCGCCGGCTCTCGGAGGCCAACGGGGCGAGAAGCTGGTGCACGACGGGGCCGCGGTGGCCCCGGGCGCGTTGTTGATCGGCGGGACCGTCGTCGGTCGCGGCGCCGAGATCGGCCCCGGGACGCGGCTGGACGGGGCGATCATCTTCGACGGGGTGAAGGTCGAGGCCGGATCGGTGATCGAGCGGTCGATCATCGGTTTCGGCGCCCGGATCGGCCCGCGGGCACTGATCCGCGACGGCGTGATCGGCGACGGCGCCGACATCGGCGCCCGCTGCGAGCTGCTGCGCGGCGCCCGGGTGTGGCCGGGGGTGACGATTCCCGACGGCGGGATCCGCTACTCCACCGACGTCTGAGTCGCGATGTGGCGTCGCGCGAACGAAACCAGTTGCGCCAGAGCCTGATCCGAGTTCTGCGGTAGCGCGTCCAGCGGCCACCAACGAAGGTCGAGCGACTCGTCACTGACTTCGATCGAGGCGTCGGGTGGCGCATATGCGACGAACTGCATATCGAGGTGGCGGGTGGGCACGCCGAGCGAGCAGGTGATCGGGTGGACGTGAACGGCGATGAGACCGGGATCGACCTCGAGGTCCCCGACTCCGGACTCTTCGATCGCCTCCCGCTGCGCCGCGGCGACAATGTGACGGTCGCCGGTCTCGCAGTGCCCACCCAACTGCACCCAGCGGCCCAGCCGCGGGTGCAGCGTCAGCAGTGCCTGCGTCCCGGTGCTGTCGAGCACGAGAGCAGACGCGGTGATATGGCCCGGCACGCACTCCCTCTCGCATGCGTCGTCACGGCCCAGCACGAACGCGAGCACCGCCTCGCACAACGCCTCCTGAGCGGAATTCGGTGCCGGCCAGCAGGTCAGCGTTTCGATGACCGAATCGCGGACGCTCATTTCTGCACCAGCAGATCGTCGCTCGGTGCGGGATCCCGCGGCGGCGCCGGCTTTTCGGGATAGCCGATGGCCACGGCGCCCAGCGGCTCCCAGTCGGCGGGGAGCCCGAGTTCGGCGCGCACCAGATCGGCGGCGAAAATCGTCGAGCCGACCCAGCAGCTGCCCAGACCACGCACCGCGAGCGCAACCAGCAGGCCCTGCACGGCGGCGCCGACCGCGACCGTGAACATCGTGTGCTCGGCAGCGGTGCGCGCGGCGTCGGGGTAGCTGTGAGCGCCATCGGGCACCAGGAACGGGATCACCAACTCCGGTGCGTCGTAGAGAATTCGGCCACGGCTGACCCGGGCCTCGATCGCATGCGGCGATTTTCCGTCACCGGACAGGTCGGCGCGCCAACGGTCGTTCATTCGATCCAACAGCGCGATGCGTCGCCCGGCGGTGCGCAGCCACACAAAGCGCACCGGCCGGGTGTGGTGGGGGGCCGGCGCTGTGAGGGCGTCGGAGACCGCCTCCTCGACGAGTTCCGGCGGCACCGGTGTGGGGGCGAAGCTGCGGACCGAGCGACGCATCAGCAGCGCCTGGCGGCGGCCGAGCGACAGCGCCTCCTCGGTACCCAGCCAGAACAGGTCTTCCTCGCCGGGCCGCAGCAAGCTGCGCGCGGTCGACCCGTCGTCGCGCACCGCCAGACCACGCACCACGGCCACCGGTATGCCGGTCAATTTTCCCTTGACAAGGTCGGCGGCGGCGGCGATTTCGTCGGCCACGGCGACCTCGGTGACGAGTAGCTCGTTGCCGTGCACATCGTAGGCGCCCGCGTAGGCGTGCAACACCTCGAGGCCGGCCGCACCGATGGCGGTGTCCGTCTGGCCGTTGCGCCAGGCCCTGCCCATGGTGTCGGTGATCACCACGGCGACGGTCACGCCGAGCCGCTCCCGCAACCTGTTGCGCAACCTCGCAGCGCTGGCATCGGGGTCGACGGGTAGCAGCGCGAGTTCTGTTGACCCGACATTGGATCCGTCCACGCCCGCCGCCGCCTGCACAAGACCGAGCGCGTTCTCGGTGATCAGTGTCTTGCCTTTGCGTGCCAGCACCCGCACGGCCTCAGCGTCGATGAGCTTGCGCCGCAACTCATCTCGCGCATCTGGGTCGTCGGGCGCGGGCACCACGCGGCCTTCGCACTTGGAGAGCACCTTGCTGGTGACGACGACGACGTCGCCGTCCCGCAGCCAGGGCGCGGCGGCCGCCAGCGCGTCCGCCAGATCGTCACCGGGACGAAATTCCGGCAGTCCGGCCACGGGCAGCATTTCTATTGCGGCTCCGGCGCCGTGGTCGCCGGTCATGCTCGCGGCCCCAGCGTAAGCCCGGCCAGCTCCAAGCCGCTGCGGACCATTTCGGCGGTGGCATCCGGGTCGCGCATCAACAGCGGAACCGACCTCACCGCGACGCCGGGGATCTCGGCGTGGTCGCCCTCATGGATCAGCCACCCGTCGAGGAGGCCGACACCGGAGCGGGCGCCGTAGTACCGGCCGACGGCTTCGGACGTCGTCGCGACGCCGATGACCCGAAGGCATTCATCGGCCATGCCGCGCAGCGGCTTTCCCGCCACGATGGGGGAGTAGCCGATCATCGGAGCAGACGTCGAGCGCAATGCGCCCCGGATCCCCGGGATTGCCAAGATCGCACCGATGCTCACGACCGGGTTGGACGGCGCGAAGAACACCACGTCCGCGTCGGCGATCGCGTCGGTTACTCCGGGGCCCGCGGTCGCCTTGTCGGCGCCGATGAACCCGAAACTGTGCGTGGGTAGCCGCGCCCGATACCGCACCCACCACTCCTGGAAGTGAATCGCGCGCTGCACGCCAGCGCTCGGATCGGTGACGACGACGTGGGTTTCGCTGCGGTCGTCGCTGGCGGGCAGCAGCCGCGCGGCCGGCGACCACCGCGCGCACAGCGCCTCGGTGACTTGTGACAGCGGGTAGCCGGCCCGCAGCATCCGGCTGCGTACCAGGTGCGTGGCCAGGTCGCGATCGCCCAGTCCGAACCAGTCCGGCTGCACGTTGTACTTCGCCAATTCCTCCATAGCGTGCCAGGTTTCGTCGCGGTGCCCCCAGCCCCGCTCGGGATCGACGCCGCCGCCGAGGGTGTACATGCAGGTATCGAGGTCGGGACAGATGCGCACGCCGTGCAGCCACGCGTCGTCGCCGATGTTGACGATCGCAGTCAGCTCGTGATCCCCGGCGCCGCCGGAGTCGCCGGCGAACCGCCCCAGGCCGAGCAGTTTCTGCACACCCAGCAGAAACCGCGCGCCGCCGACGCCGCCGACCAGAACGGTGACCTTCACACCGACCGACACTAAGCCTTCGGCCCGATGGACGTTCGGCGCGGTCCGTTATGCGACACGCCGCGACCGCGACGCGCCGAAATTGTTATCACGAAATGGTATGAATTCTCCCTTCAGTGCTTGACCGGGGCAGCTAACACGTGTGTAATCACATGAGTGTCATTCCCGGTTCGCCAACCGTTCCCGGTGTCGCAGACCGAGATTCGATCACTTGTTCGAATTCAGTTTGAATAGTGGACGGCATTCCACAAGAACATCTGCGATGACCAGGTTAGGAGGCGGGAATGTCCTATTGGAGCGCGATGGGCACCACGCCGCACACCAATACCGGCGCGACGACGGGGACGACAAAACGTGCCCATTTGACTTTGGTGCCGGATAGTTTCGCGAGTTTTGGACTTGCGCCGGCAACCACTGACGACCAGTGGCAGGAGCGCGCCCTGTGCGCCCAGACGGATCCGGAGGCGTTCTTCCCCGAGAAGGGCGGCTCCACCCGTGAGGCCAAGCGCATCTGCCTCGGATGCGAGGTACGCGACGCGTGCCTGGACTACGCGCTGGCACACGACGAGCGCTTCGGGATCTGGGGCGGCCTCTCGGAACGGGAGCGCCGCCGCCTCAAGCGGGGCATCGGCTAGGCGCGCCGCTCAGTCGTCATCGATCGAAGGGTCGATGACGGACGGTTCGACGCCCAGATACGTGGCCACCTGCGCCACGAGCAATTCATGCAGCAACTCGGCCAGTTCCTCGGTGTCTTTCGCCCGCCGCTCTATTGGCTTACGGAACAACACGATTCGCGCCCGCGTCGTGTTGCCGCGAATATCGACACCAGCGGGGATGAGCCGGGCGAGCGCGATGGGCCCGTCCGCCACCACCTCGGGCGGCCACTGCACGCTGTCGGGGTCCTTCGGCGAGATGCGGGGGATCTCGTCGACCGCAACGTCCAGCCCGGCGACGCGTTCCTGCCAGCGCTGCTCGATCGGCTCATAGGCTTCCAGCACCGCCATGTCGAACCGCTCGGCGCGGGTGCGCCAGCCCGGCACGGTGGGCGGCAGCAGCGGCCCGCGCATTTCCCGCCGGCGGGGACTGCGTGAACGGGTCACCCCGGGATCGTAACGGTTGAGGATCTTCTCGGCCGGGGGCTGAGCGTGTCCGGCGCCGCGACGCGTTTGCGCACGATAGCCTCTCCGACGTGAACGTTCCCCGTCGCTGCTGCCGGCCCGGGTGTCCTCACTACGCGGTGGCGACGCTGACGTTCGTCTACTCGGACTCGACGGCTGTCGTCGGACCGCTGGCCACCGCGCGCGAACCGCACTCGTGGGACCTGTGCGTGTCCCACGCCGGCCGGATCACCGCGCCGCGGGGCTGGGAACTCGTCCGCCACGCCGGGCCGCTGCCGAACAGCCCCGACGAGGACGACCTCGTCGCGCTGGCCGACGCGGTCCGGGAAGGCCGCGACGGCGTCGTGCTGGGCAGCACCGCACTGGATGACCTGTCGGATCCGGCCGGCGGCCCCCCGGTGGCCAACGGCGGCGTGCTGGCAACCCCGGCGCACCAACCGGCGCCGAGCGGCCGGCGGCGCGGGCATCTGCGGGTGCTGCCCGATCCACCGCGGTAGCGGCCGGCTGAGGCGAGCCAGAAGCGGCGTCATCGCCAACGGCTAGGCTTGCGGCATGGCCCGGCCCGCTGCCGATGTTCACCGCGTGATCAAGGCATACGACGTACGCGGACTGGTCGGAACGGAGATCGACGAGCCGTTCGCCGCCGAGGTCGGCGCCGCGTTCGCGCGGCTGCTGCGCGGCGAAGCGCAGACCACCAAGCGGGTCGTCGTGGGCCACGACATGCGCGACAGCTCCCCGAGTCTGGCCGCGGCGTTCGCCGCCGGCGTGACGGGTCAGGGTCTCGACGTCGTGCGTATCGGGCTCGCCTCCACCGACCAGATGTACTTCGCATCCGGGTTCTTCGACTGCCCCGGCGCGATGTTCACCGCGAGCCACAACCCCGCCGCATACAACGGCATCAAGCTGTGCCGTGCCGGCGCCAAGCCCGTGGGCCGCAACACCGGGCTGGAAACGATCACCGACGAGTTGATCACCGGCGTGCCGCCGCACAACGGGCCGGCGGGCAGCATCGTGGACCGCGACGTGCTGGCCGACTACGGCGAGTTCCTGCGGTCGTTGGTCAACCTGTCCGATAGGCGGCCGCTGCGGGTGGCCGTGGACGCCGGTAACGGAATGGCGGGGCACACCACACCCGCGGTGCTCGGTCCGATTCCATCGATCACGTTGGAGCCCTTGTATTTCGAACTCGACGGATCATTTCCGCACCACGAGGCCAACCCACTGGATCCGGCCAACCTCGTAGACCTGCAGCAGTTCGTGCGCAAGACCGGGGCGGACATCGGCCTGGCCTTCGACGGTGACGCCGACCGGTGTTTCGTCGTCGACGAGCTCGGGAATCCGGTGTCGCCGTCGGCGGTTACCGCCCTGGTGGCGGCCCGCGAGCTGGCGCGCGAGATCGGGGCGACGGTCATCTGCAACCTGATCACCTCACGAGCGGTGCCGGAGTTGGTGATCGAGCGCGGCGGCACCCCCGTCCGGTCCCGCGTCGGGCACTCCTACATCAAGGAATTGATGGCAGAAACCGGGGCGATCTTCGGTGGCGAGCATTCGGCGCACTACTACTTCCGTGACTTCTGGGGGGCCGACTCCGGCATGCTGGCCGCGCTGCACGTGCTGGCCGCGCTCGGCGAGCAGAACCGGCCGCTGTCGGAGTTGACGGCCGACTATCAGCGCTACGAATTGTCCGGCGAGATCAACTTCACCGTCGACGACGCAGACACGTGTATCGAGGCGGTGCTGCGGTCGTTCGGCACCAAGATCGCGTCCATCGACCACCTCGACGGCGTGACAGTCGACGTCGGTGATGGCACCTGGTTCAACCTGCGCACATCCAACACCGAGCCGCTGCTACGGCTCAACGTCGAGGCGCGCACCAGAGAAGACGTTGACAAGGTTGTCGAACAGATTGCCGCGCAAATCAATTCGCATGCGGGGGCGGCGAGGTGAACGCCATCGGTTCCGTGATCGACCTCGACGACGCCGAAGGCTTGATCGCCGCCGACCGCGAGGGTCTGTTGCGCAGGGCGTCGATGGCCGGGGCGCACGTCCGTGCGACCGCAGCGGCGGTCGAGGAGGGTGCGCTGGAGTCGGTCGCCGGAGCAAGGCCCCGCACCGTGATCTGGGTAGCCGGCCGCGGTGCCGCCGCGACGGCGGGCAGCATGCTCGCGGCGACGCTCGGCACCGCGGCGGGCGAGCCGTTCGTCGTTGCGTCCGGTGCGCCCTCGTGGATCGGGCCCCTCGACTTGCTCGTGGTGGCCGGTGCCGATCCCGGTGACCCGATGCTGGCGGGTGCGGCCGTGACCGGGGTGCGGCGCGGCGCCCGCGTGGTCATCGTGGCGCCGTACGAGGGGCCGCTGCGCGACGCCACCGCGAGCCGCGCCGCCGTGCTGTCCCCGCGACTGCCGGTGGATGACGCGTTCGGGCTCTGCCGGTATCTTGCCGCCGGGCTGGCCACGGTCGCGGCCGTCGACGACGGGATGCACATCGACGTCGCTTCGCTGGCCGACGAGCTCGACGCGGAAGCGTTGCGCAGCAGTGCTTCTCGTGAGCTGTTCACAAACCCCGCAAAGGCGCTGACCGAGCGCATGATCGGGCGTCGGGTGGTGCTGACCGCCGACTCGGCGGCGCCGCTGGCACTGGCTCACCACGGCAGTGCGATCCTGCTGCGGGTCGCCGGCGAGGCCGCAGCGGCGACCTGTCTGCGCGATGCGCTCGTCGGGCTGCGGTCGGCCACCGTCGCCGACCCCGTTGACGCGCTGTTCCACGATGAAGAGATCGACGGTCCGTTGCCGGAACGATTCCGGGTGCTCGCGCTTACCCTGAACGGGGAGCGGCCGGTGGTCGCGGCGCGAGTGGCGGACCACGCCGACGTCGACATCATCGGCGCCGAGGACGTTCCGGACGCGACATCGGTCGGCTCGGGTGGCGCGGAGCAACAACTGGGGGTGTTGGCGGTGCGGCTGGAGATGGCAGCGGTATACCTGCGATTGGTCCGGGGTTAGCAGGTGTACCTGTTACGTGGCGCGGTGCGCACCTACGCGTGGGGGTCGCGGACGGCGATCGCCGAGTTCACCGGGAGGCCCACGCCCACACCGCATCCCGAAGCGGAACTGTGGTTCGGTGCCCATCCGGGCGACCCGGCATGGCTGGAGACCGAGGCCGGTGAGCGGTCGTTGCTCGACGCGCTGGCTGCCGACCCGGAGGGCCAGTTGGGCGCCGCCGTGTGTGAGCGGTTCGGCGACACCCTGCCGTTTCTGGTGAAGGTGCTCGCGGCCGACGAACCGCTATCGCTGCAGGCCCACCCGAGCGCGCAGCAGGCGGCCGAAGGCTTCGAGCGCGAGGAGAGACTCGGTATCCCGATCACCTCGCCCACACGCAACTACCGGGATCGCTGCCACAAGCCGGAACTGTTGGTCGCGCTGAACCAGTTCGAGGCGCTCGCAGGCTTCCGGGAACCCGCGCGCACGGTGGAGCTGATGAAAGCGTTGGCGGTCTCCGACCTCGACCCGTTCGTCGACCTGTTGAGCGGCCAGCCCGAGGCCGATGGCCTGAGGGCACTGTTCACGACGTGGATCACCGCGCCGCAGCCCGACCTCGATGTCCTGGTGCCCGCTGTGATCGAGGGCGCGATCCACTATATCCGCTCCGGCGCAACGGAATTCGCAGCGGAAATGAAGGATATCCTCGAGCTGGGCGAGCGCTATCCCGGTGACGCGGGCGTGCTGGCCGCGCTGCTGCTGAACAGGATCAGCCTGCGGGCCGGCGAGGCAATCTTCCTGCCCGCAGGGAACCTGCACACGTATCTGCGCGGCATGGGCGTCGAGGTGATGGCCAACTCCGACAACGTGCTGCGGGGCGGGTTGACACCCAAGCACGTCGACGTGCCAGAGTTGTTGCGGGTGCTGGACTTTCGTCCTGCAGCCGAGGCGTCGCTCCGCGCCGGAACGTGGCGCGAGGGGCCGGAGCTGATCTATGGCACACCCGCGACCGAGTTCGCGGTGTCCTGCCTGCGCATCGAGGGTGAGCACGTCGGCCACGAGATCGACACCGTTGTCCGCCACGAAGGCCCGCAGATCCTGCTGTGCACCGGGGGGGCGATGCTGGTTCACGCCAAGTCGTCGTCGTTGACGGTGGATCGCGGCCGGGCCGCGTGGGTGTCCGCCGACGACGGACCGATCCGGTTGGTCGCCGAGCAGCCGTCGGAGCTGTTCCGGGTGAGTGTCGGGCTGTGAGCGATGTCGGCAGGCGGTAGCACCCGGGCCATAGTGGCGGCCCTGGCCGCCAATGCCGGCATCGCGCTGGCGAAGTTCATCGGCTACCTCATCACCGGAAGCTCTTCGATGCTCGCCGAATCGGTGCACTCGGTGGCTGACACATCCAATCAGGGACTGCTGCTGTTCGGTCAGCGCGAGGCCCGCAAGGAACCCGACCCGTTGCACCCGTTCGGCTACGGCCGCAGCCGCTTCTTCTACTCGTTTGTGGTGGCGCTGGTTTTGTTCAGTGTCGGCTCGGTATTCGCGCTCTACGAGGGCTATCACAAGATCACCCATCCCGAGCGCCTCAGCTCACCGCTGGTCGCGATCGTGATCCTGATCGTCGCAATTGGGCTGGAGGCGTTCAGCTTTCGCACCGCGATCGTGGAGTCGCGCCCGCTGAAGGGTTCCGGCGGCTGGTGGAGGTTCATCCGCAACTCGCGCAACCCGGAACTGCCGGTGGTGCTGCTGGAGGACACCGGCGCATTGACCGGCCTGATCTTGGCGCTGGCGGGCGTCGGGCTGACCGTACTGACCGGCAACGCGGTCTGGGACGGCATCGGCACCGCCGGCATCGGTGTGCTACTGGGCGTGATCGCGGTGATCCTGATGATCGAGATGCACAGCCTGCTGATCGGCGAGGGTGCGACGGCCGATCAGCTGCACGCCATCCAGGCGGCACTCGACGGCACCCCGCACGTCGACCGTGTGATCCATCTCCGCACGCAATATCTGGGCCCAGAGGAGATGCTGGTGGGCGCGAAGATCGCGCTGGCACCGGATTGCGATCTGGCGACGGTCGCACGAGTCATCGACGACGCGGAGGTGCGGATCCGTTCCGCGGTGCCCGCCGCGCGGGTGATCTACCTGGAGCCGGACCTGGACCGGGTGCTGATGGAGTAGGCGGCCGGCCCTGAGGGCATCCGGCGGCGTTCGGCCCACCAGCACCGCATGTTGTGGCGGACGGCACGGCCGACGATGCCCGCCGACGGGATCATGTAAAGGCTGTCCAGCAGGCTGAACCGGCGCAGGAACCACTCCGCGAGCACCGGCTCGGTTTCGGCGGCTCCGAGGAACTGGTCGAACAATTCGCCCACCCACGGATACCAGCGGGGCATCGGTCCGCCGGCACGGTGCAGGACCAGGTCGCCGATCGCGTTCATGGTCCAGACCGGAAAGGTCGTCTTGGCCGTCGCACGGTTCACCTCGGCGGCAACGTGCGCGTCGGGTAACTGGAGTGCACGGCGCAGATGACCGGCCTGCAGCGAAGTCATCGTCATGCCCTGGCCATAGGTCGGATTGAAGCTGGCGACCGCGTCGCCGAACGGCACGATCCCGGCAGGGAACCTTGGCAGCTTGTCGTAGCGGCGCCACCTGCTCGTCGGGTATTTGTGAAACGCCACCTCGCCGATCGGCTCCGCCTGGCGGATCGCGGCGGCATGGTGTGCGGGCAGGATCTTCTCGGCCACCGCGCACATTCCGGGGAAGTCTTGCGGGGGCTCAACCTTGGCCACGCCGAACGTGGTCAGCCCCCAGGTGCAGTCCTCGTAGTAGAGCATCCCCAGGCCGACCGGTTGTTCGCGAGAAGCCCCTGCCACGATGACCTTCTCCTCGATCAGGCCGTCCGGAATGCGCAACTGGTGAGTCGCGTACCCGATGCCGACATCGACGGTGTCCTCGGTGGGCCTGCCGTATCCCCACTCCGACAACCACACCGGCAGCCGCGTGCCGCGACCGGAGGCATCGACGACCAGGTCGGCCGGCACGAACGGGCCATCCTCGAGCACCACCCCGGTCACCCGCCGGTCGTAGCCGTCATAGCGCGGTGCGTTGACGGCGCCCTGCCTGATCTGCACGTTGGGCAGTGCCGAGGTGCGGCGCCGGATCTGCCACTCGAGGTGGGGCCGGCTCGGGACGTAGGTGGTGAAGGTCTCCCGCAACTCGGTCGGCATGCCCAGCACGTGGCCGGCCGCGCCGAAGTGGATGGATCCGGGCTGGTCCTCGAGGATCGGCACGCCCGCGTGAACCATCTCGTCGAGCAGGCCGGGAAACAACGCGCCGAACTCCTGCGCGCCGCGGGCCATCAGGATGTGCACGTGGCGTCCCTGCGGGACCGCGGCCCGGTTGGCCGGGGTGTCCGGCAGCGTGTCGCGGTCGAACAGCGTCACGTGGTCGTAGAAGTCCGACAACACGCGCGCCGCACACAGACCCGCAATGCTGGCACCGATCACGACAGCGTGTTCGGAAAGCCTCCCCATGGGGGAGCACAGTACTTGAGTACATTGCCGAGGGAGAGGGGGCGCACATGGGGAATCGATGGCGGACGAAGTCCGTCGAGCAATCGATACAGGACACCGACGAGCCGGACAGCCGGCTCCGCAAGGACCTGACCTGGTGGGACCTGACCGTCTTCGGCGTATCGGTCGTGATCGGCGCGGGCATCTTCACGATCACCGCGTCGACGGCCGGCAACCTGACCGGTCCGGCGATCTCGGTCTCGTTCGTCATCGCGGCGGTCACCTGCGGGCTGGCGGCGCTGTGCTACGCCGAGTTCGCGTCGACGCTCCCGGTGGCCGGCAGCGCCTACACGTTCTCCTATGCGACCTTCGGGGAGTTCACCGCATGGGTGATCGGGTGGGACCTGATCCTCGAGTTCGCGGTGGGTGCCGCCGTGGTGGCCAAGGGCTGGTCGAGCTACCTCGGCACGGTGTTCGGATTCTCGGGTGGCACAGCCAAATTCGGGCCGGTGACGCTGGACTGGGGCGCCTTGCTGATCGTTGCGATTCTCACCACGCTGCTGGCGCTGGGGACCAAGCTGTCATCGAACGTCAGCGCCGTGATCACTCTCGTCAAGGTCTCGGTGGTCGTGCTCGTCGTCGTTGTCGGCGCGTTCTACATCAAGGTCGGCAACTTCTCGCCGTTCGTGCCGCCCGGCCAGCCCAGTCAGTCGCATGCCGAGCAGTCGGTGTTCTCGCTGCTGACCGGCGCGTCGGGAAGCGACTACGGGTGGTACGGCGTGCTGGCCGGGGCATCGATCGTGTTCTTCGCGTTCATCGGATTCGACGTGGTCGCCACCACGGCCGAAGAAACCAAGAACCCGCAGCGCGACGTGCCCCGCGGCATCCTGGCCACGCTGGCCATCGTGACCGTCCTGTATGTGGCGGTCTCCGTGGTTCTTTCGGGCATGGTGCGCTACACCGAGCTCAAGGACAAAGCCGGCGGCGGGCACGCGAACCTGGCCACCGCGTTCAAGGCCAACGGGGTCAACTGGGCCGCAGAGGTGGTCGCGATCGGGGCGCTGGCCGGGCTCACCACGGTGGTGATCGTGCTGATGCTGGGCCAGAGCCGGGTGCTATTCGCGATGGCACGTGACGGACTGCTACCCCGCGCGCTGGCCAAGACCGGGTCGCGCGGCACACCGGTGCGGATCACGGTGCTGGTCGGCGTGCTGATCGCGGTGGCGGCGTCGGTGTTCCCGATCGGCAAGCTCGAGGAAATGGTCAACGTCGGCACGTTGTTCGCGTTCGCGCTGGTGTCGGGCGGCGTGATCATCCTGCGCCGGACGCGTCCCGACCTGCCGCGCGGCTTCCGCGCGCCGTGGGTGCCGGCGCTGCCGATCGCGTCGATCATCGCCTGCCTGTGGTTGATGCTGAACCTCACGTTGCTGACGTGGATCCGCTTCGTCGTATGGATGCTGATCGGCATGGTCGTCTACTTCGGGTACGGCCGGCGCCATTCCGTGCTTGCGACCAGGGAGGCGGCCCAGGCGCGACCGCTGTTTACAAAATAGGGATTCATGTCTAGACAACAGACAAACTGCCCTCTAGAGTAAAGCCGTGATGTGATCCGGCTCTCGGAGGTGAGTGCGTTGACGGCTGAAACGCCGGAAGTCTGGCGCGACAAGAAGCGGCACCTGTGGCTGACGGGGCTGATCGCCCCGACCGCGCTGTTCGTGGTGCTGCCGGTGGTCTGGGCGATGAACCAGCTGGGCTGGCGGAGCGCGTCGCAGGTGCTGTTCTGGATCGGTCCGCTACTGATCTACGTCCTGCTGCCGCTGCTGGATCTGCGATTCGGTCCCGACGGTCAGAACCCGCCCGACGAGGTGATGGAGCAACTCCAGAACGACCCCTACTACCGCTACTGCACCTATGCGTTCATTCCGTTCCAGTACGCCAGCGTGGTGTTCGGCGCGTATCTGTTCACCGCCGCCAACCTGAGCTGGCTGGGTTTTGACGGGCCGTTGGGCTGGGTGTCCAAGATCGGGGTCGCGCTATCGGTTGGGGTGCTCGGCGGGGTGGGCATCAACACCGCGCACGAGCTCGGCCACAAGAAGGACGCGCTGGAGAGGTGGCTGTCGAAAATCACGCTCGCGCAGACCTGTTACGGCCACTTCTTAATCGAGCACAACCGTGGCCACCACGTGCGTGTCGCGACGCCGGAGGATCCGGCGAGCGCGCGGATGGGCGAGAGCCTGTGGGCGTTTCTGCCGCGCAGCATCTGGGGCAGCCTGCGCTCATCGTGGCATCTGGAGGCCCAGCGGATGCGCCGGCTCGGCAACAGCGTGCTCAACCTTCGCAACGACGTGCTCAACGCGTGGTTGATGTCGGTCATGCTGTGGGGCGTGCTGGTCGCGATCTTCGGGTTCGCGCTGCTCCCGTTCGTCGTGATCCAGGCCGTCTTCGGGTTCGTGCTGTTGGAGACCGTGAACTACCTCGAGCACTACGGGCTGCTTCGGCAGCAGGCCGCTAGCGGGCGCTACGAACGCTGCACACCCGAACACAGCTGGAACTCCGACCACCTGGTGACCAACATCTTCCTCTACCACCTGCAGCGGCACAGCGACCATCACGCGAACCCAACGCGTCGCTACCAGGCGCTGCGCAGCTTCGACGGCGCGCCGAACCTCCCGAGCGGATACGCCAGCATGATCTGCCTTGCGTACTTCCCGCCGCTGTGGCGGCACGTCATGGACAAGCGTGTGCTGGCGCATTACGGCGGCGAGGTCAGCAGGGCGCATCTGCAGCCGGCCAAGCGGGCGAAGCTGCTGCAACGGTACGGGGTCCACGCGTGAGCGCGTACCTCTGCCCGGTGTGCGACTACGTCTACGACGAGGCGACAGGCGCCGCGCGCGAAGGCTATCCGCCGGGCACGCGGTGGGATCAGATTCCCGACGACTGGTGCTGCCCCGACTGCGGGGTGCGCGAGAAGGTCGACTTCGAACCGATGGAGGTAACGAAGTGAGCACCGATGACTTCAGGCTGTTCCGCTGCATCCAATGCGGCTTCGAGTATGACGAAGCGCTGGGCTGGCCGGAGGACGGGATCGCGCGCGGCACCCGCTGGGACGAGATCCCCGACGACTGGAGCTGCCCAGACTGCGGGGCCGCCAAGGCCGACTTCGAGATGGTGGAGGTTGCCCGTTCGTGAGCGCTAGTCTCGCGCCTGTGACACGTGGGAGATCGCCGCAGCGAGTCCCGTATGCCGAGGCGTCGCGGGTGCTGCTTCGGGACTCGATCCTCGACGGCATGCGGGAGCTGCTGCTCACCCGTGACTGGTCGGCCATCACGCTGGCCGACGTGGCCCGCGCGGCCGGGATCAGCCGCCAGACCATCTACAACGAGTTCGGGTCGCGGCACGGCCTCGCGCAGGCGTATGCGTTGCGGGCGGCCGACGGGCTCGTCGACGCCGTCGAGACCGCGATCGAAGCCAACGTCGGCGACATCTACGCGGCCTTCGTGCGGGGCTTCCGGTCGTTTTTCGCCCAATCCGCGTCCGACCCCCTGGTCATCTCGCTGCTGAGTGGCGAGGCCAAGCCCGATCTGCTGCAGATCATCACGACCGACAGCGCGCCGATCATCACGCATTGTTCGCAGCGGTTGACCGCTTCTTTCCAGCAGGGCTGGGTCAAGGTCAGCGACGAGGACGCCGGGGTGCTGGCACGCGCTATCGTGCGGTTGGCGATGAGCTACGTGTCGATGCCACCGGAGGCAGACCACGACGTCGCCGTCGACCTGGCCCGGCTGCTGACGCCGTTCGCCGAGCGCCACGGCGTGGTCGAGGCCGGATGAGTCGTCGACTAATGTGTACTTAAGCTAAGTATTCGGGGCAGGCTTACGAGAAGGACAACCATGACCACCACAGAGCAGCGGCTGACACCTGACGTCCGCAACGGAATCGAATTCAAGGTCGCCGACCTCTCGCTGGCCGACTTCGGCCGCAAGGAGATCCGCCTCGCGGAGCACGAGATGCCGGGCCTCATGGCGCTGCGCCGCGAGTACGCCGAGGTGCAGCCGCTGAAGGGTGCGCGCATCTCCGGCTCGCTGCACATGACGGTGCAGACCGCGGTGCTGATCGAGACCCTCGTCGAACTGGGCGCCGAGGTGCGGTGGGCGTCGTGCAACATCTTCTCCACTCAGGACCACGCGGCGGCGGCCGCCGTCGTCGGCCGGCACGGCACACCTGAGGAACCGCAGGGTGTTCCCGTGTTCGCGTGGAAGGGCGAGACGCTCGAGGAGTACTGGTGGGCCACCGAGCAGATGCTGACGTGGCCGAAGGAGCCGGCCAACATGATCCTCGACGACGGCGGCGACGCGACGATGCTGGTGCTGCGGGGCGCGCAATACGAGGCGGCCGGTGTCGTGCCGCCGGCCGAGGACGATGACTCGACCGAATGGAAGGTATTCCTGGCCCGGCTGCGGGAGCGCTTCGAGACCGACCAAACGAAGTGGACGAAGATCGCCGAGTCCGTCAGGGGCGTCACCGAGGAGACCACGACGGGCGTGCTGCGGCTCTACCAGTACGCGGCTTCCGGGGAGCTGAAATTCCCGGCCATCAACGTCAACGACTCGGTGACCAAGAGCAAATTCGACAACAAGTATGGCACCCGGCACTCGCTGATCGACGGCATCAACCGCGGCACCGATGTGCTGATCGGTGGCAAGAACGTGCTGGTATGCGGCTACGGCGACGTCGGCAAGGGCTGCGCGGAGTCGCTGAAGGGCCAGGGTGCCCGCGTCACCGTCACCGAGATCGACCCGATCAACGCCCTTCAGGCGCTGATGGAGGGCTTCGACGTCAAGAGCGTCGAGGACGCGATCGGCGAAGCGGACATCGTGATCACCGCGACGGGCAACAAGGACATCATCACGCTCGACCACATGCGCGCGATGAAAGACAAGGCGATCCTGGGCAACATCGGCCACTTCGACAACGAGATCGACATGGCCGCGCTGGAACGCGACCCGAAGATCCATCGCATCAACATCAAGCCGCAGGTCGACGAGTTCGTGTTCCCTGATGGCCATTCGATCATCGTGCTGAGCGAGGGCCGGCTGCTGAACCTCGGCAACGCGACCGGGCATCCGTCGTTCGTGATGAGCAACAGCTTCTCCAACCAGGTGATCGCGCAGATCGAGCTGTGGACCAAAAACGACACCTACGACAACGAGGTGTACCGGTTGCCGAAGAAGCTCGACGAGAAGGTGGCCCGCATCCACGTCGCCGCCCTCGGCGGTCATTTGACCAAGCTCACCAAGGAGCAGGCCGAGTACATCGGGGTCGACGTCGAGGGCCCGTACAAGGCCGACCACTACCGCTACTGACAGCGCGTCAGGTCGCGGCCGCCTCACCGGGGTGCACAGCGGGTTTGCGGAGCCGGGCCCACAACCAAGCCGGGTTCCACTCGGGGCCGC
>NZ_DATFYW010000051.1:0-10624 GCF_035314905.1 Mycobacterium sp.
CGGGCCAGTGCGGCGCCGAGGCAGAAGTGCACCCCGTAGCCGAAGGCGACGTGCTTGTTGGGGTCGCGGCCCACATCGAATCGGAACGGCGCGGGGAAGACATCCTCGTCGCGGTTGCCGGAAACATACGACAGCAGCAGGGATTCGCCGGCGGCGATCGGTACGCCGCGCACCGTCGCATCCTCCGCCGCGGTGCGCATGAACGCCTTGACCGGGGTAACCCAGCGGATCATCTCCTCGGTGGCCAACGGCATGAGCGAAGGATCGGCACGCAGGCGCTCCCGCTGGTCGGGATGTTCGAGCAAAGCCAACAACCCGCCGGAAATCGTCGCGCTGGTGGTGTCGTGGCCCGCCGTGGCGATGATGGCGTAGTACGAGACGGTGTCCACGTCGGACAGCGGTTCGCCGTCGACGCGGGCGTTGGCGATGGCCGAGGCCATATCCTCGGTCGGGCGTTCACGCCGCGCGGCGGTCAGGTCGGTGAAGTACCGGAACATGTCAAGCAGGGCAGCCGACTGGTCCTCGCTGGTGGTGCCGCGTTTGAACTCGTCGTCATCACTGCCGAACAGCTCCTGCGTCAGCCGCAGCAGGCGCGGGAAGTCGGACTCCGGCAGCCCGAGCAGCGACAGGATCACATACAGCGGGTAGTTGACGGCCACCTCCTGGACGAAGTCGCACTCGGTGCCCGCCGCAAGCATCCTGTCGACGTAGATTCGCGCGAGTTCGTCGACGCGGGTCTTGAGCGCCCGCATGGCCCTGGGCCGGAACCAGTCCGCGCCGATCGCGCGCACGACGCGATGCTGTGGGTCATCCATGTGGATGAGCGTGCGGACGCCCGCGACGGCGTGCAGCTCATCGGCTTGCGCGGTAATCAGCACCGGCCGGGGCGAATTGGTGAAAACCGTGCTGGCACGCTCGATCTCCATGATGTCGGCGTGCTTGGTGATCGCCCAGAACGGCCGGTAATCGGGGGCTTGCACCCACGACACCGGAGCGTCGGCGCGCAGATGGGTCAATGCGGCGTCAAGTCCCGCCTCGTCGGTGTACGCGAGCGGGTCGGCAAACACGTTCGCCGCTTCATCGATGATCCGCGCGGTCATACTGTAGACGGTACAGTAGGAGCGCCAGGGCTCGTCAGTCCATCACCCCGTGTTGGGTGAGGTGATCGATCAGCGGCGCCACGCCGGCGACGAAGTGCTCCGACATGGCCGCACGCGCCCGCGGGGCGTCACGGTGCTGAAGCGCAGCCAGGACCCGCCGATGATCCTTGCGCGACCGGGCCGGCCAGCCCGCGATGGTGGGGAAAACGGATTCCGGCGCGTAACGCGTGATCTGCGACATCATCTGGGACAACTTCGGCGAGTCGGCGGCGACGTTGATCGCGCGGTGGAACTCGTGGTTGAGGCGCACCGCGGCCTCGCGGTCGCCGCGGGTGTAGGCGTCCTCGAGCTGGGCCTGAATCGCTTTCAGCTCACCCAATTGCTCGTCGGTCACCCTCATCGCCGCGCGGGCGGCCAGTTCGCCGCCGATGTGGGCCTGCACGCCGGACACGTCGGCGAGGTCTCGCCCGGTGACCGGCAGGACCATGAATCCGCGCCGGGGCTGCTGAGTGAGCAAACCCTCGGCGCGCAGCTGGAACAGTGCCTCACGCACCGGCGTGACACTGATGCCCAACTCCGCGGCGACCTGGTCGAGGCGAACGTATTCGCCGGCGCTGTAGGTGCCCTCGAATATCCGCTGCCGGACGTAACGCGCCACATCGTCGGAAAGCTGCGGCCGCGCCGCAAAATCGGGAGCGGTCACCGTGGTCCCCTTCAGATCCGGTACTCGGACAGCAATCGCTTGCTGATGATCTGCTTCTGTATTTCGCTGGTTCCTTCGCCGATGAGCAGGAAGGGGGCGTCGCGCATGAGCCGTTCGATCTCATACTCCTTGGAATAGCCGTACCCGCCGTGGATGCGAAAGCTCTGCTGGGTGACCTCGCTGCAGAACTCGCTGGCCAAATACTTGGCCATGCCGGCCGCCAAGTCGTTGCGCTCCCCCGAATCCTTCAGACGCGCCGCGTTCACCATCATCAGATGCGCGGCCTCGACCTTGGTCGCCATCTCCGCGAGCTGAAACGCGATGGCCTGATGCTCGGCGATGGGTTTTCCGAACGTACTGCGCTGCTGCGCGTATCGAACGGCGAGTTCGAACGCACGGATGCCGACGCCGCAGGCACGGGCCGACACGTTCACCCGGCCGACCTCGATTCCGTCCATCATCTGGAAGAACCCTTGCCCGGGCCTGCCACCGAGGATGTCGCCGGCACCGGCCTGATAACCGTCGAAGATGAGTTCGGTCGTGTCGATGCCCTTGTAGCCGAGTTTGTCGATCTTGCCGGGGATGAGCAGCCCGGGCGCGACTTCGCCGAAGCCGGTGGGCTTTTCGATCAGGAACGCGGTCAGGTTGCGGTGGGGCTTGTCGGCGCCTTCGTCGGTTCGCACCAACACCGCGACCAACGTCGAACTGCCACCGTTGGTCAACCACATCTTCTGGCCGTCGATGGTGTAATTCCCGTCGGCGGTGCGCGTGGCCCGGGTCCGGATCGCCGCCACATCGGAGCCCAACTCCGGTTCGGACATCGAAAAGGCGCCACGGGTCTCCCCGGTCGCCATGCGCGGCAGGAAATGCTCTTTCTGCCTGTCGGTTCCATGCTGGCGCAGCATGTAGGCCACGATGAAATGGGTGTTAATCACCCCGGAGATGCTCATCCAGCCGCGTGCCAACTCCTCAACGCACAATGCGTAGGTCAGCAGCGATTCGCCAAGTCCCCCGTACTCCTCGGGAATCATCAGGCCGAACAGACCCATCTCGCGCATCTGATCGACGATGTCCTGCGGATAGGTGTCGGTGCGCTCAAGCTCCGGCGCGTTGGGGATGACTTCCTTGTCGACGAACTGGCGCACCGTCGAGATAATTTCGGTCTGGAACTCGGTGAGGCCGAGCGTTCGGGCCAGTTTGGTCATTGGCGTTCTCCCTTGACTTTTCGCGGGGACCCAAGTGCGCCGATCGTGCCCGCTGAAACCAGGCGCGTGATCTCATCGGGGTTCAGTCCCAGTTTCTGTGCCAGCACGTCGGCGGTGTGCTGCCCCAGGTCCGGAGCGGGTGCGCCGGCCGGATGGACACCGTCGAGCTGGGCCGGCAGCCCGGGCGCCAGGTATTCGCCGACACCGGGCTGAGTGAGCCGGGAGAACAACGGGTTCCCGGTCACCCGCTCGTCGCCTGCCACCTCCCCGAAGGTTCGGTAGCGCTCGAACAACACCGTGGTGGGAGACAGGGCGTCGGTGATCTCGTCGGCCGTGTGGTCGGCGAACCAGGCGGCGAACAGGCCGCTCAGCACGCCGCGGTGGCGGTAGCGCTCACCTTCGGAGTCGAAGTCGGCCGAGAGTGCCCCGGCGAGCGCGGACACGGCAGGTCCCGTCCCGGACACTTCGACCAGGTCGCGAAAATGGCGTCCGGTCAACGTGACCACCATGAACCGGACGCCGTCCCCGCTGATGAAATCCTGGCCGTACTGCCCATAGATCGCGTTGCCGAGGCGCTGGCGTTCGGTGCCGTTGACTTGAGGCTCCGTCAACAGGCCCAGGTTCCCGGCGGTCGCCAGCGCGACGTCCTCCAGCGCCAGGCTGATGCGGGCACCCTCCCCGGAAACATCCCGGCGGCGCACGGCGGCGGTCACCGCGAGCGCGGCGTACAGGCCGCAGCACACGTCCCAGGCCGGCAGTACGTGGTTGACCGGCCCGGCGTGATCCGCTGGACCGGTGACGAGCGGAAAACCGATCGCGGCGTTGACCGTGTAATCCACACCGGTCGACCCGTCACCGCGGCCGAGCAACTGAGCATGAATCACGTCGGGCCGCAGCTCCGCCAGCCGCTCGTGCGCCAAGGCGCCCAGACCCGCGGCGTTGGTGACCACGATGCCGTCGCCTTCCACGATGAGCCGCTGAACGAGCCGCTGCCCTTCCGGCGAGCGCAAATCGACCGTTGCCGAACGCTTTCCCTTGTTCAGTCCCGTCCAGTAGATCGACGTGCCACCGGCCGCCAGGGGCCACCGGCGAAAGTCGGACGCGCCGCCGATCGGGTCGACGCGAATCACCTCGGCTCCGAGTTGAGCCAGGGTCATGCCGCACAACGGGGCGGCCACGAAGCTGGACACCTCCACGACCGTGGTGCCGGTCAGCGGCAGCGCCGCCGGCTGCCCGGGCTGGTTCACTTCGGCGCGACCCGTTCGAAGACCGCGGCGAGGCCCTGCCCGCCGCCGATGCACATCGTCTCCAAGCCGTAGCGTGCCTCCCGCCGGCCGAGTTCGCGCGCGAGCGTGGCCAGCATCCGCCCGCCCGTGGCGCCGACGGGGTGACCGAGGGAGATTCCGGAGCCGCGCACGTTGGTTCGTTCGCGATCGGCCGCGCCGAATCCCCACTCCCGCATCACCGCAAGCGCCTGCGCGGCGAAGGCTTCGTTCAGTTCGATGACGTCGATGTCGCTGCGGCGCAGGCCGGCCTTGGCGAGCGCGACTTCGGTTGCGGGCACCGGACCGATGCCCATGACGTCCGGCGCCACGCCGGCCAGCCCCCACGACAGCAACCGCACCAACGGCGTGAGTCCCAGCTCGTCGGCCTTCTGCGGGGTCGTGACGACGCACATCGAGGCGGCGTCGTTCTGACCGCTGGCATTGCCCGCCGTGACCGTCGCCTCCGGATCCTGGCCCGCCAGAACGGGTTTGAGCTTGCCGAGTGACTCCAACGACGTGTCGGCGCGCGGGTGCTCGTCGGTCTCGATCACCTCTTCGCCGTGGCGGGTGGGCACCGCCACGGGAATGATCTCCTCGGCGAGGGTGCCGTCCTTCTGGGCGGCCACCGCCCGCTGGTGGGACGCGACCGCAAGCTCGTCCTGCTCCGCGCGGGAGATGCGGTACCGGCGCCGCAGGTTCTCGGCGGTCTCGAGCATCCCGCCCGCAACGGGGTGGTGGCGTCCGCCGGCGGTCGTGCGCCCGCGCGCCAGCCCGTCGTGCACCTTGATGCCGCCACGAGCGCCGCCCCATCGCATGTCGGTGGAGTAGAAGGGGACGTTGCTCATGCTCTCCGCACCGCCGGCAACGACGAGGTCGTTGTCGCCGTTGCCGACCTGCAGGCAGGCCTGGATCACGGCCTGCAAACCGGAGCCGCACCGGCGGTCGACCTGCATGCCGGGAACCGTCACGGGCAGACCGGCGTCGAGCGCGACCACGCGGCCGATCGCCGGCGCCTCACTGGACGGATAGCAGTGCCCGAGGATCACGTCCTGCACCGATTCGGCCGGGACGCCGGTCCGGTCGAGCAGCCCACGCAGGGCCGCGACGCCGAGGTCGACGGCGGTCAGCGACTTGAACATGCCGCCGTAGCGGCCGATCGGGGTGCGGACGGGCTCACAGACAACGGCTTCGCGCATCGTTATTCCTCATCGTGGGTGGTCACATGAACCGGCCGCCGGTGACCTCGAGGACGGTGCCGGTCATGTACGAGGACAGGTCGCTGGCCAAAAACAGGGCCACCGCGGCGACCTCGCCGGGCTCCCCCGCCCGGCCCATCGGCACCTCGGCGACCTTCTGGTCCCAGATGTGTTGCGGCATGGCTTCGGTCATCGCGGACCGGATGAGCCCGGGGGCGATCGCGTTGACCCGCACACCGAGATGGGCCAGTTCCTTGGCCGCCGCCTTGGTCATGCCGACGATGCCGGCCTTGGCCGCCGAGTAGTTCGTCTGCCCCGCCAGGCCGATCTTTCCCGACAGCGACGACATGTTGACGATCACCCCGTGCTTGTTCTCCCGCATGATCGCCGCGGCCGTGCGCATGCCGTTCCAGGTTCCCTTCAGATGCACCGCGATGACCTGGTCGAACTGCTCCTCGGTCATCTTGCGCATCGTCGCGTCCCGGGTGATCCCGGCGTTGTTGACCATGATGTCCAAGCCGCCGAACTGCTCGACGGCGCCCGACACCAGGGCCGCCACGTCGCCTGCCCGGGTGACGTCGCACCGCAGGGCCGCCGCGACGTCGGGGCCCCCAAGCCGGTCGACCGCGGCCTGGTTGGCTTCGGCGTCCAGGTCGCCCAGCACCACCCTGGCGCCTTCTGCGACAAAGCGCTCCGCGATGGCAAAACCCAGCCCCTGCGCACCGCCTGTCACGACCGCCGTTCGACCGCTCAGCATCGACATAATCACACATCATATTTCATATATGATGTTGCGCTGAGAAGGAGGGTCGATCCATGACCACAGACACCGTCGGAAACGATGATTTCGGTGACATCCTCGCCCAGACCCGTCACTTCGTGCGCACCGCCGTCGTCCCGCGAGAGCAGGAAATCCTCGCTGGGGACAAAGTTCCCGATGACCTGCGCGAGGGGGCCAAGAAGATGGGACTGTTCGGGTATGCCATTCCGCAGGCGTGGGGCGGCCTCGGCCTGAACCTGGCCCAAGACGTCGAGCTGGCCATGGAGTTGGGCTACACCTCGCTTGCGCTGAGGTCGATGTTCGGCACCAACAACGGCATCGCGGGCCAGGTGCTGGTCGGCTTCGGCACCGACGAGCAGAAGACCCGCTGGCTGGAGGCCATGGCCTCCGGCGACGTCGTCGCCTCCTTCGCGCTGACCGAACCGGGCGCGGGATCCAACCCATCGGGGCTGCGCACCAAGGCGGTCCGGGAGGGCGACGACTGGGTCATCTCCGGACAGAAGCGCTTCATCACCAACGCGCCCGTCGCCGATCTGTTCGTCGTCTTCGCGCGCACCCGCCCGGCCGACGACAACGGCGCCGGCATCGCGGTCTTCCTGGTGCCCGCCAACTCGCCGGGCGTCGAGGTGGGCGCCAAGGACGCGAAGATGGGCCAGGAGGGTGCCTGGACCGCCGATGTGAGCTTCACCGACGTCCGCGTTCCCGGCGGTGCCCTGGTCGGCGGCGACGAAGACATCGGCTACCGGGCGGCGATGATCTCGCTGGCCCGCGGCCGCGTGCACATCGCCGCGCTGGCCGTGGGAACCGCTCAGCGCGCGCTCGACGAATCGGTCACGTACGCCGCAACGGCGACGCAGGGCGGTACGCCGATCGGGAACTTCCAACTGGTGCAGGCGATGATCGCCGACCAGCAGACGGGGGTGCTCGCCGGGCGCGCTCTCGTCCGGGACGCCGCGCGCAAGTGGGTCACCGACGAAGACCGACGGATAGCCCCCTCGGCGGCGAAGCTTTTCTGCACCGAGATGGCGGGCACGGTCGCCGACCTCGCCGTCCAGATCCACGGCGGCAGCGGCTACATGCACGGGGTACCGGTGGAGCGGATCTACCGCGATGTCCGGCTGCTGCGACTATACGAGGGCACCAGCGAAATTCAGCGCCTGATCATCGGCGGAGGACTTGTGAAAGGGGCGCAGCGCAATTGAGCGGCCGACTCAAGGGCAGGGTGGCGTTCATCACCGGAGCGGCGCGCGGGCAGGGCAGGGCGCACGCGGTCCGGTTGGCCAACGAGGGCGCGACATCATCGCCGTCGACATCGCGGGCAAGCTTCCGCCGTGCGTTCCATATCGCTCCGCGACCCCGGACGACCTTGCCGAAACGGTGCGTCTGGTCGAAGCCACCGGTCGCCGCATCCTCGCCCGGACCGTCGACATACGCGACTTCGACGGACTCCGGGACGCTGTCGACGCCGCCGCCGCAGCGCTGGGACGGCTCGACATCATCGGCGCCAATGCCGGTATCTCGGCTCCGGCGACCTGGGACGAGATAACACCCGAATCGTTTCGCGACGTCATGGACGTCAACGTGACTGGCACGTGGAACACGGTGATGGCCGGGGCGCAGAAGATCATCGACGGGGGCCGCGGCGGATCGGTCATCCTGATCAGCTCCGCCGCCGGGGTCAAGGTGCAGCCGTTCACGGTGCACCACACCGCCAGCAAGCACGCCGTCACCGGAATGGCCCGTGCGTTCGCCGCCGAACTGGGCAAGTGCTCGATCCGCGTGAACAGCGTCCATCCGGGTCCGGTCAACACCGAGATGGGCACCGGGGACATGGTCGCCGCGATCGGACGGGCCACGGAAACCAATCCGCAGTTGGCGAACATGCTGACCCCATTCCTGGCGGACTGGGTGGCCCAGCCGGAAGACATCGCCGATGCCGTGTGCCGGCTGGCGTCCGACGAATCACGACTGGTCACCGCGACGCGGATCTCGTCGATCAGGGCTCGACGCAGTACTGATCAGCCGAGGAGCTCCAAGGTCCTCACGTCGCGGATCGCCTGACACCCGCGCCGCAACATGACCGCCACCATCTCGTCGCCGCGTTCGGTCGACGCCGCGAACGCGAAACCCAGGCTGGTGATCAACGGCGCCTGCAGCATTCCCATCCGGTAGTCGCGCCAGCACATGTCGCGGTCGTAATCGGCGATACCATAGGTCGACAATGCCCGGTGGTAGTCGTCGACCAGCTGTCCTTCGATCGCAGCCCGGGTTTCGGGAACCAGGCTGGTCGCAGCGAAGTAAGACAAGTCCCGCGCGGGCAACCCGATTCCCATCGTCTGCCAGTCCACTATTGTGACCCGGCTGACGGCGGGGTCGAACAGCATGTTGTCCAGGCGGTAGTCGCCGTGCATCAGGGAATACCGGCCGGGTTCGGCGAGCAGCCACGGTGTCACCAAACTCATTGCCGCCGTGAGCGTTTCGCGGTCGGCCGGGCTGACCTGCGTGCCGAGCTTGTCCAGCGTGATCTCGGCGCTGATGCGGGCGACGTCACCGAGACCTTTGGCTCCGGGCTCATCGCCGGGCTTCGGCATCGCCACCCCGGTCAGGTCCAGCCACGCGGGATCGCACCAACTCGGGCCGTGTAGTCCTGCGAGCGCAGTTACCGCCAGGCGTGCCTCCTGCGGAGTGCAGCCGGCGAGCTGGTTCCCCTGCACGGCCGGCGCCATGTCGGCAAGCAGCAGAGCGAAATCCCCACCGTCGTCGGTGATGTCGCAGTAGAAACACTCGGGTGTCGGCACCGCCGTGTGCTGCGCGACCCTGGCGTAGAACGCGACCTCGCTCCGGTAGCCCAGAGTGACTCTGTCCCGTACGGTGTCGTCCTGCGCCGGCAGCTTGATGACGAAGGTTTCGGGCAGGTTGGGCCGGTCGGAGGCATACGTCGCCGCGATCCGGTAGGTCGCTCCGGTCTGACCGGTGCCGATGGCGACGACGTCGACATCGCTGACCTTTACAGGTTCGCCCCGTGCGCTCAGTGCGGCTGACAGCCATCCGCTCGTCACGTCGGTCGGGCGGCGCGGAATCGGCGTTCCCGAGGCCGACGTCACGCCGACGCCATTCTGTCGATGTGGCCGAGGATGTCGGGATAGCGCTTCAGATGGGCGCCCCCATTGAGGTCGAGCACCTCGCCCGTCAGCCATGACGCCTTGCCTGAGCACAGGAACAGCACCGCGTCGGCGACGTCTTCGGGCGTGCCGACGCGGCCCAGCGGGGTGTTCTCCAGGTAGTCGTCCAATACGGCCGGTACCAGTGTCACCGGCTCGGTCAGCGGCGTGTGCACAAAGCCCGGCGAGACGGCGTTGACCCTGATGCGGCGCGGCGCGAATTCCAGTGCCGCGACCTGGGTCAGCATCGCGAGTCCCGCCTTGGCCGCGCAGTACGCGCTCATCCCCGGTGCGGCCAGCCGCGCGTTCAACGACGTCACCGACACCAGCGACCCGCCGTCACGCAAGTGCCGGCCCGCGTACTTCGCGACGACGAACGCCCCGGTGAGGCACACGTCCACCACGGAACGGAAGTCGGCGACCGGCATGTCGACGATGCGCCCGAAGTTGCTAAATCCGGCGGTGTTGACGACGACGTCGACCGGTCCGACCCGCTCGAACAACGCTGCGACACTTTCCTCGTCGGTGACATCGACGCCGGCCGCGACGTGCGGCTCGCCAAGCTCATCCGCCCGCGCCGCGGCGCCCGCAGCGTTGCGGTCCGCAATCGTGACACGGCAGCCCTCGGCGGAAAGCCCCCTGGCGGTCGCCCACCCGATGCCGGAAGCGCCGCCGATTACCAGTGCGACGCGCCCGGCGCCGGATTCGGACATGGTGTCACTGTAGGACATCGCGAGTGCCGGGAATCATTATCGTAAGACTTCCAGTAAGGCCCAGCACTTTACCGCCCACACCGGTTAAGGTAGCCTTACCTACTTATGTATGTCTGCCTGTGCATGGGCGTAACGTCCGAGACGGTACGTGACGCGGTCGCCAACGGCGCCGCGTCGTCGAAGCAGGTGGCGGCCGCCTGCGGCGCCGGCAGCGCGTGCGGCCGCTGCCGGCAGACAGTGCGGGCGATCATCGCTTCGCAGGGCCAGTCGTGCGGCCCGAAGCCGTTCTGGGGCAAGGTCAAGCAACTGGCACGAAAGGCGGGCTGAGGTTCGTCCCGCGCAGCTACGGACTCTGCTGAACCCTGGTGCTGACGTTCGGCACCTGGACGTTGCCCGGCCCGTAATACTCGTTCGCGATGCACTGACCCTGGTCGCCGCCGCTGCACTGGGTGAGCGCATTCTCGCTGGGCGCGCCGGTGTTGGGGACCACGTCGGGCACG
>NZ_DATFYW010000052.1:0-2328 GCF_035314905.1 Mycobacterium sp.
GCATGTGAATGATGAGCGCGGCCATGAATAGGTCGGCGGCCCAGTGGTGGATCTGCCGCATCAGCAGCCCGCCCCGGACGTCGAAGCTGATGTTCAGCGTCGACTGGTACGCCTCGCTCATCCGGATGCCGTCCAGCTTGACGTACGACCCGTGGTAGGTCACTTCGGTCATCGACGGGACGAAGAACAGCGACAGGAAGGTCCCGGTCAGCAGCAGGATGACGAACGACCACAACGCGATCTCACCGAGCAGGAACGACCAGTGGTCGGGAAACACCTTCCGCATCAGGACGCGGAACCCGCGCGCCCCGTGGAACCGGTCGTCGAGCCACCCGCCGGTGCCGCTGAGAGCCTTGGGAATGTCAAAGTTGTCGCTCATCCGCGCTCCCAGAAACTCGGGCCGACGGGCTGGGTGAAGTCGCTCTTCGCCACCAGGTACCCCTGCGCGTCGACGGTCATCGGCAACTGCGGCAGCGGCCGTGGCGCCGGGCCGAAGATCACGGTCGCGCCGGTCGACGCGTCGAAGGTGGACTGGTGACAGGGGCACAGGAGATGGTGCGTGGTCTGCTCGTACAGCCCCACCGGGCAGCCCACGTGCGTGCAGATCCTGGAGTAGGCGACGATGTTGTCAACTGTCCAGTTCATCGTGCCGATCAGCGTATCGCCGTCTGTCGTGGTGGGGACGTTCAGCTCTCCGGGCCGGAACTTGATCAGGGTGACGGTGGCCTTGGCGAGGGCATCGGGATTGTCGGTGAAGCCCTCGGGCACGATCGTGAGCGACTGGCCCGGCGCGCTGAACTCGGCCGGGGTGATTGGCTGGTTGGTGCCGTAGACGAGCAGCCGCCGACCGGGGCTCCACACCGTGTGCCGCAGGCTTGTCCCCGGCTCCGGCCCCAGGTCGCGGAGCAGCACGACCGGGATGGCGAGCAGCGGGAGCGTGCCGAGCATCAGGGTGCGCCGCACCAGCGGCCGCTTGACGAACTGGCTGTTCGCCGCACCCTCCTTGAAGTACTCCTCGAACGCCTGCCGGTCCTTGGTGTCAGAACGCAATTCGTGCCGCTCCTCGACCATCTCGACGTTCGGCATCAGGTGCCGCACCCAGAGCAGCGCGCCTAGGCCGAGAGCGACCAGCGCGAGGGAAAGCGAGGTGCCCAGGGCGAGGTTGGAGCGAAGGGTCTTGTCGACCGAATGCACCCCGAGGCCGACGTAGGCGGCGATGAATCCGCAGCCGGCGATGAACGCGAACGTGAAGCACGCCGCGACTATCCTTTCCACCCGCTTGGCGTGCGCGATCACCCTCGGGTCGTCCGGCGGGAGGCCGACGATGTGCTCCGCGCCCTCAGCCTCCGCGACCTCGCCCGCGCCGTCGCCGTCGCCGCCATCGGCTACGGCCGTCGACCCGAGCAGGCGCGGCGAGGGCGGGGGAGTGCCGATCACCCGGTGCGGCACAGCCGGGCTCGGGTGCCCCTCGGTCTCTTCCATGTCGCTCATGATTACTACTGCTCCATCCCCGTCGGTCTTGGATCACGCCGCTTGGCGGTAATCCACATCGCGATCAGCACCAGGAAGCCCATCCCGCCAAGGAAGATCACCAGGCCCTCGGTGACGGGACCGATCCGGCCGAGCGAGAAGCCGCCGGGGTTGGGTTCGACCCTCGTCTCGGTGATGTAGGCGATGATGTCGCGCTTGGCCGACGGGCTGAGCGCTCCGTCAGAGAACACCGGCATCGCCTCAGGCCCGGTCAGCATCGCCGTATAGATCTGCGTCGGAGTGGACTGGGTCAGCGGCGGTGCGAACTTGCCGTAGGTGAGCGCGCCGCTGTCGCCGGCAAAGCCGTGGCACTGCGAGCAGTTGGCCATGAACAGGTTTGACCCGAGCGCGGTGTCCGCTCCCTCGGTGGATACCTGCTCGGCAGTGGGAATCGCGGGGCCGCCGCCCAGGGAGGCCACATAGTCGGCGATCTGGTAGATCTGCTGCTCGGTGAACTTGACCGGCCCGCGGGGGTTTTCCGCGCCGACCTCCTTGGCCGGCATGCGGCCGGTGGACATCTGGAAGTACACCGCGGCCGCCCCGGCGCCAACCAGGCTCGGTGCCTGACTGGTGCCCTGGGCCTCGAGGCCATGGCAGCTCGAGCAGGTCGCCTGGAACAAGTCCTTGCCCGCCGTGATGTCCTGCTGCGACGCGGGTGGTGCCGACGCCTGCGCGGTGCCCCCCTGACGGGTGAGTGACCCGTAGAGCAGCGCGACAACGACGAGCCCGAGCAGCAGTGCCGCGTAGCCGGCGACCGGGCGCCTGCGCCTGGCGTTGATCCAGCTCACTCGCTGTCCC
>NZ_DATFYW010000053.1:0-17351 GCF_035314905.1 Mycobacterium sp.
CGGCTGCGCTCGGCCCGCACCTGCTACGACCATCTGGCCGGCCGGCTGGGGGTCGAGCTGATGGCCGGCCTGCTCGACCGCGGTGTGCTGACGGGCGGCGACGGGCGATACGACCCCGCGAGGGACCTCGGCGACGCGCTCGGCAATCCCGGCCATGACGTGCGCTACCAGCTGACCGAGCTGGGTCACGCGTGTTTGAACAAGCTGGGTGTCGAAATCCCTTTCGGCAAAAGGCCATTGGTGCGCTACTGCGTGGACTGGAGCGAGCAGCGCCATCACCTGGGCGGCGCACTGGGCAGGGCGATCCTGGACAGATTCCTCACGGCGCGGTGGATCAGCCGCGTGCCACGCGGCCGCGCGGTGACCGTGACGGCGGACGGCCGCACTGCGCTGGCCGATCGGTTCGACGTCGACTGGCCCCGACCTCGTTGAGGCGCACGGCTGGCGGTGAGACAATCGAGGTGGCTGAATCGAGGTCACCATGGCGATTGGTTATGCACTGGCAGCAGTGGTCGGCGCCGGCATGTTCTGGCTTGCCACAAACTTCCGCGTCGTCAAGCAGTTCGAGCGGGGTGTGGTCTTTCGATTCGGGCGTGTGCAGCAAGGGGTGCGCGGACCGGGGCTCACCATGCTGATCCCGATCGCGGATCGGATGCAGAAGGTGAACATGCAGATCATCACGTTGCCCGTGCCCGCCCAGGACGGCATCACCCGCGACAACGTGACTGTGCGGGTGGACGCCGTCATCTACTTCAACGTCGAGGATCCCGTGCGCGCTGCCGTCGATGTGCAGGACTACATGTCGGCGATCGGGCAGGTCGCGCAGACGTCCCTGCGGTCGATCATCGGCAAGAGCAACCTCGATGACCTGCTCTCCAACCGTGAGAGGCTCAACCAGGGCCTGGAAGTGCTGATCGACAGCCCGGCGCTGGGCTGGGGGATCCACATCGATCGGGTCGAGATCAAAGACGTCGTCCTGCCCGATTCGATGAAGCGGTCGATCGCGCGCCAAGCCGAGGCGGAGCGCGAACGGCGGGCCCGTGTCATCACCGCCGACGGCGAATTGCAGGCGTCCGCGAAACTCGCGCAGGCCGCTCAGGTGATGAGCGAACACCCCGCCGCGCTGCAGCTGCGGCTGCTGGAGACAGTCGTCGAGGTCGCCGCCGAGAAGAACAACACCCTGGTGCTTCCGTTCCCCGTCGAATTGCTCCGGTTCCTGGAGAAGGCAACGCCGCAGTCATCCGGCCACCCCGAGGCCAAGGCGCAGATCCCCGACGACCCCCGCAGCCTGCTGCCTTAACGCGCCGCCTTCTTGCGCTCGATGTCGGCCAGCGCAGCCGCCAGCTCGGCACGCTGCGCCGTGGATGTCTCCCAGGCCAGTTTCCGGTTCTTGACCACCTTGGCCGGTGCGCCGACCGCGATCGAGTAGTCCGGGATGTCACCCTTGACCACGGCGTGCGCGCCTAGCACGCAGCCCCGCCCGATGGTCGTGCCGCGCAGCACGCTGACTTTGGCCGCCATCCACGTGTCCGGGCCGATGCGGACCGGGCTCTTGATGATGCCCTGGTCTTTGATCGGCAAGTTGATGTCTTCCATCTTGTGGTCGAAGTCGCAGACGTAGCACCAATCGGCCATCAGCACCGAGTCGCCGAGCTCGACGTCGAGATAGGCGTTGATGACGTTGTCGCGGCCGAGCACCACCTTGTCGCCGAAGCGCAGCGATCCCTCGTGCGCGCGGATGGTGTTCTTGTCGCCAATGTGCACCCAGCGCCCGATCTCCAACTGCGCCAGCTCTGGGGTCGCGTGGATCTCCACGCCTTTTCCGAGGAACACCATCCCGCGGGTGATGATGTGCGGGTTCGCGAGCTTGAACTTCAGCAGCCGCCAGTACCTGACGAGATACCACGGGGTGTACGCCCGGTTGGCCAGCACCCACTTCAGCGAGGCGAGGGTCAGGAACTTTGCCTGCCGGGGGTCACGCAGCCGCGAACCACGCCACCGCTTGTGGATCGGGGCACCCCACATCGTCGTCATGGCCGGAAAGCCTACGCCGAGCGGCACAACCGCCCGGGTTACCCTCGGTGGACGCGATTGCTTGCCGCCGACCGAAAGGACGTATGTTCGCCCGCTCAATGCTTCGACGATTCGTGGCATTCGCGTCGACGGCACTCGTCCTCCCTGCGGCGACGGTCGGCTGTGGAAACACGGACAGCTGGGTCGATGCCGCACCGGCGGCGGGGTGGCCCGGGCAGTACACCAACGCCTCCAACAGCAGCTACACCGCCACCGCTGGGGCTCAGGCGCTCGAACTGCAGTGGACCCGCTCGGTCAAGGGCAGCTTGTTCGCGTCGGCCGCGCTCGGCGGGGGCGACGCCGACTACGTCGCGCTGAACGGCCAGACAGCGGGCGGATGCTCGCTGATGGTGTGGGAGAACGCCGACAACGGTCGCCAGCGCTGGTGCACGCGCTTGGTGCTCGGTGGGGGGTTCGCCGGCCCGCTGTTCGACCAGTTCGACAACGTCTACGTAGGCCAGCCCGGCACCATGCTGTCGTATCCGCCGACGCAGTGGGTGCGCTGGCGACATCCCGTCATCGGGATGCCGATGACGCCACGGTTCCTGGGCGGTGGGCAGTTGCTGGTGGTCACGCACCTGGGCCAGGTGCAGGTGGTCGACGCGCACCGCGGCGAGGTGGTGGGCTCATCTGTGGATCTGGTGCTCGGCGTCGACCCCACCGACTCGGACCGGGGCCTGACCGACTGCCAGCAGGCGCGGCCGCTGTGTCCGGTGGCGGCGGCACCCGCGTTCGCGCCGTCGAACGGGATGATCGTCATCGGGCTGTGGCCGCCCGGCGCCAAGGCGCCGATCCTGACGGCGCTGCAATACCACCCTGGCCAGACACCGGTGCTCACCCAGGAGTGGACCAGCGACGCCGTGGCGAGCGGTGTACTGGCCAGCCCGGTACTTTCCTCGAACGGCTCGACCGTCTACGTCAACAGCCGCGACGGCAGGCTGTGGGCACTGGGCGCGGCGGATGGCAAGCCGAAATGGTCTGTTCCTCTGGGCTTTACAGCTCAAACCCCACCTTCGGTGGCGCCCGGCGGGCTGATCGTGTCCGGCGGCGGCCCGGGCGCGAAGCTGGTCGCCGTGCGCGACGGCGGCGATCACGGCGACGTGCTGTGGCGACGCGACGACGTGACGCCGCTGTGCACGCCGAGCCAGGCCGGCCACGATGTGGCGTACACCGTGACGCCCGACACGAACAACGGGCTCGCGGTGCTGGTGTTCGACCCGGCCGATGGGCACACCCTGAACCTCTATCCGCTGCCGCAGGCCACAGGCTGGCCCGTCGGTGTCTCGGTCGGCTACGACCGGCGGGTGGTCACCGCCACCAGCGACGGCCAGGTGTACAGCTTCGCACCGGCCTGAAGGCAGGCCTCAGGCCAGCAGTGGCCCGATGGCGCTTCGCGGCACGTGCACCTCGTTGGTGCCCGCAACTGACGGCAGAAGTTCGCCCTGGCTGAAGAAGAAGATCACTTCGTCGTCGGTGATCGCGAAGTTCTGGTAATGCGACGGGTCCATCCCGTCGCCTTGCGAGATCGACACCGGCTGGCCGGTCTGGCGCGCCAACTCGCGTTGCACGATCGGGAAGATCACCGTGAGCGGGTTGCTGCCGGGTTTGAACAGGGTGTCCAACGTGATCGGCTGGCCGCTGTCCAGGTTGTAGTTGAACGCCTTGTACCAGGTCACCGGGTGCGCGCCGCCGACATCCTGGAAAATCTTGAACACAACGCTCTGGGTGCCGTGCGGCGGGGTGCCGGAGTGATACTCCACCGCGTGCGCGTCGAGTTCGTAGGGCAGGTTCCGTGAGCCGGGCATTTGCGAGACGTTGATGAACCCGTCGCGGGTCTGCGTCAGGTAATCGATCATCGGCGCCATGTTGGCGTAGTCCACCGGGAACGTGGCGTCGATCGTGTAGGTGTCGGTCGTGGCGTGGACGCGGCAGACGTTGTTGTCGAGGCTGCCGTTCATGTCGGAGCACGGCGACTGCGCCTGCGCGACGGCGGTGCTGTGCCATCCCAGCCATCCGAGCAGGATCGCGGCGGTCAGAACCGCGGCCGCCTCCAACGATCGCCTCATCAACTTTCCTCGAAACGTGTTGGCCGCCAGCGTACCCGCGGGGCTATCGCGACGGACGGCAAATGAAGGCCGTCGCGCGGGCACCTGCGCCCGCGCCGATCCGGCTGATCACCACAGACAGCTGCTGGGCACCGCGCAGCCGCAGTCGCGGCCGCAGCGCCGCCGGGTCGACGTCGACGCCGCGGACCAGGACTTCGACCGCCCCGCAGTCCAGCTCCGCGAGCGCCTGGCGCAGTCGCCGCTCGCCGAACCGTATCTGTTCGAGCACGGCAAATCCCCGCACTCCGGGCGGAAGACGGTCCCCGGACAAGTAGGCGATCTTGGGGTCGAGTTGCCACAGGCCGTGGCGGGTGGCGTAGTGCCGCACCAAGCCGGAACGCACGACGGCGCCGTCGGGATCGACGATCCACCGCCCGGCCGGTGCCACGGGGCAGTCGTCGGGCTCGGCGTCGGTGATCTGCTCGGCAGGGCCGTGCGGGTCGAGGATGCTGGCGCGCCGCGACACACCTTCTGCGGCGAGGCCGGCCGACCACAGGCACGCTTCGCGGACATCGCCGCTCGATGAGGTGACCTCGACCTCGCCACCGAAGCCTGTCTCCCTGAGCCACCCGAAATCAATTCCCGGCGAACACTTTACGACGATATCGCGGTTCGTGTAGGTGCCGAGCAGTGCGTCCAGCGGTGGCTGGTAATCGCGCGGGTCGAAGCGGCGCCTGCCGGCGGCGCGGCGGCCCGGGTCGGCGAACACGACGGTGTTCCTGCTGACGGGGCGCAACGCGTCGGCGCGCAGCAGTGGCAGGCCCGCGACGTTGTGCCGGGCCATCGCCAGCCGGACGGGGTCGATGTCGCTGCCGAGCACCTCGGCCACGGCCCGCAGCGCCGCCAACTCCGTGCCGATGGAACACGTGACGTCGTGGACGGTCCGGCCTGCGAGCCTCGCGGCCCTGTGCGCGGCCACGGGAGCGGCGGTGGCCTGCTGCAGAGCGTCGTCGGTGAACAGCCAGTCGTCGACGTCGACCAGCTTGGCCGCAGCCCGCCGGCGCAGCAGCACCGTCTCCACGAGTATGCCGGCGCGATCGCCGAAGAGCGTTCGTACTGAAGCGATATCCGAAATCTGACTGGAGTCGGTCAGCGGGTAACCGCCGACCACCTGCAGCGCCTCGGCGCCCTGCGCCGACCGCAGGTAGGCGACGTCGTCGAGCGAGAACCTCAGGACGGTTTGACTCCGGTGACCATCACGTTGTAGTACCAGGCCTTCGGCACCAGGTGGCTCAGCACGTTGGCATCCACCCAGCTCAACGTCACCCAGCTGCCGAACGCGAACTTCGCCCAACTCCAGCCCAACCGGCCGGGCGGCACCGCGGCCTCGAACGTGCGGAGTGGCCAGCCGAGCATCGCCGCGGTGAATTCCGTGGTGGCGGTGCGGACCTCGGCGGCGCCGGCGTTGACCGACATCCGCTCGAGGCCGGCGGGATCAAAGGTGTGAAGGTCGACGATCGCCTCCAGTGCGGCGGCGCGCGAAGACTCATCGAGTTCGGCCTGCGGACGACGCCAGCCGGTCAGCCCCGGCAGCCGCGTCACGTTGGTGACCGCTCTCCACGTCAGCGTCGACAGCGCGCGGGCGTAATCGTTGCCGATGTTGGTCGGCTCGCCGGCGAACACGAATCGGCCGCCCGGCTTGAGCACCCGCACGACCTCGCGCAGCGACTGCTCGACGTCGGGAATGTGGTGCAGCACCGCGTGCCCGACCACGAGGTCGAAGGTGTTGTCCCCGTACGGGATGCCCTCGGCGTCGGCCACCCGGCCGTCGATTTCCAGTCCGAGCGACTGACCGTTGCGGATGGCGACCTTGACCATGCCCGGGGACAGGTCGGTCACCGAGCCGCGCCGCGCAACCCCGGCCTGGATCAGGTTCAGCAGGAAGAAACCGCTGCCGCAGCCGAGTTCCAGCGCGCGGTCGTAGGGAAGACCGCGAAGTTCCTCGCCGGGCACGGTTGTGTCGAAAAGGTTGCGGGCATAGTCGACGCACCGTTTGTCGTAGGAGATCGACCACTTGTCGTCGTAGGTCTCGGCCTCCCAGTCGTGGTAGAGCACCTGCGCGAGCTTGCTGTCGTGCCGGGCGGCTTCGACCTGTTCCGCCGTGGCGTGCGGCACCGGAGCCGGAAGGCGGGCGACATCTGGCACCGGAGCCGGAAGGCCGGCGACATCTGTCTTGGGCGCCGGGTTGTGACTGGTCGTGGTCATGACCGGCAAGCCTATCTGCCCGCCGCGCCGGCGACGAACCGCCGGTCGGCGCGGGCGAAGGCCTCCACATAGAGGCGCCGTTCGACGTCCAGATCGCCGGCGTCGATCGCGGCCTTGGCCGCGCCCAGGGCCGCCGCCGGCATCGCCGCGAAGCGGCCGGCCCAGTCCGCGGCGGCGTCGTATACCGCGTCGGGTGCGACCATTTCGTCGAGCAGCCCGATGGCCAGCGCTTCCCGGGCATCCACGAATCGCCCACTGAACGCCAGTTCCTTGGCCCTGCTCACGCCGACGAGCCGCGGCAGCCGCACCGACGCGCCGGCGCCGGGAATCAGGCCGGCCAGGATCTCGGCGCAGCCGAACTTGGCATTGTCGCCGCTGACGCGCCAGTCGGCGGCCAACGCGAGGCCGAGCCCGCTGCCCAACGCATAACCGGTGATGGCGGCGACGGTGGGCCTTGGTATCGCGGCGACGGCGTTGACGGCCTCCTGACGCAGCCGGGCCGCCACGTCGGCTTCGGCCGCGCTCAGCACCCGCAACTCGTCGAGGTCGTCACCGGCGGAGAAGATCTCGTGGCCGCCGAACAGGATCACGGCCGCGATGTCTTCGCGCTGGCCCACTTCGGTCGCGACGGCAGCGATCTCGCGGCAGGCCTGCCGTGTCAGGGTGTTGTTCGGCGGCCGGGCAAGCACGATTGTGCCGACGCCGGGGCGCTCGTCGCCGATGTGGACGCTGACGAACTCGTTCACCACGGCCGGCCCCGGCGCGCCTGCTCGTAGCGCTCGCTGTCGAAGAACTGCAGACCCCAGTTCCCCTCGGTGCCGATCACTTCCGTCCTCATCGGGACGATCTCGCGTTCGGTGGCCAACACATCCGCGACCGTGCCGGTGGACTTGGCCAGTGTTTCGAGCTGCGTCCAGGTCGGTGGCAGCAGGAACCGCCGACCGGCCGCGAAGTCTTCGACCGCCTCGACCGGTGTCGCCCATCGAGCGTCCACGGCCTCGGTGGTCTCGCCGTCGGCATGCTGGCCCTCGGGCAGCGCGGCGACGAAGAAGTATGTGTCATAGCGGCGACGGTGCCCGCTGGGCGGGGTCACCCAGTTCGCCCACGGCCGCAGCAGGTCGGCGCGCAGCACCAGGTTTTCGCGCCGAAGGAACTCGCCGAACGCCAGCTCGCGGCTGGCGAGCGCCCGGCGCGCATCGTGATAAGACGTGGCGTCGGCGACGATGGTGTGTTCGTCGGGCCCCGCGAGCAGCACGCCGCACTCCTCGAACGTTTCCCGTGTGGCGGCGCACACCAGCGCCAGCGCGAGATCGTCGGTGACGCCGAGCCGCCGCGCCCACCAGCCCGGTTCCGGGCCTGCCCAGTCGATGTCGGCGTTGCGGTCGCGGTCATCGACGCCGCCGCCGGGAAAGACTGTCGTGTTGGGCGCGAATTCCATGTTTCGATGTCGTTGCAGCAGAAAGACGGCCAGCCCGTCGTCGGTGTCGCGCAGCAGCATCACCGTGGCCGCCGGCCGAGGTGTGATCGGGGTCTCGCTCATGCGCGTGCCCGATGCGCGGCCCGGGCGCGCACACGCCGGGCGAAGTAGCGGCCGTCGATGCACTCCAGCGCGATGGATTGGCCGAAAGCCTTGGACAGAGTGTCCGACGTCAGCACGTCGGGCAGCAGCCCGGCTCCGACCACCTTGCCCTGGGACAAGACCAGGCAGTGGCTGAAGCCCGGCGGAATCTCCTCGACGTGATGGGTCACCAGCACGATCGCCGGCGCGTCGGGGTCGGCCGCCAGGTCGGCGAGCCTCGCCACCAACTCCTCACGGCCGCCCAAGTCAAGGCCGGCCGCAGGCTCGTCGAGTAGCAGCAGCTCCGGATCCGTCATCAGCGAGCGCGCGATCAGCACCCGCTTGCGCTCGCCCTCGGACAGCGTTTCGTAGGTGCGGTCGGCCAGATGCTCGGCGCCGACGCTCTCCAGCATGTCGATCGCCTGGGCATAGTCGACGTCCTCGTATTTCTCCCTCCAGCGGCCGAGCACCGCATAACCGGCCGAGACCACGAGATCGCGCACCACCTCACCGTCGGGCACCCGCTGGGAAAGGGCCGACGAGCTCAGGCCCACGCGGGAGCGCAGTTCGGACATGTCCACCCGGCCGAGGCGCTCGCCCAGCACATAGGCGGTCCCGGAGGACGGATGCTCCATCGCCGCGGCGATCCTCAGCAGCGACGTCTTGCCTGCCCCGTTCGGGCCGATGACCACCCAGCGCTCGTCGAGCTCGACCGACCAGGTCACCGGTCCGACCAGCACCTGACCCGCGCGGCGCAAGGACACGTTGCGAAAGTCGATCAGCAGATCAGGATTGGTGCTGGGTTCAGCCACCTGCCCATCGTGCCGTATCAGCGCCGCGCGGCCCGGGATGGGGCGCGTCATGTCGGCGGGATGTCCACCCGGCGCAGGACCCCGTCGACGGCGTCGGCCGCCTCGATCTCGCCGCGCGTCACGCCGAGGATGAACAGCACGGTGTCCAGGTAGGGATGGCTCAGGGATGCGTCGGCGACCTCTCTCAACGCGGGTTTGGCGTTGAATGCCACCCCGAGTCCTGCGGTCGCCAGCATGTCGATGTCGTTGGCACCGTCACCGACCGCGACCGTCTGCTCCAGAGGCACACCTGCCTGTTGCGCAAAGTCCCTCAGCGCCTTGGCTTTTCCCGCCCTATCGATGATCGGGCCAATCAACCTGCCCGTGAGCACCCCGCCGTCGACCTCCAGCTCGTTGGCGGCGACGAAGTCGAGCATCAGCTCGTGCGCCAGCGGCTCGATCACCTGGCGGAAACCGCCGGAGACCACGCCGCAGTGAAAACCCAGCCGCCGCAACGTCCGCAGCGTCGTCCGCGCGCCCGGCGTCAGTTCCAGCTCGTCAGCGACCTCGTCAAGCACGGCGACGGGGAGTCCCTTGAGTGTCGCCACACGCTGCCGCAGCGATTCGGCGAAGTCCATCTCGCCGCGCATCGCGGCCTCGGTGATCGCGGCCACGGATTCACGCGCCCCGACCCGATCGGCCAGCATCTCGATGACTTCCTGCTGGATCAGGGTCGAGTCGACGTCGAACACGATCAGTCGCTTGGCCCGGCGTTCCAGGCTGGTGTCCTCCACCGCGATGTCGACGGCTTCGGCGGCGGCCACCCGGGCCAGCGCAGTGGGTAACCGGTCGCGGACGTCGGCAGGTACCGACACCCGCAACTCCAGCCCCGTCACGGGGTAGTCCGAAATGCCGCGAATGAAGTCGATGTTGACCCCGAGCGACGCCAGTTCGCGGGCCAGCGCGCTGAATGCGCTTGCGGTGACGGGTCTGCCGAGCACGACGACCGTGTGGGTCGACGGCTCCCGGATGATGGGCAGGTCGCCGCTGTATTCGATCGACACGTTCAGGCCGAGGCTGTGGATCGCATGCTCGACCCCGGCCCGCAGCGACGCGCTGTCAGCGACCTGCGCCGAGCAGGCCACCAGCACGCCCAGCGTCAGCCGGCCGCGGATCACCACCTGCTCGACGTTGAGCAATTCCACCTGATGCCGCGACAGCACCTCGAACAGGGCAGACGTCACGCCGGGCTGGTCGACCCCGGTCACGGTGATCAGGACCGAAACCTTCGCGTCGGCGCTCGACCGGTCCGTTGGCGCGCTCACCCCCGGTCGCCGCGGTGCGGGAGCATCAGCTAGAGGTCACCTCGGAATGGCGTCCGATGTGCGATTCGGCCCGCATACGTTCGATCATGTGCGGGTAGTGCAGTTCGAAAGCCGGCCGTTCCGAACGGATTCGGGGGAGCTCGGTGAAGTTGTGCCGCGGTGGTGGGCAGCTGGTTGCCCATTCCAGCGAGTTGCCGTAACCCCACGGGTCGTCGACGGTCACCGGCTCGCCGTAACGCCAGCTCTTGAAGACGTTCCACACGAACGGGATCACCGAGACACCGAGGATGAACGCACCGATCGTCGAGACGATGTTCAGCGTCTGGAAGCCGTCGGTGGGTAGGTAGTCGGCGTAGCGGCGCGGCATGCCCATGTTGCCCAGCCAGTGCTGCACCAAAAACGTGGTGTGAAAGCCGATGAACGTCAACCAGAAATGCAGCTTGCCCAGCCGCTCGTCCAGCAGCCGCCCGGTCATCTTCGGGAACCAGAAATACACCCCGGCGTAGGTGGCGAAAACGATGGTTCCAAACAGCACATAGTGGAAGTGCGCGACCACGAAATAGGTGTCGCTCACGTGGAAGTCGATCGGGGGGCTGGCCAGCAGCACACCGGAGAGCCCACCGAGCAGAAACGTCACCAGAAAGCCCGTCGAGAACAGCATCGGTGTCTCGAATGTCAGCTGACCCTTCCACATGGTGCCGATCCAGTTGAAGAACTTGATGCCGGTGGGGACCGCGATCAAGAACGTCATGAAGGAAAAGAACGGCAGCAGCACCGCGCCGGTGGCGTACATGTGGTGTGCCCACACCGCGATCGACAGCGCCGCGATGCTGATCGTGGCGTACACCAGCGTGGAATAGCCGAACAGCGGCTTGCGGGCGAACACCGGGAAGATCTCGCTGACGATGCCGAAGAACGGCAGCGCGATGATGTAGACCTCGGGGTGGCCGAAGAACCAGAACAGGTGTTGCCACAGGATCACCCCGCCGTTGGCCGGGTCGTAGATGTGGGCCCCCAGGTGGCGATCGGCGGCCAGCCCGAACAACGCCGCCGTGAGCAGCGGGAAGACGAGTAGCACCAGAATGCTGGTGACGAGGATGTTCCAGGTGAAGATCGGCATCCGGAACATCGTCATGCCCGGCGCGCGCATGCAGATCACCGTGGTGATCATGTTGACACCGCCCAGGATGGTGCCCAGACCACCCACGGCCAGGCCCAGGATCCACAGATCCCCGCCGGCGCCGGGGCTGTGGATGGCGTCGGTCAGCGGTGTGTAGGCGGTCCAGCCAAAGTCGGCCGCGCCGCCGGGAGTGATGAAACCGCTCAAGGCGATCAGCGCACCGAACACGAACAACCAGAACGACAACGCGTTGAGCCGCGGGAAGGCGACGTCGGGGGCGCCGATCTGCAGCGGCAGCACGATGTTGGCGAAGCCGAACACGATCGGGGTCGCGTAGAACAGCAGCATCGCGGTCCCGTGCATGGTGAACAGCTGGTTGTACTGCTCGTTGGACAAGAACTGCAGTCCCGGCGTGGCAAGCTCGGCCCGGATGAACAGCGCCATCAGCCCGGCGATGAAGAAGAACGCGAAGCAGGCGACTATGTACATGATGCCGATCAGCTTGTGATCGGTGGTGGTCACCAACTTGTAGATCAGGTTGCCCTTGGGGCCAAGGCGTGCGGGGAAGGGCCGGCGGGCCTGGAGTCCTCCCAGAGGGGGCGCTTCGGCGGTCAAGAGTTCCTCCCAAGGTCGTCGCACTGCCCCGAATCCTAGACCCCGATCGGCGGTCTGTGGGTGTGGGTCCTACAAACCGTCGTACGTCGGCAGCGGGCCGTCGTTTGTTACCGTCGGCCACGTGGTCAGGCCAGGTGTGCTCGCTGGGATCGCAGCTGTGGCCACCGCGGTTTCGCTGACTGTTCTGACCGGCTGCATGCAGAATTCACCCGGCGGCGCGGGATCGTCGGAGCCGAGCCGGTCCGTGGTCACCAGCACCACCAAAATCGCCGGTGCAGGTGTGCTCGGCAACGAGCGCCGGCCGGACGACTCGTGCGCCCCGCAGCCTGCGGCGCTCGATCCCGGGCCGCCGACCCGGCACCTGCGGCACGCCGCCGGTGAGAGCGACGTGGGTGCCGATCCCCAGCGCATCGTGGTGCTCTCCGGCGATCAGCTCGACGCGCTGTGCGCACTCGGGTTGCAGTCACGCATCGTCGCGGCGGCGTTGCCCGATGATTCGCAGGGCCAGCCGTCGTACCTCGGCACGGTCGTGCACGACCTGCCGGCGGTGGGCACCCACAGCGCCCCGGACCTGAACGGCATCCAGGCGGCCAAACCCGACCTGATCCTCGGGTCTGAGGCGCTGACACCCGACGCCTACCCCGCGCTGGCGGCGATCGCGCCGACGGTGTTCACCGGCGCCCCGGGCGCGGCGTGGGAGGACACCACGCGGCTGGTAGGGGCGGCGACGGGCCGCGCGGCGGCGGCCAATGCGCTGGTCGATGATTTCAACGCGCAAGCCGCGAAGGCCGGCGCCGACAGCGACGCGACGCATTTCCAGGCCTCGGTTGTGCAGCTGACCGAGAACACGATGCGCGTGTACGGCGCCGCCAACTTCCCCGGCAGTGTGCTGGCCGATTTCGGCGTGGACCGGCCTGCGTCGCAGCGCTTCACCGACAAGCCGTATCTGGAGATCGGCACCAGCGACACCGACCTCGCGCGCGGGGCGGACTTCTCCCCGGCGGATGGCGACATCGTCTACGTGTCGTTCTCGTCGCCGCCCGCCAGGGACCGCGCGGAGCGGGTGCTCAACAGCGACGCCTGGCGCAGGCTTTCCGCCAACCGCGACAACAGGGTGTTCGCGGTGAACAACGAGGTCTGGCAGACCGGGCAGGGCATCGTGGCCGCGCGGGGTGTCGTCGCCGACCTGAAATGGGTGAACGCCCCGATCAACTGACCGGCACAGGGCCGGTTCGCCACGAGCGGTGCGTTTCGGGCCGCCGGTTCGTCGTCGGTTTCGGGATTACTTCGCAACCCCGGGTGGGTTGTCACTGGTGAGCTCGCAAAGTCGCGGCCAGAACAGTTAAACTCGCTAAGCTTTTGATGCTTGCTGGGCGACGAAATACAACGACGACAACACCGACACCAAAAGACGACAACAAACAGGTCAGAACATTGAGCACTGTTTCCGCGTACGCCGCGACGTCGGCCACCGAGCCCTTGGCCAGGACCACGATCACCCGGCGCGAGGTCGGACCGCATGACGTGGCGATGGAGATCAAGTTCGCCGGCATCTGTCACTCCGACATCCACACGGTCAAGGGCGAATGGGGCCAGCCGGACTATCCGGTCGTACCCGGCCACGAGATCGCCGGTGTGGTGACCGAGGTCGGCCCGCAGGTCACCAGGTACAAGGTCGGCGACCGCGTGGGGGTCGGCTGCTTCGTCGACTCGTGCCGCGAGTGCAGCAGCTGCCGGGCGGGACTCGAGCAGTACTGCAAGGCCGGGATGACGCCGACGTACAACGGGACCGGCAGGGACGGCCGGCCGACGCAGGGCGGGTATAGCGGCGCGATCGTCGTGGACGAGAACTATGTGCTGCGCATCCCGCAGGCGCTGCCGCTGGACGCCGCGGCGCCGCTGCTCTGCGCGGGCATCACCACCTATTCACCCCTGCGGCACTGCGAGGCCGGGCCGGGCAAGCGGGTCGCGGTGATCGGCCTGGGCGGCCTGGGGCACATGGCCGTCAAGCTCGCCAACGCGATGGGTGCCGAGGTGACGGTGCTGAGCCAGTCGCTGAAGAAAATGGAGGACGGCCTGCGGCTCGGCGCCGCCAACTACTACGCCACCTCGGACCCGGAGACGTTGACGAAGCTGGCCGGCTCGTTCGACCTGATCCTGAACACCGTGTCGGCCAACCTCGACATCGCCGCCTATCTGGAATTGCTCGACGTCAACGGCGCGCTGGTCGAGCTGGGTCTGCCCGAACACCCGATGCCCGTGCCCGCGTTCCCGCTGGCGGCCGCACGACGCAGCCTGTCCGGGTCGATGATCGGCGGCATCCTGGAGACCCAGCAGATGCTCGACTTCTGCGCGGAGCGCGGGGTCACGCCGGAGATCGAGCTGATCGGGCCCGACTACATCAACGAGGCCCACGAGCGGGTGCTCGCCAGCGATGTGCGGTACCGCTTCGTCATCGACACCACGTCGCTGGCTACGGTTTAGCCCTGCAGTCGGCCGTGGTCTACGTGGACCAGCGGCCAGCCGGCGGCGGCGAGATTGGCGGCCACCCGGTTGATGTCCTCGGGGGTCGCCGGGTGCGCGGTGAATTCTCTGATGAAGGCGGCGATCTCGTCCTTGTCGATAGGGTGGTCGCTCGACTCATGGGCGGTGATCTCGCGCACCACCTCCTCGACCTGGTCGTCGGTCAAAGGTGTGCTCTGCAGCAACGCCAGCAGCGGTACTCGGTCGGGCCCTGGAACGCCGTCCGGGTACCCGGCCCGGAGCCAGTTCAGAATGTCGCCCAGCAGCGAGGTGGTGGTCACGACGCTCAGTGTCGTGACCACGCGCAGCGGGCGCCACGGGCAAAGAGCATAGTTCGTCGGTCATTCATTGCCAGTTCACCGGTCCCAGTCCTCGTCGGTGGTGATGACGGCCTTCCCGATCACATACGACGAACCGGAGCCGGAGAAGAAGTCGTGGTTCTACCTGCCCGATGTGGTCCGCGAATGGCGCGACAAGCACCCAGGCGAGCTGATCCCTGACGTTCTGGTGCTTACCCAGCCGTGGCCGGCTACATCAGCGGAGAAGGCCCGCGGCATCCCCGACCGCGTCATCCACTACCAGCACCGGCATGATCGGGCCCGGCGCACCCTGCGCGGCATCGACGAGGTCGCCAAAGCCGAACGCGCCGTCGACGGGAAAGCCCCGATCAAACGCAACCGCTACCGGCTATCCCTCGGTCCCCGAATGAAGCCGTTCACGCCCCCGGCGCCGGGCGGCCGGGCAACCGACCCTGCGGCACCGCACGTCAGACGCGAAGGCTGTTCACCGCTTTGCGCCCTCGGGGTTGCGCAGTGTCCGATCGGCGCTGCGTACAACGCTGCGCAAGAACTCGTACTGCGTTGTGACGAGCCGGTCAGCCATATCCAGGGCCGCGTCGATCACATTTTCTCGTCGCGACGGGCGGTCTTCCTTTGCGGGAATCGCCTCATCGAGGGTGTCAACAAACTTGCGCACCGCGTCAATCGCGGCCCGCTGTCCGGCTTCGACCGATTTGAGCACATCGTCGGACAAGCCGGCCGCGCGCTCCACCACCACTTGAGCGGTGACCGGGGTGTCCTTGGTGGTCGTTGTGGCCGCGGGCTTCTTGGCCTTCTCTGTCATGGTCGCGCTCCTAGGGTGCGATGCGGGGATTACTTGAGAATCCGCGCCCGCGTGATGCTGGACAAGGGCCTTTCGGCTCCACCTAGGGCACCGCGATGTGACGCCGCTCCCCCCCTCTCACCACCGGCACGCAGGACCCATGCTGCGCACCCCGCGCGAGCCGACGAACCGCCGGAGCTCCTCACGTCGGGGTCGTCACCGGATTCCGCCGGTTGTCACAGTCCAGGTCGAGCCAGGAGCTACCTGCGTAGCGGGCAAGGTCCACGACCTCGGGACAGTCACGTATCCGCATGTGCCAGGACACGGCGCCCTCACCGGTGCCGGGCTCGGGGCGCGACTACCGGAAGTTCAGCACCTCGCTGCCCCATGCGGCTCGGATGTGCGCGTCGATGTCGTGCACGACGGTGTCGCGCTTGTTGATGATCAGGCAGGCGCGGTCGGTCTCGAGGTAGGGCGTCCATTCCGGTTCGCCCGGCGGGCCCGTAGGCTTCGCCTGCGTCGCGAAGTTGATCCACCGGGTCCTGACTCGCTGGGAGACCGCTTTGGCGTTCTTCACGCCGCCGAGCTTCAACGAGATGTCCTTGGGTCCGCTGAGATTGCCCCACACATAAGGTAATTCCATAGCATGGGCGGCACCGACTTGCAGCAGCTTGAGCATCGGAGTGGACCAGTCGAACCGGTATAGGTACACCGGCGCCACCGTGCTGTGGCCCTCGGCCAGCCACACCGACGGCATCCGGAAGCCGACGTCGCTCGCGATGCTCAGTCCCCTGGCCCTGACCCGCATTCCCGCATACGCCGACCCGATCTGCTCCTCCGTCGGCAATTGCAGGTCGGGCTGTTCGGCTGCAATCTCGGCGACCATCGACGTGATCGCGTGCGGAGTGATCGGCATCAGCGGCGACTTCATCCACCGGAATAGTGCCGCCTCGTGCTTGTTGGTGCCGATGATCAACGGGACCGGGTGCGATCGGCCTTCGCGCGCCAGCTTGACCGGGTAGTCGTTCAGCAGGTCGCCATCGACGATCGGGACGAAAGCCAGCGTGCCCGGGTTTCGCACCGGCACTTCGTCGAACACTTCCTTTGACGCGGCGAGGATCGCGGCGATCGGCACGTGGAACAATTGGCCCGCGTCGGATGCGTGAATGCCCAACTTGCCGAGGATGCACTCTGCGACTCGCCGGGCCCGGCCGCGGTCGTAAACCGATGTGGCCGGTGAGCTCTGCGCGATCGCGCTCGCGAACAGACCCTCGGCCGCCGGGCTGGTGAGCAGGGTCGTCACGATCCCGCCGCCGGCGGATTCGCCGAACAGCGTGACCCGCTCGGGATCGCCGCCGAACGCCGCGATGTTGTCACGCACCCAGTGCAACGCGGCCAGCACGTCACGCAGCCCGGTGTTCGAATCGAAACGCCGCCGTGGACCGTTGAACGACGACAGGTCAAGGAAGCCCAGCGCTCCAAGGCGATAGTTGAGCGTCACCACGACGACGTCGCCGCTGCTGGCCAGCACCCGGCCGTCGTAGAGCGGCTGGCTGCTCGACCCGAGGACGTATGCACCACCGTGCAGCCACACCATCACTGGCTTCGCGTCACCCGGCTCGGTGCCCGACGACGCCCAGATGTTGAGCCTCAAGCAGTCTTCGCCCTGCGGCGCACCCAAGTCGAGCGGGATGTTTGGAAGGGGCGGTTGCGGGCAGACCGGCCCGAACTGAGTAGCGTCGGCGACCTCGGTCCACCGCTCGGGCGGTTCTGGCGCCCGGAAGCGCAGCTCGCCGAGCGGCGCCGCGGCATAGCGAATGCCCTTCCATACCCTGACCCGGCTGTCGTCAATGCCACGGACCGGGCCATAGGTCGTCTCGATCACAGCGTTGTCGATCGTCATATGTCTCGCATTCCGATTCTGATGCCTTGCTT
>NZ_DATFYW010000054.1:0-26954 GCF_035314905.1 Mycobacterium sp.
ATCAGCGCGACCACCGCCAGCAAGGCCGAACGCCGCGGACGGGTCACCGAACGGACCTGCCACATGCTTTGCTCCACCTCGTAACCCGGCCTCGTTCGCTGGCGTCAACCGGAAACAGTCTAAGGGCAGGGCCGGCATGCGGCGCGCCACCGCACCGTCGCCGATCGGCCCGTCGCGCGCGGGGTCAGCTTTTGTCACCGATCGATAGACTGTTATTGTCGCGTGTCGACGCGCCGTTAGCTCAGTTGGTAGAGCAGCTGACTCTTAATCAGCGGGTCCGGGGTTCGAAACCCTGACGGCGCACCACGCTCGTTTCGTTGCTCGAGGTCCTGGCACCCGCCTCCCGCCGATTGTGACCGAGGTTACGTCGCGGTAACCGGCTAGCCAGCTTTTCTTGACGATCCGCAGGTCGGGCTTGGTCTTTACCTTTCGTTCTGCTAAGGTTCCGTTAGCTAAGTCCCCCGCGATGCGGTGGGATAGCCGCTCAAGACGCGAATCGAGGTCTTAGCCAGCATGTCGACTGTCCGCCCCCGCCTGGCGACGGGCCGTGTCGAGCAACAGGCGGTCCTGCGTGTCTACACCTGCAATCGGCTCGGCCACCAGGCCGCGCTGCCCAGCTGCGGCCTGGCGCTGGCGGACTGGTGGCGCCGCGCGACGCGGCGGTCCGCCGGGCCCTGACGCGGGCGCCGTCAGCGGTTGCGGACCCTCCGGATCACCAGCACGACGGTCACCGCGCCGACACCGACCAGCGCGAAAGTCACCGCCGGTTTCCTGACGAAATTGATTAGCCCGGCCTTGATGTCCTCGGCGATTCTGCGGGGGTTGGCGCGCTCGGTGAGCTGGTCCACGGTGGCAGCCAGTTGGTCGCGGGCCGTGTCGATCTCCTGCTTGATGGCCTCGGGGTCTCGGTCCGCCACGGTGTCCTCCGCGTTTTCGGGGTTGCTTGCCGAACTACCCTAGATCAGCCTGCGCACAAACCCACGTGCCGGTAGAGGAAGAAAGGGAATCCCACGGATGACCACCCCCGCGCGACTCGAGGTCGGCGACAAAGCCCCGTCATTCAGCCTGTCCGACGCCGACGGCAACAAGGTGTCGCTCGCCGACTACCGGGGCCGCAAACTGATCGTCTACTTCTACCCGGCGGCCGCCACCCCCGGCTGCACGAAGGAAGCATGCGATTTCCGCGACAATCTGGCCGATCTCAACGACGCCGGCCTCGACGTCGTCGGCATCTCCCCCGACACCCCCGCAAAGCTGGCGAAGTTCCGCGATGCCCAGCATCTGAGTTTTCCGCTGCTGTCCGACCCGGACCGCAAGGTGCTGACGGCGTGGGGCGCCTTCGGCGAGAAGAAGATGTACGGCAAGATCGTGCAGGGCGTCATCCGCTCCACCTTCGTCGTCGACGAGCGGGGCCGGATCGAGGTCGCGCAGTACAACGTCAAGGCCACCGGGCACGTCGAAAAACTGCGCCGCGACCTGTCAGTGTGAGCCGCGCCCGGCGAGGTCGGTGAGGTCGGCGAGGTCGGCGAGGTTGGTGAGCAGCAGCGCCTCAGCCGTCGCCGCGCGTTCGAGCACCCCGAGGTGCACGCTCTCGTCAACGCTGTGGGCTTGCGTTGCAGGATCTTCCACGCCGGTCACCAGAATTTTCGCGTCGGGGAACGCCTCGGCGAACGCGGCGATGAACGGGATCGATCCGCCCTGGCCCATCTCGACGGGATCGTTGCCCCAGGCCTGGCGGAACGCCGCGCGGGCCGCGTCGTAGACGGGGCCGGTGGGGTCGATCGCATACGGCTGACCGACATCGCCCGGCGTGACGGTGACGTGCGCGCCCCACGGCACGTGCCGCTCGAGGTGGCGCGTCAACGCGTCGAGGTGAGCCTTGGCGTCGCCGCCCGGCGCCACCCGCAAGCTGACCTTGGCGCGCGCTCTGGGCAGCAGCGTGTTCGACGACGATGCGATCGGCGTCGCGTCGATGCCGATGACCGTGATCGCCGGCTTGGCCCAAAGACGTTGCGCGACCGTGCCACTGCCGATCTCGCGGACGCCCTCGAGCATGCCCGACTCGGCGCGGACCCATTCGGGTGTGCGGTCGACGTCGGCGGCGGTCGCCTCAGAAAGGCCCTCGACCGCGACGTTGCCGTCGTCGTCGTGAAGGCCGGCCAGCAGCCGCACCAGCACGCTGAGCGCATCGGGAACCACGCCACCCCACATGCCCGAGTGCAGGCCGTGGTCGAGGGTGGCCACCTCCACCACGCAGTCGGCCAGCCCGCGCAGCGACACCGTCAGAGCGGGCACGTCGGTGCTCCAATTGTCGGAGTCCGCGATGACGATCACGTCGGCTGCCAGCCTGTCGCGGTGCGCGGCGAGCAGCCGGCTCAGCGACGGCGAGCCGGACTCCTCCTCGCCTTCGACGAACACCGTCACCCCGACCCGCGGCCGGCCGCCGTGCGCGCGGAACGCCGCCAGATGCGTTGCGATACCGGCTTTGTCGTCGGCGGCACCGCGCCCGTACAGCCTGCCGTTGCGCTCTGTCGGCTCGAACGGCGGCGACGCCCACTGCGCGTGGTCGCCCTCGGGTTGCACGTCGTGGTGGGCGTAGAGCAGCACGGTCGGCGCGCCGGGCGGCGCCGGATGGCGCGCGATGACGGCCGGCGCGCCCCCTTCGGCGACGATCTGAACGTCGTCGAACCCGGCCGCCCGCAGCAGTGCGGCCGTCGCCTGCGCGCTGCGGTGCACCTCGTTGCGCCGGCCGGGGTCGGCCCACACCGACTCGATCCGCACCAGGTCTTCCAGTTCGCGCCGCACCGACGGCAGCACGCCACGCACTCGCTCGACGAGATCGGTCATGCAGTCGAGGCTAGTGCGACTCGAGCACCGCCACCGCCGCGGCCATGTCCCCGTCGTGGGTCAGCGACACGTGGATGGTCACTTCGGCGAGGTGTTCGGCGATCGCCCCGGTGAGCCGGACCCGGGGCCGCCCCCACATATCGGTGACGACCTCGATGTCGCGGTGAATACCCTCCGGCAGCACCGGCCGCTGGGCGAACCGCGACCCCGACCACGCCTTGATCACGGCCTCCTTGGCGGCCCAGCGGGCGGCCAGATGCCTGGCCGCCGAGGAGCTCTTGTCGGCGGCGTCGCGGCGCTCACCCGGCGTGAAGGTCTCCGCGAACACCGTGCCCGGGCGGTCGACCTGTTCGGCGAAGTCGGGGATGGAGACCAGATCGATCCCCAGCCCGACTATCGCCATAGCACCGCACGCTACCGCGCGTAGAGGCCGTCTTCGCCGAGCCGAGACGCCGGGTCGAGCAGCATCTCGGCCTCCCGGCGCTTCTCCGACGCGTCGTGGTCGAACCGACGGTCGGCGGGCCGCTCGTAGAGCGGTCGCCCACCGGCGATCGCCGACGCGAGCCGGCGCTGGCCGGCCAGCACCCGGCCGGCGGCGCGCTCGCGGTACGCCCCACGCTGCCCGTCATCCAGCGTGGCCAGGAACGCCTGCGGGTGCACCAGCGCGATCAGCCCCGAGACGTGCCCGAAGCCGAGGCTGGTCACCAGGCCCGCCTTGAGCGGGAATTTGTCGCCGAGGCGCAGGGTCTCCCGCGGCCACACGAAGTGCGCCGACGAGGCCATCTCGCCGTCGACGCAGTCCAGGCTGCGGTTCGGCGGGATCACGCCGTCGCGCAGGATCTGGCACAGCCCCATCATCTGGAACACCGCGGCGCCGCCCTTGGCGTGGCCGGTCAGGCTCTTCTGCGACACCACGAACAGCGGCGCGCCGTCGGAGCGGCCCATCGAGTCCGCGAGCCGCTCGTGCAGCTCGGTCTCGTTCGGGTCGTTGGCCAGCGTCGAGGTGTCGTGCTTGGAGATCACCGCGATGTCGTCGGCGCCCACCCCCAGCCTCGCCAGTGAGCGGGCCAGCACCGAATCCCTGCCGCCGCGGCCGGCGCCGAGCGCGCCGATGCCCGGCGCCGGGATCGACGTGTGCACGCCGTCGGCGAAGCTCTGCGCGTAGGCGACCACCGCGAGCACCGGCAGCCCCATCTTCAGCGCCAGGTCGCCGCGGGCGAGCAGGATCGTTCCGCCGCCCTGGGACTCGACGAAGCCCAGCCGCCGCCGGTCGTTGGCACGCGAGAACTTCGAGTCGCTGATGCCCTTGGCGCGCATCATCTCGGTGTCGGCGGTCGCCGCCATGTCACCGAACCCGATGATCGCCTCCAGCGTCAGGTCGTCGAAGCCGCCGGCGACCACCAGCTCGGCCTTGCCCAGCCGGATCTTGTCGACGCCCTCCTCGACCGACACCGCCGCGGTCGCACACGCGCCGACCGGGTGGATCATCGCGCCGTAGCTGCCGATGTAGCTCTGAACCACATGCGCCGCAACGACATTCGGCAGCACTTCCTGCAGGATGTCGTTCGGCTTGTTGCGGCCCAGCAGGTTGCCGTGGTACATGGTCTGCATCGAGGTCATGCCGCCCATGCCGGTGCCCTGCGTGCTGGCCACCAGGCTGGGGTGCACCCAGCGCATCAGCTCGGCGGGGCTGAACCCGGCGGAGAGGAACGCGTCGACGGTGGCGACGATGTTCCACAGCGCCACCCGGTCGATCGAGCTGGCCATGTCGGCGCTGATGCCCCAGACGGTCGGGTCGAACCCGGTCGGGATCTGCGCGCCGACGGTGCGCGACAGCGTGGTCTTGCGGGGCACCCGGATCTCGGTGCCGGCCTTGCGGGTGACCTGCCAGTCGGTGCCGTCGGGCACCGGCGTGGCGATCGTGTGCTCGGGATCGAACCGAACGAACGCCCGCGCGTCGGCCTCCGACGACACCACGAAGCTGAAGTCCTTGTCGAGGAACACCGACACCAGCAGCGGCGACGCGTGATCGGGGTCGATCGCCCCGTCGTCGACGAACTCGCGGATGCCGCAACGCTGTACGACGGTGTCGTGGTAGCGCTCGACCAGCTCGGATTCGTCGACCAGCTCACCGGTCCGGGAGTCGTACCAGCCGGGCTGCGGGTCGTCCTCCCACTTGATCAGCCCTGTGGTCCAGGCCAGCTCCAGCACACCGGCGGCTGACAGCTCGTTGTCGACCTCCATCTCGTAGCGGGTTCGCGACGAGCCGTACGGGCCCAGCTCCGCGCCGCCGACGATCACCACCAGGTCCGCGGGGTCGATGTCGAGGTCCTCCCACGCCGGCGGGGGCGCCGGCGTGAACCCGCGCGGCGGCGACGGCAGCGCGGCGATCGTGGCCGCATCATCGGCGGCGTCGGGGGCAGGCTCGCCGGTGGCCTGCTCACGGGCCCTGGCGGCCAGGTCGGCCAGGTCGATCCCGGCGTCGCCGAGCCCGCCGGTGAGGTCAACCTGCAGCGGCTCGCGCGCCGCGGCCACCTTGGACTCGACGTCGCACAGGGCCAACAGCATCGACGCCATCTGCTCCGTCGAATAGGTGGTCACGCCCGCCTCTTCGACCGCGCCGACGATCGCGTCGTTGTGGCCCATCAGCCCGGTGCCGCGCGTCCAGCCGATCAGCGCATGGGCCAACGAAACCCGCTGCGCCCAGGACGATTCGGCCTTCCACCGCGACACCACCGCATCCAGCGCGGACTTGGCTTCGCCGTAGGCGCCGTCCCCGCCGAACATGCCGCGGTTCGGGGAGCCGGGCAGCACGACGTGCAGCCGAGACGCGATGTCGTGGTCGGCCCCGATCGCCGACAGCCCGCCGATGAGCCGCTGCACGGCCCACAGCAACACCTTCATCTCCATCTCGGAGCGCGCGCCGGCCTCGGACAGATCGCCGGCGACACGCGGAGCCGCGAACGGGAACAGCAGCGTCGGGTTCTGCGCGTCCTTGATGTGAATCGACTGCGGTCCAAGACTTTCGGTCTGCGCACCGCCGATCCACCCGACGAGTGCGTCGATGTCGGAGTAGGACGCCATGTTGGCGGGCACCACCCACAGCGTCGCGCCGAAGCGGGCGCTGTCGCGGTACAGGGCGCGGTAGAACGCCAGCCGGTCGTCATCGAGCTTCGACGTGGTGGCGATGACGGTGGCCCCGCCCGCCAACAGCCGGGCCGCCACCGACGCGGCGATCGAACCCTTCGACGCCCCGGTCACCACAGCGATCTCGTCGCTGTAGCGGCCCTTGCCCGGGTTCTCCGCACCCGCGGCGATCCGGCCGAACAGCGACGCGTGGATGTTGCGCCCGGCGGCCAGTGCCCTGCCCTGCCACCAGTTGGCCTGGGTGGCGACGACGTGGCCGGCCCCCTCGAACCGCTCGGACAGCCGCGGCCACTCGGCGTCGATCTCGTCGTCGTCGGCGAGCCAGATCTTGACCAGGTCCTCCCGGGCGCTGGCCCAGCGGTCGTCGAACACAACCGCCTTCCTGGCGTCGAAGACCGGCGCCACCAGGCGCGGCCAGTCCGAACCGAGTTCGGTGGTGACCAGGTCGATCAGCTCGGCATCGGACGCCGCCTCGGGGGTGGCGACCTTCGGGTCCAGTCCGAGCTGGCTCAGCACGAGGCGGGCGGCCGAGGCGAGCACACCGTCGCGGCCGGTGATCTGCTCGGTGAACTCGCCCAGCGCGGCGGTGTCGACGGTGCCACCGCCGCCGCCGCCCGCAGCGGGCAGCGCGACCGCGATTCCGCGCCGCGCGGCCACCGCGCCCACCGCGGCGTCGATGACCTTGTCGACGGTCGCGGCGTCGGCCGGCGCACCGTCGTGCAGGCTGGCGAGGCTGCCGCCGCGGACACTGCTGCCCTCCCGCGTGCCCAGCGCGACCTCGACGGTCACGTGCCTGGCCCAGCCGTCGCCGAGCTCCCACGCCTTCTTGACACGCTCGGCGACGGCCGCGGGCCGCTTGCCCGACGGGCCGAGCACCGTGCGCAGCTGGTCGTTGATCGCATCACCGAGCACCGGGCCGAACGGCTTGTACGTGCGTGCCAGCTTGCTCACCTGCGCCTTCAGCGCAGCAAGGTCGGCCTCGGCGGCGCCGTCGATCGCGCCGAGGTTCAGCTCGGAGCCGAGGTCGACCAGCAGCTGGTTGCGCCGCGACGACGCACCGTCGGTGATCGACTCGATCGAATCCAGGGGTTCGATCTGGTCCATCCGCATCTTGGCCGACAGCGCGATCAACGCCAGCGTCGCGTCGGCCGCGTCGAACGAAATGTCGTCGGGGCGCGGGGTACCCGGGGCCGCGGTGGGCGCCGCGGTCGGGGCGGGGGCGGCGGCCTCGGGGGCGGCGGCCTGAGGGGCGGCGGCCTGGACCTCCGGGGCCGGCGCGTCCTCTTCGGGCTCCGGATCGGTATCGGTCGCGAACAGCACCGCGGCGTCGCGCTCGGAGTTGAGCACCTCCACCGTGCTGTGGGCGTATTCGGGCAGGTTCAGCGTGTTGGTGGCCAGCCCGGCGACGGTCGGCGCGGACTTCACGCCGATCTCGACGAAGCGCTCCACGCCCAGGCCGCCGGCGGCCTCCTCGATGAACAGCAGGTCCTGGGTTTCGATCCAGCGCACCGGGCTGGCGAACTGCCAGGCCAGCAGCTCGATGACCACCTTGCGGCACAGCTCGCGCGGGTTCTCGTCACGCCAGGTGTCGTAGTCGGCGAGGATCTCGTCGAGCGGCTCGGCGGGCACCAGATCCCGGATCTCCTGGATGAAGTCGCGGTCCAGCGAGAACGGCCGCGGCACCAGGTTCGGGATGTAGCGCCCGATGATCAGGTCGGGATCCTGGTCGCGGGGCATCACGCGCTCCAGCGAGCGGCGGAAGTCGGCGACACCGACCCGCAGCACACTCGAGTGGAACGGCACGTCGATGCCGGGCACGAGGATGAACGAGCGGCGGCCACCGGTGATCTCGCGGCGGCGCTCCACCTCGGCCTCCAGCGCCTCCAGACCGCGTACGGTGCCGGCGACGGCGTACTGCGAGCCGCGCAGGTTGTAGTTCACGATCTGCAGGAATTCGCCTGTGCGCCGGCATATCTCATCGATGAAAGCCGGAACGTCGGCGTCGGCGAGGTCGATCTGCGACGGCCGGATCGCGGCCAGCCGGTAATTGGAGCGGCCCCGCTCGTCGCGGGGCACGATGTCGTGCATCTTCGAGCCGCGGTGGAACACCACCTCCAGCAGTGCTTCCAGCTCGTAGACCCCGCTGACGCAGGCCAGCGCCGTGTACTCGCCCACGGAGTGGCCGCACGCGATCGCACCCTCGACGAACGCACCCTGCTCGCGCATCTCGGCGACCTGGGCGGCGGCGACGGTGGCCATCGCGACCTGGGTGAACTGCGTCAGGTAAAGCACACCCTCGGGGTGCTGGTAGTGCACGCCGGACGCGATCAGGCTGGTCGGGTTGTCGCGGACCACGTGCAGCACCGAGAACCCCAGCGTCTCGCGGGTGAACTTGTCCGCGGAATCCCACACCCTGCGGGCGGCCTTCGACCGGGCACGCACCTCCATGCCCATGCCTTTGTGCTGAATGCCCTGGCCCGGGAACGCGTACACGGTCCTGGGTGCGGCCAGCCGCGCCGTCGCCGACATCACCAGCTCGGATCCGATGCGGGCGGCGACGTCCAGAACCTCTGCGCCCTGGTCGATTCCGACGCGGTCGACGCGGATGTCGACCTCGTCGCCCGGCTCAACCATGCCGAGGAAACGGGCGGTCCAGCCGAGCAGCCGGGCCGGCGGGCGGGCCTCTCCGTCGGTGGCGGTGACGGCGTGCTGGGCCGCAGCCGAGAGCCACATCCCGTGCACGATGGGAGATTTCAGGCCCGCAAGCAGCGCCGCGGACCGGTCGGTGTGGATCGGGTTGTGGTCGCCGGAGACCACCGCGAACGGCCGCATGTCGATCGGCGCGGCGAGGGTGACGTCACGACGGCGGCGACGCGGCGTGTCGGTGGCGTTGTCCGATAACGCTCCCCCGGCCCGGACCGGATCCGTCAGCTCCACCGCACCCGTGCGTCCGCGGATCGCGAAGCGCTCCTCGAGCGTGGCGAGCACGGCGCCGTCGGTGTCGGCGACCGTCACCGAAACCGGGACGACGCGGCCGACCTCGGTGTCGGTCGCTTCCGAAGACGTTGCGGTGACCAGCAATTCGGCGGTCGTGGTGGGCAGCGGTGCCAGCATGTGCGCCGCGTGGTCGAGGTGCACCAGGCTCAGCAGGCCCTCGACGACCGGGAAGCCGGTGGCGGTGACGGCCGCGCCGATCGCGGCGAACACAGCCGGCCAGCAGCGCCCGACCAGCGCGTCGGGCACGACCGACAGGCCCGGCGCCAGCGGCGCGCCGAACGTTGCGGTGACACCGGTGTGATCGGCGACCTCTTCGGGATTCCAGATGACACTGACCTTCGCGGCGCCGTCGTGCACGGCGGGCAACGACTCGGGACCGTCGACGCCGGCGGCGATCGCCAGCACCGAACGCATCGCGGTCGCCGCGTCATCGATGGACACGACGGGCGCGCCGCCGTCGCGGATCGTTTCGGGCAGCGTGAGCCGGATCTCGATCCAGGTGCCCGCCAGCGGCACGCTCAGCACCACGGCCCCGTCGCCGGCCACCTCGAGTCGGGCGCCGGTGGACGGATGTGTGGCGCTGGGATATCCCCGGGCCGCCGGACGGTTTTCGTGGACCTGCCACTCGGCGGGGTCGGCGATCCGGTGAACCGGGTTGGTCGCGGTGCGCCCGGCCCACAGCACGTCCGGCGCGTCGAGCACCACGGCCAGCGGACCGGTGACGTCGGTGCGGCCCCGCCGGCGCGCGGCGACGGGCGCGGGCCCGGCACCCGACGATGCCAGCACATCGTCGACGGCGGCCTGCTCGAAGCGGTCCAGCAATTCGCCGACCGGCTCGTCGACGCGGGTGATGCCGGCCACCGAGGCGGTCCCGGGGATGATGCAGACCTGATCGGCGTCATAACGCGCATCGTGGGCCTGCCACAGCGAGTCGCTGCGCCACCAGCGGCGGACGTCCTTGTCGATCACCGGCACGAAGTTGACCGGCTTGCCGAGGGTCTTGCAGAGCTGGACGAAGAACGGCACGTCGGCCGGGTGCAGCTGCACGGTCCCGGCATCGGGGTAGCGGGCCAGCAGCGCGGCGATCGCGTCGCCGGGCCGCTCCAGCAGCTCCTCATCCGCGAACAGCGTCTCGATCGGGCCGAAGTCCTTCGGATGCAGCCGGGCCTCGGCCCGCTTCAGCATCTCCGCGAACCGGTCGCGCCACGTGTCGGCCAGCCAGGGGCTGTGCCGCGACGCGGTGTCGGCGGTGCTGTCGCCGTCGCCGATCGTCAGCTCGACGTAGCGCTGCAGCCACCGCAGATAGGTCATCTCGCCGACGTCGCCGAAGTAGGGCTTGGCGGTGTCGGCCATCGCGGCGATCAGCTCGTCACGGCGGGCCGCCACCGCCTCCGCGTCACCGGCCACCTCGTCGAGGAGCCGTCCGCAGCGCGACGCCGTGTTGTCGATCTCGTGAATGTCGGCGCCGAGCTGGCTGCGGCTGGAAGCCATGCCGCCCTGGGCTTTTCCGGCACCGATCCACCGGTCGGTGCCCCTGGTGTCGACCAGCATCCGCTTCACGGACGGCGAGGTGGTCGATTCCCTGGTGGCCATCGCCGCGGTGCCCACGAGGATGCCGTCCACCGGCATCAGTGGGTAACCGAAGCGCTGCGCCCAGCGGCCCGACAGATACTCGGCCGCGCGTTCGGGGGTGCCGATGCCGCCGCCGACGCAGACGGTGATGTTGGAACGCGACCGCAGTTCGGAGTAGGTGGCCAGCAGCAGGTCGTCGAGGTCCTCCCAGGAGTGGTGGCCGCCGGCGCGGCCGCCCTCGATGTGCACGATCACCGGTTTGGTGGGCACCTCGGCGGCGATGCGGATGACCGAGCGGATCTGCTCGACCGTGCCGGGCTTGAACACCACGTGGCTGATGCCGACGCCGTTGAGCTCCCCGATCAGCCCGACGGCTTCCTCGAGGTCGGGGATGCCGGCGCTGACCACGACGCCGTCGATCGGCGCGCCGGACTGACGTGCCTTCTGCACCAGCCGCTTGCCGCCGACCTGCAGCTTCCACAGATACGGGTCGAGGAACAGCGCGTTGAACTGCACGGCACGGCCCGGCTCGAGCAGCGTGGTCAGCTCGGCGATCCGATCGTCGAAGATCTGCTCGGTGACCTGGCCGCCACCGGCCAGCTCGGCCCAGTGGCCGGCGTTGGCCGCGGCGGCGACGATCTTGGCGTCGACGGTGGTCGGCGTCATCCCCGCCAGCAGGATCGGCGAACGGCCGGTGAGCCGGGTGAACTTGGTCGACAGCTTGACCGAGCCGTCGGGCAGGCTGACGAGCGTCGGTGCGTAGGTCGACCACGGCCGGGCGACGTCGGGCACCGCGCCGACGGTGAACAGGTTGCGCTGGCCGCCGCGGGTCGCGGCCGGGACGATGCCCACACCGAGACCCCGGATGACCGGCGCGGTGAGCCGCGTCAGGATGTCACCGGGCCCCAGGTCGAGGATCCAGCGGGCGCCGGCCTCGTGCAGCTCGGTGATCTCGTCGACCCAGTCGACCTGGCGCACCAGGATCGCCTCGGTCATCTCGCGTGCCAGCGCGACGTCGAGGCCGACCTTGTCGGCCCACGCACCCACCATCTCGACGCCGCCGGACAGCCGATGGCTGTGGAAACCCACTTCGACCTGCACCGGGTCGAACACCGGCGAGAACACCGCACCGCCGCGCACCTTGTTCTTGCGGTCGGCGGCCTCGGCGTCGGCAATCTGCCGGCAGTACAGCTCGAAACGCGCCAGCTGCTCAGGGGTACCGGTGATGACCACCGAGCGGCGGCCGTTGCGGATCGACAGCACGGGCGGCAGCACGGTGCGCACGTCCTGCGCGAACTCGTCGAGCAGCTCGGCGATCCGGTCCGGGTCGGCGTTGGTCACCGACACCATCGGCGGGCGGTCGCCCAGCGCCGCGATGCCGCGCCGACGCGCCACCAACGTCGCCGCGGCGCCGATGAGCTGCGCCATGGCCAGCAGCTCCACGTCCTTGGCGCCGGCGGCCCCGAGCGCTTCGACGGCCAGCACGCCCTGCGAATGCCCGGCCACGGCCACCGGCGGGGTGCCGACGAGGTCCATGCCCTGGCGCCCCAGCGCACGGATCGCGGCGATCTGGGTCAGCAGCACGCCGGGAACCGACGTGGCCGCCGAGGTCAGCTGCTTGGCGCCGGGCACCGACTCCTCGGCGGCCAGCGCGCGCATCCAGCGCAGCGGCTCGAAGCCGATCGGCCGAACGACGACCAGATCCCGCGCCACCGGCGCGAGCAGCAGATCGGCCTCACCGGCCAGCGTGGCAATCTCGGACTCGATGCCCGCCGAGGACACCAGCTCTTCGAGGGTTTCCAGCCAGGCGCTGCCCTGGCCGCCGAAGGCGACCGCGTACGGCTCGCCGGCATTCAGACGATCGACCAGGGCGTGAGCGCCATGCGACGGCTCCGGGGAATCGCCGTCGCGGCCTGCCGACACCCTGTCGTATTCGTAGATCGTCACGTCTCTCCTATGTGCTTCTTCATCGCGTTTCGTATCTCGGCGTGCTGACCTGCGCTGCCCTGCGAAGGTGTTGCGATTCCCCGTCGAATCCCAGTCATCTCGACTGCACGGTGTCCCGCCGGCGGCGGTGACGCCACCCGCTGCACTAAGAGTGGCATAAGGATCGGCCCCGTCTGAGCGCCTGACATGGTTACTGGCTAGTACTACGGACGGGTAACAGTCGGCGAGGTAACGCCCGGTCTGACGCGCGCCTCCGGGATCCGGGACAAACGTCCTGCATGCAGGTGGTTACGGTCGAGTAGCTACAACAGTGCAGATCACAGCGTGATTGTTATCGAATCGTTATGTAAAAATCTTTGATCGTCCGCCGCACGTCACGGCGCTCGGCCAAGCACCTGCCCGGTCTGTGAGTCCACATCTGTTCACTGAAATCGCCTCTGGAAGTTTGCTGGATCACCTTACCTGGCGGTAAGGTTCGGCCCCTTCGGGCTCAGTCCCACTGCCCGAATTGGGGCTTGAGGATGTAGTTGACGTCCACCCCGACACCGCCGACGCTGCGCTTGTCGATCTCGACCTGGTGCAGATGGGCCGCCGGGTGCGTGAAGCCCGGCGGCGACCCCCAATTGTGCTGCCAGAAGTAGGAGCCCAGGCCGTCGTGCAGCGCCCAGTCAATCGTCTTGGAGTTGGCGTACACGCCGACCCGCTGGTGGCCCAGCACCTGCTCCCAGCCCCGCAGGTATGGCGCCACCTGCTGTTTGTACTGGTCGGGAGTCGGATCGTCGTCGATCGAGCCGTAGATCGGGGCGCCGACGGACCCGCCGGCGGCGACGTGCAGCTGCCAGCCCCGCTGCGCGTGCTGGACGCCCGCCGGCTGGCCACCGAGCCAGTCGGCGGAGGCCTGCTTTCCGTACTGGTAGCAGGAGACGATCTTCAACCCGTTCTGATAGAGGTCGCGTGCCTCGGCCACCTGGATCGGCTTGCCCAGCATCCACTCACCGCCCGGCCGGCGGTCGGAGACGTAACGGACGGCCCCGGCCGCTCCCGCTGCCTTGAGTGCGTTAGCGCTGATCACCCCGGCCGCATAGTCGAGCAGGATGCCCAGCGGCGCCGCGGACGCGGTAGCGGCTCCCAGCGCGCCGGGGATGGCGAGGACGGCCGGCACGGCAGCCGCCAACTTCAGCAGGTCGCGTCGGGACACGGGCACGAGCCACAGGGTACGACAGGAACCTCAAGTTTCACATCAACGCCATTGGTAACTACGGCATCACTTTTCCCGGTGCGCGGGGTCTGCTGTGGCCTAGCCGCTTTCATCTGTGCGGCTGGTCAGCCGCGGCCCCGCGTCCGATACTGTCCGCTCAGGAGAACCGGTCGAATCGTGTCCCTGACATCGGCTGCGGCCCAACAGGTATAGGACGGCGATGTTCCTGCATATCCAGCTCGACGCCCGACCCGACCGGTCGGCTGAGCGGGCGACCGAACTCGCCGCGGCAGGCGTCGACGGCCTGTTCACGTTCGAGGGCCAACACGACGTCTTCCTGCCGCTGGCGGCCGCCGCGGCGGTGACCGACGTCGAGCTGATGACCAACGTCGCGATCGCGCTGCCGCGCAGCCCGCTGCACCTGGCGCACGCCGCCTATGACCTGCAGTTGCTGTCGGGCGGCAAGTTCCGCCTCGGCCTGGGATCGCAGATCCGGCCGCACGTCGAGAGCCGCTACGGCAGCACGTGGAGCCGGCCGGCGGCGCGGATGCGCGAAACCGTGCTGGCCGTGCGGGCGATCTTCGACGCCTGGCAGCACCGGCGCCGGCTGGAGTTCCGGGGGGAGTTCACCAAGCACACCTTGATGCCGCCGGCCTTCAACCCGGGGCCGAACCCGTTCGGCATGCCGCCCATCTATCTCGGCGCGCTCGGTCCGGTGATGACCCGCACGGCGGCCGAGGTGGCCGACGGCCTGCTGGTGATGCCGTTTCATTCGGTTCGACATTTCCGGGAACGAACGCTGCCCGCCGTCGACGCAGGACTGGAGAGGGCCGGCCGCAGCCGAGCCGAGTTCGACATCTTCCCGCAGGTGATCGCCGCGATGGGCGGCACGGACGACGAGCTGGCCGCCGCCACCGCCGGGGTGCGCCAGCTGCTGGCGTTCTACGGATCGACGCCCGCCTACGCGCCGGTGCTCGAGGTCGAGGGACGCGGTGAGCTTCAGCCCGAGCTCAACGCGCTGTCCAAGCGGATGGACGTGACGGCGATGACCGACCTGATCGACGACGCGATGGTCACCGTCCTGGCCGTCCGCGGCACACCAGAGGAATGCGCCCGCGAGATCGTGAACCGGTTCGGCGACGTCGCCGAGCGGGTCTGCGTGTATTTCCCCGGCTACGACGTCGCCACCTCCCACATCGCGGCACTGGCCGAGGCATTGCACGCCGGATAATTCCAGCCCGGGGGCGGTCGGGCCATGCCAAAATCGCGGTGTGATCGAGCAGGCGGGTCGCCGGACTTCGGAGTGGCCGCGCGTCGGCAGCTTCAGCTTCCTGATGCGGGAAAACCGCTGGGAGTGGTCCGACGAAGTGGCCCAGATGCACGGCTACGAGCCGGGTACGGTCCAGCCCACGACCGAGCTGGTGCTCTCGCACAAGCATCCGGACGACAAGCCGACCGTCGCGGAACTGATCGAACAGGTCCGGCGGCACGGCGTGCCGTTCAGCAGCCGGCACCGCATCATCGACACGGCGGGTGACATCCACCTCGTGGTGGTGGTCGGTGACCGGTTGTACGGGCCCGACGGCCAGGTCGACGGCACCTCGGGCTTCTATGTCGACATCACCGAGGAGTTCGACACCGACCTTCAGCAGTCCGTCAACGAGGTCGTCGCCACCATCGACGAGAACCGCGCCGTGATCAACCAGGCCATCGGGATCATGATGCTGACCCACGGGGTCACCGCCGAGCGCGCATCCGACGTCTTGGCGTGGCGCTCCAAGCAGACGAACGTGAAGCTCCGCACGATCGCCGCCCGGTTCGTCGCGGCGGTGGCGGCGTCCGAACTGCTGTCGGGGGACGAGCGCAACCGCGTCGACCATCTGCTGCTGACGGCGCACGAAGAGAGCGCCGCGGGATAGCGCATCGTGGTCTTCGTGGTCAGGAGGTGGGCCGCGAGCGTGAAGCTGCTGCGAAATCCGGCGGGAAATTTCGCAGTGTGTTCACGTTCGCGGCGCGCGGGCCGATTCGAGCAGCAGCCGCTTTTCCGCCGTGGCAACCGCGCGGCGGGCGGCCGGGACCGCGTCGGGGTTGACCGACACCGACGTGATGCCCATGCGAACCAGGTGCTCGGCGAAAGCCGGCTTGGTTGACGGCGCCTGACCGCAGAGCGATGACGTGATGCCCAATTCGCGTGCGGTGGCGATGGTGCGGCCGATGGCGTGCAGCACGGCCGGATCCGACTCGTCGAACAACTCCGCGCACACATCGGAGTCGCGATCGACGCCGAGCACCAGCTGGGTCAGGTCATTGCTGCCGATCGACACCCCGTCGATTCCCATCCCGACGCACTCGGGGAGCCAGTACACGATTGAGGGCACTTCGCCCAGCGCGGCGCGATGGCCGGCGCGCAGGTGTCCAGCGGTCGTCCCGCGGGCGCAAAGTCCCCCACCGGAAGGACCAACGGCTCTGGCAGCCCGCGGGGCGGCGACTAGCGTCGACGCCAATGACTCACGGGTGGTTTACATGACACGGACTACCGTCGATTCCGGGCTGATCCGTAACGCGGTGATGCTGGCCTGCCGCGCCCCCTCGCTGCACAACAGCCAGCCGTGGCGGTGGGTGGCCGAGGGGCCGGTGGTGCACCTGTTCGCCGACCGCGGCCGGATCGGGCATGGCACCGACAGCTCCGGGCGGGAAGTCATCCTCAGTTGCGGCGCGGTGCTGGATCACTTCCGGGTCGCGATGGCGGCTTCCGGCTGGGACAGCGCCACCGACCGGTTCCCCAACCCGAACGACCCGGACCACCTTGCCACCCTTGACTTCAGCCGGATGGAGTTCGTCACCGAAGCGCACCGCCGGCGTGCCGACGCGATCCTGCGCCGGCGCACCGATCGCCTGCCGTTCGCCGCGCCCACGGACTGGAACTCGTTCGAGCTGCTGCTTGACGACACGCTCGCCGACCGCGACGCGATGCTGGACGTCGTGCCCGACGCTGCCCGGCCCCAGCTGGCCAAGGCGTCCCGGCTGACCGAGGAACTGCGTCGCTACGACTCGTCCTACCAAGCCGAGTTGCACTGGTGGACGTCGCCTTTCGAGACGGACGAGGGTGTGCCGCCGACATCACTGCTTTCGGAGTCGGAGGCCGGCCGTGTCGACGTGGCCCGCGCCTTCCCGACGACGGGCCACACCCAGCGGCGCCCGGAGTACGGCTCGGACCGATCGAAGATCGTCGCGCTGTCGACAAGCGACGACACCCGCGGCGAGGTGCTGCGGTGCGGCGAGGTGCTGTCGACGGTGTTGCTCGAATGCACAATGGCCGGGTTGGCGACGTGCACGTTGTCGCACATGACCGAGATGGCCGCCAGCCGCGACATCATCCGCGGGCTCACCGGCCAGAACGGCCTGCCCCAGCTGCTGATCCGAATCGGCAGAACGCCCGCTGTCGAGGATCTTCCGCCGGCAACGCCACGTCGACCCGTCAACGAGGTGCTGCGATTTCGTGGCTGACGTTGTTCACACGTGGGTAACCGACGTGTCGGCATGGGGCGGCACCATCGCAGTGATGCTTTTTTCCAGCTAAACCGGCCCCAGCAGCCACAGGAGTCCGTCGTGTCCTCATCACGTCGCCGCCGGGCCATGACGGACGCGCCACGCCCGCATCCGGTCAGCGTCGACCTGACGAGGCAGCGGCTCGTCCGGCTCCATGACGATGTCAGCGAACTGTTGACGAAGTTGTCCGAAGCGGAGACGCTGTGGTCGCGGTGGCTTGCCGCGATCGCACCCGAGCATCGGGCGAGCGCCCGGAATCTCGTGCACTACTGGTCGATACGGCAGACCGATCTGCGCGACCTGCAGTCACGGCTGGCCGGATTCGGACTGTCGTCGCTGGGTCGCAGCGAGCCACACGTGGAGGCGACGCTGTCGCTGGTCGCATCGGCGATCTCGGCGATGCTCGGCGGTGGCTGGGAACCTCCCGAACCGTCCGCGGTCCGGATAGACGACGGAAACCGTCTGCTGCGCAAACGAGCCACCGAGCTGCTCGGGCCAGCTCCGGCTGGCCGCGCGACCCGCATCATGGTCACGCTGCCGTCCGAGGCCGCAGACGACCCGGCCCTGATCCGCGCACTGGTGGACGGCGGGATGAACATCGCCCGTATCAACTGTGCCCACGACGACGCCGACGCGTGGCGTGCCATGGCCCGGCACGTGCGAGAAGCAGCCGAAACCAGCGGGCGGGCCTGCCGCATCGCGATGGATCTCGCCGGGCCGAAGTTGCGAACGGGTCCGCTGGAACCCGGGCCGCGAAGCGTCAAGCTGCGGCCCAAGAAGGACGAACTCGGCAACGTCATCGCACCGGCGCAGGCATGGCTGACGTCGGCCGAGCAGCCGGCGAGCCCACCGCTGCCCGGCATGGCGTGCCTCCCCGTGCCGCGGCGGTGGCTGCGCCGCCGCACCGTCGGCGACGTGTTATGCCTTAGGGACACCCGCGGCGCGAGGCGAGAGCTGGTAGTGCGGGAAGTGGCCGAAAGTACCGACTCCGTGGACGGATTCGTGGTCTCGGCGGACAAGACCAGCTACCTTGCCACCGGCACGGTGCTGGACGTCGACGGCCTGGACGAGCCGGTCGAGCTGGGCGTGATCCCGCCGACGGAACGCAGCCTGACGCTTTTTCGAGGCGACGTCCTGGAGCTGACCCGCGACTGTTCCCCGGCCACCGTCACCCCTGGCGGCGTCGCGAAGATCGGCTGCACGCTGCCCGAAATCTTCGACCACGCACGGGTGGGCGAAAAGGTTCTCATCGACGACGGCCGGATAGGCGGACGCATCGTCCGGGTCCACCCCGAAAAGCTCGCCATCCGTGTGGAGCACGCGGCCGGGCAAGGTTCAAAGCTGCGGGCCGGCAAGGGCATCAACGTCCCCGACACCCGCCTGCCGATTCCCGCGCTGACCGACAAGGACATCGCCGACCTGCCAACCGTCGTCGAGCTGGCCGACCTCATCGAGCTGTCGTTCGTGCGCGATCCATCCGACGTCGAGCACCTGCTGGACGAGCTGGACCGGCTGGAGGACGATTCACCGGGCATCATCCTGAAGATCGAAACCCGGCAGGCGTTCGAGCATCTTCCGCAACTGCTGCTCACCGTCATGCGGCGGCCCAGGGTCGGGGTGATGATTGCACGCGGCGATCTCGCCGTCGAATGCGGCTATGAGCGGCTGGCGGAGCTTCAGGAGGAAATTCTGTGGTTGTCCGAGGCGGCACACCTGCCGGTGATCTGGGCGACCCAGGTGCTCGAGCAACTCGCCAAGACCGGCAACCCGTCCCGTGCGGAGATCAGCGACGCCGCGATGAGCGAGCGCGCCGAATGCGCGATGCTCAACAAGGGTCCCTACATCAACGAGGCCCTCGTCGCGCTCGACAACATCCTGAGGCGGATGGCCAAACATCACTACAAGAAGAACGCGTTGCTGCGATCGCTGCACTCGTGGCAGCCGGCATCCGCACCGAGCGTCGACGAACGGCCTGGCGATACGTGACTTCGGTCCCTATCAGCAGTTTGCGACAGATGGTCGGATGCAGCGATGGACCAGCATGACTCCGGCAACGACATCAAGCAGTGGACCGTCGACGTGTGGATCGACGAGCACCCGCGTCGCACCCGCGCCAAGGCGCGGCTGCACTGGCGGGGCCGCGACCTGGTGGGCGTCGGAATCGCGTGGCTCAACCCGGCCGACCGCAACATCGCCGACATAGGCGACGAACTCGCGGTCGCGCGGGCCCTGGCGAACCTGTCGAATCAGCTGTTCGCGGCCACCGCCTCCGACATCGAAGCCGTGGCCGACGAGCCGGTCGCCGCGCTGCACTGACACCAGACATGCGCGCAGAACCCACCATCGTCACGCTGACGATGAACCCGGCGCTCGACGTCACAACCGACACCGAGCGCGTCCTGCCCACCGACAAATTGCGTTGCGGCCCGGCCCGATACGACCCGGGAGGCGGAGGCATCAACGTCGCGCGCACCGTCCGCGTCCTCGGCGCGCCGGTGTGCGCGATCTTCCCCGCCGGCGGAGCGGCCGGCGACATCGTCACCGATCTCGTCAGCTCCGCGGGCATACCGATCCGGCGGATCGACATCGCGGGCGATACCAGGGAAAGCCTCACCGTCAACGAACGAAGTACCGGGCGCCAGTACCGGTTCGTGTTGCCGGGCCCGACTCTGGACCCCGATGAGCAGGCTGCGTGCCTGGCCGAGCTGGCCGCGGCCGCGGTTTCGGCGGACTACGTGGTGGCCAGCGGCAGCCTGCCGCCGGGCGTACCCGGGAATTTCTACGAGTCGGTGGCCGAGATCTGCCGGGCCACCGGAACCCGGCTGGTTCTCGACACCTCCGGCGCTGGGCTGCAGAACATCTCGTCCCGGGTCCATCTGCTCAAGCCCAGCGTGCGCGAGCTGCGCGAATGCGTCGGCCGCGTGCTCGCCGACGAGGCGGACCAGCTGGCCGCCGCGCGGGAGCTCATCGAGACGGGCCGCGCCGAGATCGTCGTCGTCTCGCTGGGCGCCAGGGGCGCACTGCTCGTGACCACCGACACGGGCCTGCGCTACGCACCGGTGGACGTCCCGTTCGGCAGCGGAGTCGGCGCCGGCGACGCGATGGTGGCCGCCATCACCGTCGGCCTGAGCCGCGGGTGGTCCCTGGACGGCGCGGTGCGCCTGGGCATCGCCGCCGGCGGGGCCATGCTGCTCACCCCCGGCACGGCACCCTGCACCCGTCCTGACGTGGAACGGCTGTTCGAACTCGTCGACGACCCCGTGGAGGTCGCGACGGCGACCAACGTACCGTAATTAGGGACCAAAGGCCCCTGACCGGGCGCCGCCCCCCTGGCTAGCGTCGAATCCTAGCCAGCACCCAGGGAGCCGAGCATGTCTGAATCCGAGACGCCGTTGTCGGTGGTCGTCGGCGTCGACGGCTCCAGGGCGGCGGTCAGGGCCGCGGTGTGGGCGGTCGACGAGGCGGTCAGCCGCGACATCCCGATGCGGCTGGTGCACGTTCTCGACGACGAAACAGAGCGCGCCCCAACGCAATCAGCATCCGGTCAAGCAGTTCTGCACGAGGCACAAGCTGCCGCGGAAGCGACCGGCAAGCCGGTGAAGATCGAGATGGAGATCGCGCATGGCCGCCCGCTCGCCACACTCGTGCAGGCGTCACGTTCAGCCGAGATGGTGTGCGTCGGGCCGATCGGCGTGCGACAGGCCACGGCCAAGGTGGGCTCCACCGCGTCGGGACTGGTCTCTTCCGCGCACAGCCCTGTGGCGGTCGTGCGAGCCCACGACGGCCCGGGCCACCCGACGGACGGGTGGGTCGTGGTCGAGGCCGACGACTCACCGGCCAACAACGCCGTGCTGCAGCGCGGGGTCGAGGAAGCCCGGCTGCGCGGTGGGCGGTTGCGAGTGATCACCGCATGGCAGCCCAGGTTCACCGACATCCACGAAGACAATGCGGTGACCGACGGGAACCGGCGGGTGCGTGCGCAACTCGACCGCCGGCTGGCCCACTGGACACGACGCCATCCCGAGCTGGAGATCCGGTCGGTCGCCGTGCACGGGACGATCCTGAACTACCTTGCCAAGCACGCTGATTCGGTGCAGCTGGTGGTGGTGGGCAAATCGCTTTCCGGCGATGCCCAGGAACTGGTCGGCCCCGCCGGCCACGCGGCGTTGCAGCAGACCGATTGCTCGGTACTCGTCGTATGTCCCCGGTACCTGTGAGAGGCATGATTGAGTACCGCTTTGTCGATTGACCGCAATTCAGACCGCCGTGGAGGGCCCAGGATGGTGAAAGTCTTTTTGGTCGACGATCACGAGGTGGTCCGCCGCGGGCTCGTCGACCTGCTCGGAGCCGACCCCGAGCTGGAGGTCATCGGCGAGGCCGCGTCCGTCGCCGAGGCGATGGCCAAGATTCCGGCGCTGAACCCCGACGTGGCGGTGCTCGACGTCCGGCTCCCCGACGGCAACGGCATCGAGCTGTGCCGCGATCTGCTGTCCCGGCTGCCGGGGCTGCGGTGCCTGATGCTCACCTCGTTCACCTCCGACGAGGCGATGCTCGACGCGATCCTCGCGGGCGCCAGCGGCTACGTCGTCAAAGACATCAAGGGCATGGAACTGGCCCAGGCGATCAAGGACGTGGGTGCCGGGAAATCGCTGCTCGACAACCGGGCGGCCGCCGCTTTGATGGCCAAGCTGCGCGGGGCCGCCGAGCAGTCGGATCCGCTGTCGGGGCTGACGGAGCAGGAACGCGCACTGCTCGCGCTGCTCGGCGAGGGCCTGACCAACAAGCAGATCGCCGCGCGCATGTTCCTCGCCGAAAAGACCGTCAAGAACTACGTCTCACGGCTGCTGGCCAAGCTCGGCATGGAACGGCGGACGCAGGCCGCGGTTTTCGTGTCGAAGCTCGACAAGCCGGCGGGCCAGTCCGACTATTCGTAGACCGGCTGGACCGCTGCGCCGACCCGGTGCCAACATGAACACGTGAGCGGCGTGGACGGCAAGAACGAGGACGGCCGACAGCGTCCGCTTCGCGACACGTTGGCTCAGCTGCGCCTTCGCGAGCTGCTGACCGAGGTGCAGGACCGCGTCGAGCAGATAGTGCGCGGACGTGACCGCCTCGACGGCCTCGTCGAGGCGATGCTGGTGGTCACGTCGGGACTGGACCTCGATCTCACACTGCGCACCATCGTGCACACCGCGATCGAACTGGTCGACGCACAATACGGCGCGCTCGGCGTGCGGGGCCACGACCACGAGCTGGTCGAGTTCATCTACGAAGGCTTCGACGAGGAGACCCGCGAACGAATAGGACCGCTGCCGGAAGGCCGCGGCGTGCTCGGAGTGCTGATCGACGCCCCCCACCCGATCCGCCTGGACAACATCGACGATCACCCCGCCTCGGTCGGATTTCCGCCCAACCACCCGCCGATGCGGACCTTCCTCGGTGTGCCGGTTCGCATCCGCGACGAGGTCTACGGAAACCTCTACCTGACCGAGAAGGCCACCGGCCAGCCGTTCAGCGAAGACGACGAGGTGCTGGTCCAGGCGCTGGCGGCGGCCGCGGGCATCGCCATCGACAACGCCCGGCTCTACGAAGAGTCGCGGACCCGCCAGTCGTGGATCGAGGCGACCCGCGACATCGGCACCGAGCTGCTGGCCGGGGCCGATCCCGCAACCGTGTTCCAGCTGATCGCCGGCGAGGCCTTGAAGCTGACGGGTGCCGACGTGGTGCTCGTCGCGGTGCCGGTCGACACCGAGGTGCCGGTGTCGGAGGTGTCCGAGCTGCTGATCGTCGAAGCGGCCGGCGGCACCGGCGTGACGATGGTGGCACAGTCGATTCCGGTGGCCGGGACACCGATCGGGCAGGCGTTCGTGGAACGCACTCCGCTGCGGATCGACGACATCCACCTGACCGTGGCCGCGCTGCGGAATCCCGGACCGGCGCTCGTGCTTCCGCTGCGGACCACCGAGACGGTCGCCGGCGTTGTGGTGGCGCTGCGGGAAAAGGGAGCGCACCCGTTCGGCGAGGAGCAACTCGACATCATGGCCGGTTTCACCGATCAGGCCGCGCTGGCCTGGCAGCTGGCGACGACGCAGCGCCGGGTGCGGGAGCTCGACGTCCTCACCGACCGGGATCGCATCGCCCGCGATCTGCATGACCATGTGATCCAGCGGCTGTTCGCGGTGGGCCTGGCGCTGCAGGGAACGATCCCCCGCGCCCGGTCGGCCGAGGTGCAGCAGCGGCTGTCCGACACCGTGGACGACCTGCAGGCGGTCATCGGCGAGATCCGTACCGCGATCTTCGACCTGCACGGCGCCTCGTCGGGCGTCACACGGCTGCGCCAGCGCCTCGACGAGGCCGTCGCGCAATTCGCCGGGTCGCAGCTACGCACCACGGTGCAGTTCGTCGGGCCGCTTTCGGTGGTCGACGCGGCGCTGGCCGACCATGCCGAGGCCGTTGTCCGGGAGGCGGTCAGCAACGCGGTCAGGCACGCTGCGGCGACAACACTCACCGTCAACGTGAAGGTCGAGGACGACCTGATCATCGAGGTCATCGACAACGGCAAAGGGGTGCCCGCCGATGTGACCGGCAGCGGCCTGACCAACCTGCGCAACCGCGCACAGGAAGTCGGCGGTGCCCTCACCATCGAGCCCATGCCCACCGCCGGCACGTTGCTGCGGTGGTCGGCGCCGCTGCCGTAGCCGGGTGACGCGTCACCCCTGGCGGGCGACGATCACCGGCATCCGCGCCGAATGCGCCACCGCCGTGCTCACCGAGCCCAGCAGCATTCCCGCGAACCCGCCGCGCCCGTGGCTGCCGACCACGACCAGCTGCGCCGACTCGGACCGCTCCAGAATCCGGTGCGCGGGCCGGTCACATTCGACAACGCGCTGCACGGTGACATCGGGATAACGTTCCTGCCAACCCGCAAGCCGCTCGGCCAGCACTTCTTCCTCGGCCGGTCGCACCGTGTCCCAGTCCAGACCCGGCCATTCGAGCGCCACGACGTCCCCCCACGCGTGCAGCGCTATCAGTTCCACCCCGCGCCGCGACGCTTCGTCGAACGCGATCGCGGTCGCCAGTTCGGCGGCCGGCGAGCCGTCGACGCCCACCAGGACGGGCGCCGACGACGGGTGCGGCATCAGCGGGTCTTCGTCGTGGATCACCGCGACCGGGCAATGCGCATGATGGATCAGGCCGGTGCTCACCGAGCCCAACAGCGCCCGACCGACGGTGCCCTCGCCCCGGCAGCCGACGACCACCATCCGGGCTTCCTTCGAGAGGTCCACCAGCGTGTGGACCGTGGGCGCCACGAACAGCTCGCTGCCGACCTGCGAAGGGCCGCCATCCGGTGTGCTTTCCCGCGCAATCTTCATCGCGTCCGCGATGTGCCTGCGCGCCTGCTCCTGCTGCCACTGCTGAAAGCCGGCCGGGATCGGTGTGGCGGACCACACCGCCATCGGCGCGCCGATCACGCTGACCAGCGTGAGCGGAACATTGCGCATCGCCGCGTCGCGTGCGGCCCAGCTGACCGCCACCTTCGACGACGGTGAGCCGTCGACACCGACGATGATTCCGGAATGGCTTGGCCGGCTTTCCATTTCGCACTCTCCTTCCCGAATTGGCGACCAATTCGGCGCGGCGTGTACACCACGTTAAGAGGCGGCCTGCCTTCGCTCAGGAGGCTTTCGTCACCCGCCGACCGACGAAAGGCACTGATTGCCAAGCCGACGTTTCCACGCGGTGAAATAGCGGGCACAATACGTGGGTGATTGAAAGGCCGGTCTTCATCGACCCGCGCTATCACGATGCCGTGCTGTTCGACCTGGACGGCGTTGTCACCGACACCGCCACCATCCACCAGGCGGCGTGGCAAAAGATGTTCGACGAGTACCTCGCACATCGGGCCGCCGACCACAGCGAGGATCACTCCCCGTTCACCGCCGACGACTACCGCCGATACGTCGACGGCAAGCCACGCTACGACGGGGTCGCCGATTTCCTCGCCTCCCGTGCGATAGCACTGCCCCGCGGCGAAGCCTCCGATCAGCGCGGCGACACGGTGTGCGGACTCGGCAACCGCAAGCAGGACATCTTTTTCGACCTGATCAACGACGGCGTGCCGGTCTTCGATTCGACGGTCACGTTGGTGCGCGAACTGCAGCAAGCCGGAATCGCGACGGCCATCTACTCATCGAGCCGCAACTGTGAGCACGTGCTGCGGGCCGCCGGCATCGCCGACCTGTTCGCCGTGCGCGTCGACGGGGTGGTGGCCGAGGAGCTGGGCCTGCCCGGTAAGCCCGACCCGGCTGTGCTGCTGGAGGCCGGCCACCGGCTCGGCGCGGATCCCGGGCGGTCGGTTGTCGTCGAGGACGCCACCGCGGGGGTCGAGGCCGGCCGAAAAGGCGGATTCGCACTCGTCATCGGGGTCGACCGGACCGGTCACGCCGCCGAGCTCTTGGCAAGCGGAGCCGACGTCGTCGTCTCCGATCTCGCCGAAGTCGAGGTCCGCACCGGTGACACGCGGATGGGGGCGCTGCCGGATGCGCTGGAGTCCTACGGCCAGCTGATCGGGGTCGTCCCCGGCCGGGAATTGTTCGTCTGCCTGGACTACGACGGCACCCTGTCGGAGATCGTCTCCGATCCCGACACCGCAACGCTCGTCGACGGAGCGGCCAAAGCACTCGAACAGCTGGCCGCGCAGTGCCCGGTCGCGATCCTGAGCGGCCGGGATCTGGCGGACATCCGCGAACGGGTGGGCCTGCCCGGTATCTGGTACGCCGGCAGCCACGGCTTCGAACTGATCGGACCGGACGGCAGTCACCACCAGAACGACGCGGCGGCGGCCGCGGTGCCCGTCCTGAAAGCGGCCGCAGACAAGTTGCGCACCGAACTCAGCCAGATCCCGGGTGCGCGGGTGGAGCACAAGCGGTTCGCGGTTGCCGTCCACTACCGCAACGTTGCACCGGAGCACGTGGCCGAGGTGGTCGCGGCCGCGCACCGAAACGGACAACGGCACGGCCTTCGGGTGACCGGCGGCCGCAAAGTCGTCGAGCTGCGACCCAACATCGACTGGGACAAGGGCACCGCGCTGCGCTGGATCGGGGACCGAATCCAGCAATCCGGCCGGGTGCTGCCGCTCTACATCGGCGACGATCTCACCGACGAAGACGCCTTCGACGCAATCCGGTTCAGCGGCATCGGGATCGTCGTGCGGCACGACGAGGACGGCGGCCGCCCGACGGCTGCCAGCTTCACCCTGAGCGGCCCAGCCGAGGTCGCGACGTTCCTGCGGCGCGGCGCGAATTGGCTGGCATACCAGCATGAGGCGTCAAGCAAGGCCTGGACGCACACGTTCGACGGCTACGACCCGCGCAACGAGAAGATGCGCGAAGCGCTGTGCACGGTGGGCAACGGCTACTTCGCCACGCGCGGCGCCGCACCGGAATCCAGGGCCGGGCAGGTCCACTATCCCGGAACATACGCCTCGGGCGTCTACAACCGCCTCGACGACCTCATCGGCGGCACGCGCACCGAACACGAGAGCCTGGTGAACCTTCCGAACTGGCTGCCGCTGACATTCCGCATCGACGGAGGCGCGTGGTTCGACATCGACGAGGTCACGGTGCTGTCGTACGCCCAGACGCTCGATCTGCGGGGCGCGGTGTTGACCCGCGAACTGCGCTTCCGCGACAACGCC
>NZ_DATFYW010000055.1:0-15844 GCF_035314905.1 Mycobacterium sp.
GCGACGGCACGCTGCCGCGCGGTCAGCAGCGGATCGTCGGGCCGCGGGAACGGAATGCGGTCGATGACCACCAGCGACAGCGAAGGGCCGGGCACGTCGACGCCCTGCCACAGCGACAGGGTGCCGAACAATGACGTCTCCAGGTCGGCGGCGAACCGCTCGACAAGTGCGCCGGTCGAGTCGTCGCCCTGGCAGAGCACCGGCGTCTCCAGCCGTTCCCGCATCGCCTCCGCTGCGGTCTTGGCGGCCCGCATCGACGAGAACAAGCCGAGTGTGCGGCCGCGGGCGGCGCTGATCAGCGCGGCGATCTCGGCGAGCTGCTCGGCGGAGCCGGTGCCGTCGCGGCCGGGCGGCGGCAGGTGGCGTGCGACGTAGAGAATCCCCGACTTGGCGTGGGAGAACGGCGATCCCACGTCGATACCGCGCCACTGGACGGACTCGTCGGCCAACCCCCACGCCGAGGCCATCGCATCGAACGAGCCGCCGAGGGTGAGCGTCGCCGAGGTCAGGACCGTGGTGGCGCGGCCGAACAGCCGGCTGCGCAGCAGGCCCGCCACCGAGAGCGGCGCGACGCGCAGCACGGGCCGCACCGATCCCCGGTTGTCCTCGTGGTCGAGCCACACCACGTCGGTGCGCTCGGTGATCGCGACGCCGAACGACTCCAGGATCCGCGCGCAGGTGTCGGCGATGTCCTCGAGGCCGGCGATCGCCTCGGCCCGCGCGGCGGCGGCCTTGGCGTCGCCGGGGGCCGTGTTGATCGCCCGGCGGGCGGCGGTGGCAGCGTCCCGGAGCGCCGCGAGGTAGGCGGTCATCTCATCGTCGAGGTGATCGACGCGACCGGGCGAACCGTCGTGGATCGCCGACGAAAAGGTCGTGGCCGCGGCCTCCAGGCGCTCGCTCAGCTCGGGCCCGACCAGGCGGCTGACTCGTCGTTGCGCGAGCCCGAGGGCGGCCGGCGTCAGCTCTCCGGTGGCCACCGCGGTGACCCGGTCGACGAGTTCGTGGGCCTCGTCGACGACGAGCAGGTCGTGCTCGGGCAGCACCGCCGCCTCGGCGAGCGCGTCGATGGCCAGCAACGCGTGGTTGGTGACGACCACGTCGGCCCGGCCGGCCAGCGCGCGGGCTTTCTCCGCGAAACACTGTGTGCCGAAGGGACAGCGGCCCGCCCCGAGGCACTCCCGGGCCGACACGCTGACCTGCGCCCAGGACCGGTCGGCCACGCCCGGCACCAGCTCGTCGCGGTCGCCGGTTTCGGTGCTCGACGACCACGCGGTCAGTCGCGCCACGTCGCGGCCCAGCGCGGACACCGGCGCGAACAGCGCGTCCTGCGGCGCAGCATCCTCGGAGCCGTTGTGGATCTTGTTCAGGCACAGATAATTTCCGCGTCCCTTGAGGATCGCGAACCGTGGCGGCCGCGGCAGCGAGTCCGCGAGCGAGTCGGCCAGCCGCGGCAGGTCCCTGGCGATGAGCTGTCGCTGCAGTGCGATCGTCGCCGTGGACACCACCACCGGGGTGTCGGTCCCGACCGCGCGGGCTATCGCCGGCACCAGGTAGGCCAGCGACTTGCCGGTGCCGGTGCCGGCCTGCACGGCAAGATGCTCGCAGGTGTCGAAGGCATGCGCCACCGCTTCGGCCATCTCGATCTGGCCCTTGCGTTCGCTGCCGCCCAGCGCGTCAACGGCGGTGGCCAGCAGCTCGGTTACCGTGGCCCCTCCTTGGTCGGCGGCATCATCCTGGTCGGGATGGCCGGTTCGCCACGCGACAGCTTGAGGCCCTCCCACGGCAGGGTTTTCAGCCCGGCGGCCACCCGCGCCCTGGCCGCGTCGAGGTCGTCGTCGGCCACCGGCCGCCCGGAGCTGGCCAACGGCACCGTCACGATGCGGCTCTGCTCGGACACCGCGGGCGGCGCCCCGGCGGGGAAGACGACTTCCTCCACGATCGTGCCAGTCGGCTGCGCCAGCCGCATCGCCTGCTTGCGGCCGCCGTGGGATTCCTTGTGGGTACTGCGCTTTTCGACCGGCATGCCGTCGACCTCGACGAGTTTGTACACCATGCCGGCGGTCGGTGCGCCCGACCCGGTGACCAGCGCCGTGCCGACCCCGTAGCTGTCCACCGGTTCGGCGCGCAACGCGGCGATCGCGAACTCGTCGAGGTCGCCGGACACGACGATCCTGGTGTGCGCGGCGCCCAGCGTGTCGAGTTGTCGGCGCACCTGGCGGGCCAGCACCCCGAGGTCGCCGGAGTCGATGCGCACGGCGCCCAGCCTTGTCCCGGCCACCTGGACTGCGTTCTCCACGCCTCGGGTGATGTCGTAGGTGTCCACCAGCAGCGTGGTATTGACGCCCAGCGCTTCGATCTGGGCGCGGAACGCGGCCCGTTCGTCAGGTCCGTCGGGCGTGGAGTGCAACAACGTGAACGCGTGCGCGCTGGTGCCCAGCGCCGGCACACGGTAGCGGCGCTGCGCCTCCAGGTTCGACGAGCCGGCGAAGCCGGCGATGTAGGCCGCCCGCGCGGCGGCGACGGCGGCGTCCTCGTGTGTTCTGCGCGAGCCCATTTCGATGAGCGGACGTCCGTCGGCCGCCCACACCATGCGCGCGGCCGCGGACGCTATCGCAGTGTCATGGTTGAGAATCGACAGCGCGAGCGTCTCCAGCACCACGCACTCGCCGAACGTGCCGTGCACCGACAGCACCGGCGAGCCCGGGAAGTACAACTCGCCTTCGGGATAGCCGTCGACGTCGCCGCCGAACCGGTAGCCGGCGAGGTAGTCGATGGTCTCGCGGTCCAGAAAGCCGCGCAGCGACGCCAACACCTCCTCGTCGAACCTGAACTCCAACAACGCTTCCAAGAAACGCCCGGTGCCGGCCACGACGCCGTAGCGCCGGCCCTCCGGCAGCCGCCGGGCGAACACCTCGAACGTGGTCTGCCGATGGGCGGTTCCGTCGCGCAGCGCTGCCGACAGCATCGTCAGCTCGTACTTGTCGGTCAGCAGCGCGGTCGGCGCCGCGTGTGCGCTCACACAGGTAACGGTATCGGCTGGCGCGTCTCTTACCGCGCTGATCCTTGCCCCGGGCGGCGGCAAGCTGTGTCGGCCGCCCTCGGTATCCTTGGCGCATGGTTACCCCAGCGCGGACCCGGCCGGGAACCCGCGAGGAGCGCGACGTCGCTCCGGTCGACGCCGCGGACACGCCGTGGGTGACGATCGTCTGGGATGACCCGGTGAACCTGATGACTTACGTGACCTACGTCTTCCAGAAGCTGTTCGGCTACACCGAACCGCACGCCACGAAGCTGATGTTGCAGGTGCACAACGAAGGCAAAGCGGTGGTGTCGGCGGGCAGCCGGGACTCCATGGAGGTCGACGTGTCCAAGCTCCACGCCGCTGGCCTGTGGGCCACGCTGCAGCAAGATCGCTGATCGGCCTCGGGAGACGACGCAACGGTGCGCAAATGGAAGCGGGTCGAGACCGCTGACGGCCTGCGCTTCCGCTCGGCGCTGGCCTCCCACGAGGCGTCGCTGCTGCACAACCTGGTGGCCTCGCTGCTTGCGATGCTCGAAGACCGCGAATCATCGGCACCGTCCGACGAGCTGCAGGCGATCACCGGCATCAGGACCGGCAATTCCCGACGGCCGGAGGACGCCACGATGGCCCGGCTGCTGCCGGATTTCTATCGTTCCGAACGCAGCCACCCGGCCGGGTCGGCCAACGCCGAAAGCCTCAACGCCGCGCTTCGCAGCCTGCACGAGCCGGCCATCATCGACGCCAAGCGCGAGGCGGCTCAGCGGCTGCTGCGCACGATCCCGCAGGGCGGCGGCCGGTTCGAGCTGACGAAGGACGACGCGAACGCGTGGATCGCCGCGGTGAACGATGTGCGCCTCGCGCTGGGCACGATGCTGGGCATCGGTCCGGACGGACCGGACCGGCTGCCCGATGATCACCCGCTGGCGGGGCACCTCGACGTCTACCAGTGGCTGACCGTGATGCAGGAGTATCTGGTGGTCGCGCTGACGGGGAAGCGCTGAACCGGTGAGCTCCCCCCAGACCGGTTCGATCACCGACGTCGCCGGCATCCTCGTCGGCCACTATCACCGGCTGTGCGCGGACGCCACCCGCGAGTCGGGCTGGGCCACCGGCAGCACCGTCGTGCTGACGCCCCCCGGCACGGTCGGCTCCGTCGATGTCCGCGGCGGCGCGCCGGGCACCCGTGAGACCGATCTGCTCGACCCCTCCAACACCGTCCGGCTCGTCGACGCGGTACTGCTGACCGGCGGCAGCGCGTACGGTCTGGCGGCCGCCGACGGCGTGATGAGGTGGCTGGAGGAACATCGGCGGGGCGTGCGGTTCGACGACGGCACCGGCGACAAGGTCGTGCCGATCGTGCCCGCGGCGGTGGTCTTCGACCTGACCGTCGGCGACTGGTCGCTGCGGCCCGACGCCGAATTCGGATACGCTGCAGCGCGATCCGCCGGACGCGACGTCGCGCGGGGATCCGTCGGCGCGGGGGCCGGGGCGCACGCCGGGGTCCTCAAGGGCGGCATCGGCACCGCGTCGACGGTGTTGTCCTCGGGCGTCACGGTCGGCGCGCTGGTGGTGAACAACTGCGTCGGCGACGTTGTCGACCCGGCCACCGGCCTGCCGTGGGCGAGCTACCTGTCCCAACAGCTCGGGCTGGTGGCGCCGCCACCGGCGCAGGTCGCCGCCTACGGTGCGCTCGTCGCTCAGCGGGATCGCTTCGCGGCCGCGTTCAACAGCACCATCGGGGTCGTTGCCACCGACGCCGCGCTGAGCATGTCGGCGTGCCGGCGCGTCGCGATCGCCGCCCATGACGGCCTGGCCCGTGCGATCCGTCCGTCACACACCCCGATGGACGGCGACGCCGTCTTCGCCCTGGCCACCGGCGCGGTGGAGGTGCCGCCCAGCGGCGGCCTTCCCGCGTCGATGTCGGCCGAGGCCGAGCTCACCGCCGCCGTCGGAACGGCCGCGGCGGAATGCCTGGCCCAGGCGATCGTGGTCGCGGTGCTGACGGCCACTGCGGTCGCCGGAATACCCACCTATCGTGACGTGTTGCCCGGGGCGTTCGCGTGAAAGGCGTGAAAAGGAGGGTGAGCCGGTGCTGGTGATACGCGCCGACCTGGTCGACGCCATGGTGGCTCACGCCCGCGCCGACCACCCGGACGAGGCCTGCGGGGTGATCGCGGCCCCGGCGGGCTCCGACCGCCCGGAGCGTCACATCGCGATGACCAACGCCGAACGGTCGCCGACGTTCTACCGCTTCGACTCCGGCGAGCAGCTGCGGGTGTGGCGTGAGATGGACGGCAGCGACGAGGTCCCCGTCGTGATCTATCACTCGCACACCGCCACCGAGGCCTATCCCAGCCGCACCGACGTCTCGTGCGCCGCCGAACCCGGCGCGCACTACGTGCTGGTGTCCACCCGCGACCCGGACACCCACGAGCTGCGCAGTTACCGGATCGTCGACGGCGTGGTCACCGAGGAGCCGGTGACCGTCGTCGACCACTACGACAGCGTCAGCGAAGGAGCACACCCGTGACCGTCAGCGTGTCGATACCGACCATCCTGCGCACACACACCGGCGGCGAGAAGCGCGTCACCGCGACCGGCGAGACGCTGCAGGCGGTGATCTCGGACCTGGAGTCCAACTACTCGGGCATCTCCGAGCGCCTGATCGACCCGTCCTCTCCGGGCAAGCTGCACCGCTTCGTCAACATCTATGTCAACGACGAGGATGTGCGGTTCTCCGGCGGTCTGAACACCGAGATCGCCGACGGCGACACGGTCACGATCCTGCCGGCCGTGGCAGGAGGGTGAGGGTGGTTCGCGATTGACCCGATACGACTCCGTTCTCAACGCGCTCGGCGACACCCCGCTGGTCGGCCTGCACCGCCTGTCGCCCGGCTGGGATGACCAGCCCCATGTGCGGCTGTGGGCGAAGCTCGAGGACCGCAACCCGACCGGCTCGATCAAGGACCGGCCCGCGCTGCGGATGATCGAGGACGCCGAGCGCGACGGCGTGCTCAGGCCCGGCGCCACGATCCTCGAGCCCACCAGCGGCAACACCGGCATTTCGCTGGCGATGGCCGCCCTGCTCAAGGGCTACACGATGATCTGCGTGATGCCCGAGAACACGTCGGTCGAGCGCCGGCAACTGCTTGAGCTCTACGGCGCCCGGATCATCTTCTCGCCGGCCGAAGGGGGGTCCAACACCGCGGTGGCCCGCGCCAAGGAGCTGGCGGCGCAGAACCCGTCGTGGGTGATGCTCTACCAGTACGGCAACGAGGCGAACTCCGCGGCCCACTACACCGGCACCGGCCCGGAGCTGCTGGCCGACCTGCCGGAGATCACGCACTTCGTCGCCGGACTCGGCACCACCGGCACGCTGATGGGCACCGGGCGCTTCCTGCGTGAGCATGTGCCTGACATTCAGATCGTCGCCGCCGAGCCCCGCTACGGCGAGGGTGTGTACGCGCTGCGCAACATCGACGAGGGCTTCGTTCCCGAGCTCTACGACCCCGACGTGCTGACCATGCGCTACTCGGTCTCCTCGTTCGACGCGATCCGGCGCACCAGGGAACTGGTGCGAACCGAGGGCATCTTCGCCGGCATCTCGACCGGTGCCGTGCTGCACGCCGCGCTCGGCATGGCGGCCAAGGCGGTGACCGCCGGCCGGCGTGCCGACATCGCGTTCGTGGTGGCCGACGCCGGATGGAAGTATCTGTCGACCGGCGCGTACGCCGGTAGCCTGGATGAGGCCGAGGAGGCTTTGGAAGGGCAGTTATGGGCGTGACCGGGCCGGCCGGATATCCGGCGACACCTGCACGGCGGCCGAAGAAGCGGCCGCTGTGGGTGACCGGTGGCCTGACGATCCTCACCTTCGTCGCGCTGCTCTACATCATCGAGGCGATCAACCAGCTCGACGGCGGCCGTCTCGACAACAACGGCATCCGCCCGCTGGAGACCGACGGCCTGTGGGGCATCGTCTTCGCGCCGCTGCTGCACGCGAACTGGCAGCACCTGATCGCCAACACCGGCCCCGCCCTGGTGCTGGGCTTCCTCGTGACGCTGGCCGGGCTGTCGCGGTTCGTCTTCGCGACCGCGATCATCTGGATCGTCGGGGGCTTCGGCACCTGGCTGATCGGAAACCTCGGCGCACCGCCCGGTGTCGAAACCAACCACATCGGGGCCTCGGGCCTGATCTTCGGGTGGCTGACCTTCCTGCTGGTGTTCGGGTTTTTCACCCGCACGGTGTGGGAGATCGTCGTGGGGCTGGTGGTGCTGATCGCCTATGGCGGCATTCTGCTCGGTGTGCTGCCCGGCACCTACGGCGTGTCCTGGCAGGGCCACCTGTGCGGCGCGATCGGGGGCGTGCTGGCGGCGTACTGGCTGTCGGCTCCCGAACGCAAGGCCCGTGAGCGGCGGCGCAGTGGAGCGAAGCCGCCATCGCTGAGGCCGTGAGTTCGCCGTTCGCGCCCGTCGGAGTGTTCGACTCCGGCGTCGGCGGCCTGACCGTCGCGCGGGCCGTCATCGACCAGCTGCCCGACGAGGACATCATCTACGTCGGCGACACCGCCAACGGCCCGTACGGCCCGCTGACCATTCCCGAGATCCGCGCACATGCGCTGGCCATCGGGGACGACCTCGTTTCCCGCGGCGTCAAGGCGCTGGTGATCGCCTGCAACAGCGCGTCGTCGGCGTGCCTGCGCGACGCCCGGGAGCGCTACGCGCCGGTGCCGGTCGTGGAGGTGATCCTGCCCGCGGTGCGCCGCGCGGTGGCCGCCACCCACAACGGCCGCATCGGGGTCATCGGCACCGAGGCGACGATCGCGTCGGGCGCCTACCAGGACGCGTTCGCGGCCGCCCGCGACACCGTCGTCACCGGGGTGGCGTGCCCGCGTTTCGTCGACTTCGTCGAGCGCGGCGTCACGAGCGGGCGTCAGGTGCTGGGCCTGGCCGAGGGCTACCTGGAGCCGCTGCAGCGCGCCGGGGTGGACACGTTGGTGCTGGGCTGCACCCACTACCCGCTGCTGTCGGGGCTGATCCAGCTGGCGATGGGCGAAGCGGTCACGCTGGTGTCCAGCGCCGAGGAGACCGCCAAAGACCTGCTGCGGGTGCTCACCGAGCTGGATCTGCTGCGGCCGCACGATGCGCCGCCCGCCACCCGGGTGTTCGAGGCGACCGGCGATCCCGAGGCGTTCACGCGGCTGGCGGCCCGCTTCCTCGGGCCCGCGCTCGACGGCGTCCGGCCTGTCCGGCGTCACGTTGGCGTCCAATCATGAGACCCGTCGCGTATTGCGAAGATGTCTTCGTCAACCCGACATCCGGCGTGGCAAGCTAGTCACTGTGCGAATCACCGTGCTCGGCTGCTCGGGCAGCGTCACCGGACCCGATTCGCCATGTTCCGGCTATCTGCTGACCGCACCGGGCGCTCCGCCGCTGGCCGTGGACTTCGGCAACGGAGTGCTGGGGTCGCTGCAGCGGCACGCCGACCCTGGCTCCGTCCATGTGCTGCTGAGCCATCTGCACGCCGACCACTGCATCGACCTGCCCGCGCTGTTCGTGTGGCGCCGGTACCACCCGAATCCGCCGGCGGGTAAGGGGCTGATGTACGGGCCGACCGATACCTGGTCGCGGCTCGCGCAGGCCTCCTCCCCGTTCGGCGGTGAGCTCGACGACTTCTCCGACATCTTCGACGTGCGGCACTGGGCCGACGGCCAGGAGGTGGAGTTCGGATCACTGACCGTGCTGCCCCGCTCGGTGGCCCACCCGACCGAGTCCTACGGCCTGCGGATCACCGACTCGTCGGGTGCGGTGCTGGCCTACAGCGGTGACACGGGGGTGTGTGATTCGCTGGTCGACCTCGCCCGGGGTGCCGACGCGTTCCTGTGCGAGGCGTCGTGGACACACGCACCGGGCCGGCGTCCGGAGCATCTGCACCTGTCGGGCACCGAGGCGGGTCAGATCGCGGCGCGGGCCGGGGTGGGTGAGCTGCTGCTGACCCACATCCCGCCGTGGACGTCCCGCGAGGACGTCATCACCGAGGCCAAGGCGGAATTCGACGGCCCGGTGCGCGCGGTGGTGTGCCAGGAGACCATCGACATCAGCCACTAGGGTTGATCAAGTGTCGAGTCGAGAAGACGGCCGCCTCGACGACGAGATGCGGCCGGTCACGATAACCCGCGGGTTCACCTCTCATCCGGCGGGCTCGGTGCTCGTCGAGTTCGGTCAGACCCGCGTCATGTGCACCGCGAGCGTGACCGAGGGCGTCCCGCGCTGGCGCAAGGGACGCGGCGAAGGATGGCTCACCGCCGAATACGCGATGCTGCCCGCGGCGACCCACGAGCGCTCGGACCGCGAATCCGTGAAGGGCCGCATCGGCGGCCGCACGCAGGAGATCAGCCGGCTCGTCGGACGGTCGCTGCGGGCGTGCATCGACCTTGCCGCGCTGGGGGAGAACACCATCGCGATCGACTGCGACGTGCTGCAGGCCGACGGCGGCACCCGCACCGCCGCGATCACCGGCGCCTATGTCGCGCTCGCCGACGCGGTGACGTATCTGTCGGCGGCCGGCAAGCTCTCCGATCCGCGGCCGCTGTCGTGCGCTATCGCCGCGGTCAGCGTCGGCGTCGTCGACGGGCGGGTGCGGGTCGACCTGCCGTACGCCGAGGACGCGCGTGCGGAGGTCGACATGAACGTGGTCGCCACGGACACCGGAACTCTCGTTGAGATTCAGGGCACCGGGGAAGGTGCAACGTTCCCGCGCTCGACATTGGACAAGATGCTCGACGCCGCGCTCGCCGCCACCCAGAAGCTGTTCGCGGTGCAGCGCGTCGCGCTGGAGCTGCCCTATCCCGGTGTGCTGCCGGAGGGACCGGCGGCCAAGAAGGCCTTCGGTAATTGACCCGCCTGCTGGTGGCCAGCCGCAACCGCAAGAAGTTGGCGGAGATGCAGCGGGTTCTCGACGCGGCCGGGCTGTCGGGGATTTCGCTGGTCTCGCTCGACGACGTGGCGCCGTTCGGCGAGTCGCCGGAGACGGGCGCGACGTTCGAGGAGAACGCACTGGCCAAGGCGCGTGACGCGTACGCCGCGACCGGGCTGGCGTCCGTCGCCGACGACTCGGGTCTGCAGGTCGCCGCGCTGAACGGGATGCCGGGTGTTCTGTCGGCGCGCTGGGCGGGCACCCACGGCGACGACCACGCGAACAACGCGTTGCTGCTCGCCCACCTGCGCGATGTGCCGCGCGCACGCCGGGGAGCCGCGTTCGTCTCGGCGTGCGCGCTGGTGACCGCCGACGCGGAGACCGTCGTGCGCGCTGAGTGGCCCGGTTCGATCGGCGGGGCGCCAACCGGCGACGGCGGGTTCGGCTACGACCCGCTGTTCATTCCCGAGGGGATGGACCGCACCGCCGCGCAGCTGAGCCCGGCCGAGAAGGATGCACTGTCTCATCGCGGGCGCGCCCTGCAGAAGCTGGTCCCCGCGTTGCGGGAGCTCTGAGCCCGCACCGCTTGTCTACAGGTTGAAGCGGGCCTTGACGTCCTTGGTGCGGAAGTGCTCGAGGACGATGCCGAGCAGCGGGATCGTGCCGGCCAGCAGCGTGCCGATCGTGGTCGGGATCGGCCAGCGCACCTTCACCGCCAGATTCATGGTGGCCAGCAGGTAGACGAAGTACACCCAGCCGTGCACGGTGGCGACCCACCCGATTTTGACGTCGAAGACGTAGTGCGCGACGATCTCGCCGCACAGCAGGATCAGCCAGATGCCCGTCGTCCACGCCATCACCCGATAGGCCAGCAGTGCGGTGCGGATCTTGTTCGTGTCCGCGCGCGACGGCGCCGGGGTTTCCTCTGAGGTCATGCGGTGGTCCTGTCATGGTTCGTGGGCCGGTCTTGCTTGGCGAGTTCGGCAAGGTATGCGTTGTACTCGCGCAGCGCAGGGTCCTGGGGTTCGGGGCCGACGGTCTTGGGGCGCTCGGGCAGCAGGCCGGCCGGGATCTCGGTGACCGCGTCGGGCTTGTGTGCCGGCGGCGGCTCCTCCTCGTAGCGGACGAACTTGCGATAGGCGTAGACCACGAACGCGGCGAACAGCGGCCACTGCAGCGCGTAGCCGAGGTTCTGTCCGGTGCCGGTTGCCGACTCGTAGCGCTGCCACTGCCACCAGCCCAGCGCCAGGCAGGCGAGCGCGGCGAAGATCACCAGCGCGATCAGCGCGGGCCTCCGACGCCGGGTAGTGGACACCTGTCGACGGTACCGCGCCACCCTTGGTTCGCTCATGCGCGAGTGGCGGAACTGCCCGAAGACCTCACGTTGCGCCCCCACGTAGGGCACCGCACCGACGGCCTCGTCGGGGTCTCGAAGCGATACGATCGCTAGGCGCGCGGGCGTGGTGGAATTAGGCAGACACTCCGGTTTTAGGTGCCGGCGCTCGAAAGAGTGTGAGGGTTCGAGTCCCTCCGCCCGCACCGAAGCTGCCCACCAGTTTACGCAGTTAGACAGCGGTTTGCGTGTTTGCTAGGGAACGTCGGAGGGCCCCGTGGCCACGTTTTGGCCACATTTTCGCGTGAATACCGGCTATGCAGCGTCACCGCGACCGCATCAAGGTCGTCGTCGAAGAGGTCCGCGTAGGTGTCCTAGGTGACCTTTGCCGATGTGTGTCCGAGCATGCGCTGCAGCGCCAACACGTTGACCCCCGCCGACACCGCCAGGCTGGCGCACGTGTGCCGCAGATCGTGCGGCGTGATCGACTGCACTCCCGTCTGTTTCACCGCGCGGACGAACCACCCGTTGGTCGACTTCGGACACGGCAGATACCCGCCGTCGCCCCCGGCGAACACCAGATCACCCGGCGCCTTGTCCTCGCACTGCCGCGACCGTTCGTCGAGGAACGAACTCAGGCACCGGCACCGAGCGGGCCTTGCGTCCCTTGGTCGGTCCGACCGCATGGCGCGCGCCGGGCTGGACGGCGTTCTGCGGCACCGTGAGCCGCCGTCACAGGAACTCCACGTCGCGGACCCGCAGCGCGACCGCCACCAGAGCCTATTGCCAGCCCATCGATCCCGGGACCCCCTTGACGGGGCTCGGCCACCCCGGTGGTTATCCAGCCCCATAGAAGTCGCCGGGCTTGCGGGATGACCTGCTCGGCATTGACGGTGCAGCGGTCGGCATGTGCGGCCGTCAACTGAAAGTGAGAGCAGACCACGCTGACGGACTAGCGCTCATGCCAAACCGAATTTCCATGGGATTGACGGCCCTTTCCCTGTCCGTCTACCTGGCCGCTGGTGCGCCAGCCGGAGCGGACTCCTTGGTGGCCGCTGGGCGCCCCGGTGGTTAACTAGCTTGCCCGTTGGAATTCGTCGGGGCCGATGCAGCGGCGATGACGTCGGCCAGCCGTTCAACGGCTGTGACGAGCGCCCATAACGCCTCGGTAGGCGATCGTGACTCCGGTGACCGATATGGCGCTCTGGCATCAGAGGCATGGCGGCCCCATCTCGGTGGTGGAGTCATGGAGATCGCGGTGGAAGCCGCCGCACTGGCGCCGCTGGACCTAGTGGCGGATCTCGCGTGTCTGGGCGAGCCTTCCAGACCACCGCGCCGCTCGGGGTGCGACCCGTCGCTGCCGAGGCGGAGGCCCGAATCGTCCCATCGAAACCACCACCGTCGACCATCAGGGTCGGCCGCGGCAAGATGATCGCCGTGGTGGCCGCTTTGGAGTACGCAGCTGTGCAGCAGGGCGACCTCTTTCCCGCCCAACCAGGTACCGAACGACCGTCTTAGCGGTTCATCGAGCGTCACGGTGGCGCGGCACCGATCGACGTCCACTGCCCTAACCGCGATCCCGGTTGACGACGCCCTGGAGGCGCCGCAGGTCATTCACCGACAGTTACCTTCCTCAGGCTCGAGCACGGTCCTAGCGCGAGACGGCGGTTGCGACGTTGCTGCCGGACTGGTGTTCCGGGATGCCTGAGGCTTCATTGTCGACCGCACTTGTCAGTGGTGCCGGCAATCTCTGCGGCGTTTCGTACGGCCTCTGGGCGATCTGAACCGCGGGTTTGTCCCTGCGCCTGTGGACGTTCGGTGGTGTCGTGGTCAGCCCAATGGCAGCGAAGATCAGGTGTCGATCCGTCTCATGAGCAAATGCGCTGGATGAGGATCATGTCCTCCTCAAGCTGGCGACGCATCCGTTCGGCGGCTCAGAACCTTATGGACGGTCAAAATCGGCGAAGTCGGCAGCCTCTTTGCGCCACCCCACTTTCCCCCGCCACAAACGCGGATGGTGACTGCTCGGGTTCAACATAAGGATGACCGAAGCCGAAAAGATCAGTCAATCTTTCAGATTCGGAGCCACCGACGACTGGTCATGACCCATCCCGTATACCCGGCCACCCCCTCGCGGATCTCGGTGATGCGTGTGATCGGCCCTCGCGCCTGTGTGTGATCGACGCGTCGGCAGGCGTTGACACCCGGCCTCGCGCGGAGCAGAGTCGGAAAAGCTGGTGGAGGTGATGTCATTGCCAGAGCGCGTTGAGGTACACATGCGCGACAGCGACGCGTTCTCGTGGTACATGGAGAAGGACCCGCTGCTGCGCTCGACGGTTGTGTGCGTCCTGCTCCTGGATGGCAGCCCGGACTGGGATCAGTTGCCGGAACGGCTCGAACGCAGCACGCGGCTGTCGCCGGGGTTTCGGCACCGGGTCGTGTTGCCTCCGCTACGGCTGGCCACGCCCCGCTGGGTCGTCGATCCCGATTTCGAGCTGTCGTGGCACGTTCGCCGGTTCGAGGCCGCACCCCCGAAGACGCTGGCGATGGTCCTGGAGTTCGCTCGCAAGACCGGCATGGCGGGCCTCGATCGTGATCGGCCGCTGTGGGAGTTCACGTTCATCGAGGGGCTCGACGGCGGCCAGACGGCCCTGGTGATGAAGCTCCACCACTCGCTGACCGACGGCGTGGGTGGCATGGACATTGCGCGATTGCTGCTCGACGTCGAACCCGACCCCGGCGAGCTCGGACCGATGCCCGAAGCGCCGGTGGGAGAGCACCTCGGCACCGTCGAACTGGCCCGGGATGCGCTCAGCTACGACTGGTCGCAACTCTTCGACTTCTCCAAGCGCCGCCTCACCTCGGCGGTCGGCGACGTGACGCACGCGCTGCGGCATCCCCGCGAAACCGTCAACGAGACGGTCGCGACCGGCCAGTCGATCGCGCGCTTCGTTACACCTGTGTCCGACACCCTGTCGCCGGTCATGACCGAGCGCCACCTGGCCTGGCACTACGACGTTCTCAAGTTCCCGCTGGCCGACATGCTGAGCGCCGCGCACGCCGCGGGCGCTTCGCACAACGATGCCTTCCTCTCCGGTGTCACGGCAGGATTGCGCCTTTACCACGAACGGCACGACACGCAGATCGACGAACTGCGTGTCACGATGCCGGTCAGCATCCGCAAGGCGGACGACCCGATCGGCGGCAACCGCATCACGATCATGAGGTTCAAGGTTCCCGTGGGTATCGCCGACCCGAGCAAGCGGATGGCGGAGACTCACATTCGCTGCGAGTCCGTGAAGACCGACCGGTCACTGCCCTTAACGAACGCGATCGCCGGCACATTGAACCTGTTGCCGCGTGCCTACATCGGCGGGATGCTCAAGCACATTGACTTCATCGCGAGCAACGTGCCCGGAATCCCAGTGCCGCTGTACCTCACTGGCGCGAAGATCGACAGCTTCTACGGCTTCGGTCCCACAATCGGCGCCGCCTTGAACATCACCCTGATCTCCTACTGCGGCACCTGCTACGTGGGCGCCAACATCGACACTGGTGCCGTGCCCGACCCCGACGTGCTGATGGACTGCCTGCAGAATGGCTTCGACGAGGTTCTCGCCGTCGGGGGCGGAACTGGACGTACGGTGTTGCCGATCAACCCACGCCGGGCCCGCAGCCGCCGAGGCGCTGGCGGCGCTGTCAGCCGATGAAGTGGCTGAGCGCCTAGTCCTCGACTGGTCGTCGCTGCTACGTCACCGGACGTTCTACAAGGCGGTGTTCCGGCCGTCCGTGCTGCGGGCGAATCGGCTTGCCGCCGAGGCAGTCGACATCTCCCGCCCTGGCGGTAATGGGCCGATGCTGCCGCCCGGTCTGAAGTTCCACGGCTGCGGCACACCTACGCGAGCTTGTGCGTCGCGGCCGGGATTCCGCCCCTGCACCTGAGCCGGTTCACGGGCCACGCCAAGGTCACGACGACGCTGGCGGTCTACACGCACCTGTTCGACGACGATCACGCCGAGACGATGGCCGCACTTGAGGCGATGAGCCGACCCTTCACCGCGCCAAACGTGGTGCCGATGCGGCGGAGGAGTTGGGTCTGTACGGGCTGGGCGTGGACGCTGCCCGACGGCGGATATGGCTGGAGCAACGCTGGTTTGGTCGCCGGAGACGGTGCGTCACTGCTTCGACATGGGACCCCGCGAGCCAGCACCCAGAGCCGGTCGACGTCGAAACAGCAGCCCTCGATGAAGCTGATGACGGCTATGACCCCATCGAGTTCGCCGAGCAGGACGACGAGTTTGACCTCGCCTACAGCCTGGCGCCACTGCATCGGGTGTCTACGGGGTACCGGTGACGTCAAAGCGAGCCGAATTGGCCTCCGCCTGCGGTGCCCTCCACGCCTGACGCGTGGTTGGTGGACCTCAGCCACTGCCACCGATCTGGGGTAAGCACCCAGCAGCTTCCATCCCCGTCTTTGTCGACGATGAGTACACCGCTCGGATAGATCGTGTACTGAGCGACGTCACCGAAGTCATAGGTTTCCCACCCGGTGGATGGCTCCTGGCTGCCTTCTTCG
>NZ_DATFYW010000056.1:0-7956 GCF_035314905.1 Mycobacterium sp.
GTCCGATCCTGGCCGACTACGACATGAACGTCGACCTCAAACTGGTCGGCTCGATCATGACCGAGTACGGGCTGGCGCGGCCCGGGCGGCGCCTGCCCAACTTGATCCGGGTCAACACCCCCGCTGACTTGGTGAACCGGCACTTCACCGCGACACGGCGTCCGGGGCGGCCTGGACGACAGCGGGTTGAGCGGGCGGATGCGAGCACTTCAGGCGCGTGCCGTCGACACGTAACCCACCCCGCATGCCCGCAGGAACGCCTGCTGATATGTGCAGCAGCCGATACTGGATTGCGGGGGCGTATCCGCCGCTGTTGAAAAGGAGCCATACACCGATGCTGGGCGTGTCACTGGACACTCCACCGCCGTTACCGACGCCGGTTCCGACTCCGCCGCCAACGCTCGTCCCGGCATTGCCCCAACCCGATTTCCACAGGTTCAATCACGGGATCGCTTTGCTGGGCGGATGGTTTCCGCTCACCGTGGAAATTGGCGTCGTGGTCTTGCTGATAGCCGTCATCGGTTGGCGGACCCGTCGCTGGCGCCTGGTGTGGGTGCCGGTGAGCGTCGCCATCGGGGCGATCGGCGCGCTGGTGGCGCGCGGGTACGTGAACTCCCAGAGCTTGCCGACCGACCCGGCTCCGCAGCGGCTGTGGCTGTGGGTTGGTGTTGTCATCGCCGCGACCGCGATCGCGGTCCTAGGTTGGCGCACCGCACGCTGGTGGCGGCGTGCGCTGTCGCTGCTGGTGATTCCGCTTGCCCTGGTCGCCGTCCTGCTGGCGGCCAACCAATGGCTCGGCTACTACCGCACACTGCAGTCCGCGTGGGATGCGCTCACCGCGGGGCCGCTGCCCGACGAGATCAGCGCCAACGACTTGAGCGCCCTGCGCAATTCGGTGCCGTCGAGCGGCAAGCTGGTCAAGGTCACCATCCCAGACAATGTGAGCGGTTTCAAACACCGCGCCGAATTCGTCTACCTACCGCCGGCATGGTTTGCCGGCCCCGCACCGCCGACCCTGCCAGCGGTCATGATGATCGCTGGTGAGTTCGACTCGCCGGACGAGTGGATCAGCAGCGGCAAGATTCTTCCCGCCGTGGACGGTTACGCGCACGACCACGGTGGCCGGGCCCCGATACTCGTGTTCATCGATCCCGGTGGCGTGTTCAACAACGACACCGAATGTGTCAACGGACCGCGGGGCAACGAAGCCGACCACCTCACCAAAGAGGTCCGCCCCTACATGATCTCGAAATTCGGCGCGTCATCGGCTCCGGCGCAGTGGGCGGTCGTCGGTTGGTCCATGGGCGGCGCGTGCGCGATCGACCTGACCGTCATGCATCCGGACTTGTTCAGCACCTTCGAAGACATCGCCGGTGACCGCGGACCCGGCTCGGGCACCAAGCAGCAAACCATCGATCGGCTCTACGGCGGCAACGCCGCGCAGTGGGACGCGTTCGACCCGAGGACCGTGATGGCGCGGCACGGGCCCTACGCCGGTGTGTCGGGGTGGTTCGAGGACACCACCACACCTCCAAATGATCTATCGCGCTCGCTGCTCGGCGCCTTCAAGAACCAGCCGCGGCCGGTCGCGCCGTTGGGCTACGGCGGCCACGACGAATGGCGCGACGACGAAACCGGCGCGGCGCAGGATCTGTGCGCGGCGGCGACAGCGGTCAAGATCAGCTGCTCAGTGCACACTCTGGTCAGCTTCCATACCTGGTCGTTCGCGTCGCGCGCGTTCAGCGACGCGCTGCCGTGGATAGCCGCGCAGGTCCACACACCGGCGGCCGGAGGCGCGTAGTTCCACTGCGCGCACTCCGCAGACTGTGCTGCCCGACAGCGGTTTCGATGTTGCCCGGGGAGGCGCCGATCATCGCCGACGGCTTTTGTGCGAATGAGTTCATGCCATGCGGGTGGCTGGCCCAGTCGATAGCGTTCGTCAGGCGGCCGGGGATGCCTCGGTTGTACGACGGGTGGGGGGCGCGGCGCGGTAAGCACGCTCGTTGGCCGCGCGTAGCACTGTGTACGGACGGGGCTCTGCGGCGCGGGGCGCGAGAAAAAACGACATCGCGACCAGCTTGGCTTTCTACGACAGAGCAAGGGGCCGGCTTCCGCCCGCGTCAGCGACGTCCAAGTCTTCGTGTCATATATGACAAACGCGTGAAACCAGGACGTACGAACGCCGATCCTCCAGAGACGTCGCACCGGTCCCCACGTGGTGCCACGCCTGCCGCCCCCGCGGTGGCGAACGTCACCACAGCGTCGGATGCTCCTGCGCACCAAGCAAAGCCGCCGCCACGGCCGCGCCGTCCCAGCCGTCGCGCACCACCCGCCCGACACCGTCGCGGCGGACCCAAAAAGACTGGCAACGAGCAATATTCGAAGTGTGCAGTATTCCCCGGGTTACGGGCTTTGCTGCTCACCTCGGTGCCGCACCGGCCGCCGTCACGGCATTGCCTCGGCCCAGGCGATATGACCCTCGAAGCCCAGCGTTCTGGACCCGAACCTCGGAACGTATCTTCGGCCGGTATCGCACCGCTTGACGCGTCGAGTCACGGTGACGATTCGCGCGGGTCGTCACCCCACAGCCGCCGTACCCGGCGCAGCACCTTCGCGCCGTCCTCACCAGCGACGTGACCGCTGCTTCGCGCCGACTCGAGCACGGCGCGCACACGTGGGTGCCGCAGCGCATCCCGGCTACCGGCTGGTCACCTGGCCGGGCCCATAGACCTGCACCGGAACGTCGTCGTCCCACGGCTGGCGGGTGACCATGTCGGCGACTTTGACACAGCCGCGTTCGAACTCGCCCGTCGCCGCGTCGACCAGCCGGTATTCCTGGGTCTGGCGGTGGATCGGTTGCGCGTCGAGCAGCACCACCCGCACCTCGCCCGGCTCGAAATGGCAGCGCTGCTGCATGGCCTCGATCAGCTGCTCGTTGTGCAGGTGGCCGTCGCCGAAGTTCCAGCCGATGGCGGTGCTGCAGATCCGCTCGCCGTCGGTGATCGTGTAGTCCTCCTCGTCCTGCCCGGCCACCGCCCGATGCGCGAGCGTGAACAGTGCCTTTCCGTGGGTGTTGAAGGCGCGGAAGGCATACCCGAGGTAGATCGGGATCTGCGCCGCCTCCGCGCTGCCGTAGTAGCGCTCCAGTTGGGCCTGAGGCATGCTCGCGATCGCGACGATCCCGTTGCCGATCTTCTGCTCCGCAGAGGGCTTGATGCACCACAGCGTGGTGTCCCAGTTGCCGGCGTAGTAGCGCATGCCGGGCAGGAACGAGATCTTGCGCGGGAACAGGTTGCCAAGAATCAAGATACCCGCGATGACGACGAACAGGACGGCCACGGGCACCGGGTTGTTCAGATCGCTCAGGCCGAGGTTGGCGTGCGCGACGAAGAGGCTGAGAATGCCGAAGATCATGAAGACGTTCCACTCCAGCGGCACCCCCATCGGAATGGCGGTCAGGATCACCAGGTGGAAGCACACCATCACGAACGCGGCCGCCGCGGTGAGCCACCCGCCGCGGCTGAAGAACAGCACCAGCGGCACGCACATCTCGACGGCGGTGCCGCCGTGGGCGAAGATCCGCGACAGCCGCCCGGGTCGCAGATCGTCGGGGAACTTCTCGAAAAACATCCGCTTGATCGACCGGGGACGGAACACCGGGCTGTTCGACATCATCGTCGACACCACGAACGGGAAATGCTTGTTGAGCTTGGACGTCGCCGCGCCCATCCAGATCACGACGAACACCACCTTGGCCGCGATGATCATGTCGACGCCGGCGAACAGGAAAGTCACGCTCAGCGTGGCGTATACCTCACCGCGGGCGGCGAGGAAGATGACCTTGTCGCGCAGGCCCAGCACGGCGAGTATCGCCAGAATCGTCGCGATCTGCCACTTCGGCAGCACGCCGACCGTCGTGTGCAGCGCGGGAATGGGGCCGGTGCCGTCCGAGAACAACGCCCACAGCAGCGCCGCCGCCAGTGCGGCGTACAGCGCGGCGTCGACCGGTGTGCGGGCGGTGCCTCTGGTGAACGGGATTCGTCCGGGCCACGGCGGCAGCCGAATCGTCCCGGGCCGCAACCAGTACAGGATCGAGCCCATCGGCGGGAAGAACCGGTTGTTGAGCGGGCCGAACCCGCAGCCGAGTCCGATGACTTCGAAGAGCATCGTGTAGAGCACGACCTTCTCGAACACGATCGGCTCCGACCACCAGGACGCGACGTTGGTGAAACCGTCGATGCCGTTGGTTGCGAGCGCGAACAGCCAGCCGCCGAGGATGTAGAGCAGGATCTTGGACACGTAGAACAGGTGCAGCGCGACCGGCGTGCCGAAACCCACCTCGGCCCAGTGCCGGGCCATCGGACGGATCTTCTCGCTGCGCGTGCCCTTGCTCCATTCGGCCATGTCGAGGACGGGCAGGTCGGGCTTCAGGAATCCCATGCGACAGAATCTAGAACGCGTTCTATTCGCCCGGGTAGAGGTTGCGCGGATGAACTCCCGGCCGGGCGCTTCGCCGGCCGGTCATCGCTCATCAGCCGTCCTCGTAGAGAATGAGTGCCTGCTCCGGGCAGGCGTCGACGCCCGCACGTGTGGCGGCCTCGTCCCCGGGCCTGACTTCATGCGCCTCGAGCACCGAGTAGCCGGCGTCGTCGATCGGAAACAAGTCGGGGTCGACGGCATAGCACTGGGCGTGTCCCATGCACTTGGAGTTGTCCACTCGAACCTTCATGAGCAGAAGCGTAAGACCCCCGTCAGCGCCTCCGGCGGTGCCGCTTCCCGCGCTTCGCCCGTAACTGCGTTACTCCGTAGGCGATGCCGTCGGCGATCTCCTCGATGCCGGTGACGCGGTCCGGGCAGGCGCACACGCCAGCGGCGGGACCGCGTGGATGGCCGCGACGCGCGCGCCCACGCAGTAAACCGGCACGGGGGTCCGTTAATCGTCGCGGGGACCCCGTGCACGACCGGTGGGAAGCGCCGTGGTTGTCCGTGCTTTCCATCACCGTCTGGGCGTGGTATCAGCTGTCATGAACATCGCAGTGATCGGCGCCGGTTCCGTCGGCAGCACATTGGGAAACGCCTGGCAGCGGCGCGGCCATGAAATCACCTACGGCGTCCCCAATCCGGACGATGGCAAGTATGGCTCGCTCGGGGCGGCTCTGAGGACCAACCAGCAGGCCGCCGCCGGTGCGGATGTCGTGGTGCTGTGCACGCCGTGGCAGGGCACGCAAGCGGCGGTGGCGGCCTGCGGCGACCTGGCCGGCAAGGTGTTGATCGACTGCACCAATCCGCTGACCCCCGACTTTGCCGCCCTCGAGGTGGGCCGCACCACGTCAGGCGCCGATCAGGTCGCCGGCTGGGCACCGGGCGCGCGGTACGCCCGCGGAGTGCGCCTGGTGGCCACCGATCTGGACTGGTCGCGCGGCCGAGGCCGGCAAGTGCACGGCACCGGCGAAGCGCTGCTGATGGCGATGGCGGGACGGCGGGCCGCGCTCGACGATCTCAGTGGCCCGGGCCAGTTCAGGCTCGCCCGTCAGCTCCGATCCGGAAGCGCGGCGTCGAGACGGTCGGTGTAGTCGTCGACGTCAGCTATCGCCGAGGCCGCCGCGTGGACGCTGATCGCGATCGTGTCGCCGATGCCGTGGACACCGTGCGTGAGGCCCATCATCGGGGACAGCGCCGGGTAGCCGGCGGTCAGGACGACCGGCAACCCGCCGAACCGAAGGTCGGCCGGACCGCGGTTGACACTGGACACCACCGTGTTCGCGGTGACCACCGGCGACCGGGCGTCGGCATCGAATCGTGCTACGCCCCAACGCAGCAGCGGAGCCGGCACGGCCAGCAGCGCGAGATCGCCGGTGTGAAACGCCGGATGCTCGCCGCGGCGTCGCCGCTCGGCCAGCTCGCCCGCGATCAGCCGCATCCGCTCATCGGCGGGACCCACGCCGGGATGCAAGCCCACGGCAACGTTCCCGAAGTGGTTGTTGGCCAGGCGCACACCGGGCTTGGCCATCGGCACCTCGGCGCCCAAGCTCGTGGCGTCCTCCCCGCGATCACGCAGATACCCCGACAGCGCCGCCGAGAGCGCGGCCAGAACCCCGACCGTGACGGTCGGTCCCGGCAGCTGCCAGCGCCGCCGCGTCAGAGTTCGCGCCAGCCGCACCCCACCCGGGCGGGTGTTGGTGCTCAACACCGGTCGCGGCGGGGCCGGCGGCGGAACCAGGCCCGCGACGGTGTCCCGTTGCAGCTGCCCATGCGCCCGCGACGCGACGACCGCACGACGAAGGAAACCCCCGTTCGCGCCGCCCCGGGCGGGTGCCGGAACCGCCGCCCGACGGCCCAACAACGCACCCGCCAGCGCCGCCGACCGGATGCCGTCGCCGAGCGCGTGCCCGACCTGCACGACCACCACCGTCGCGGGGTCCGCCCCGGGCACCCCGACGACCGGCGCGAACACATGCAGCCGCCAGGCCCAGCGCCGAAGGTCCAATTGGTGATCGGCCAGCCGGGCGACCGCGTCAAGGCAGTCCTGCCAGCCGACTTCCCCGACGCGGGTCACCACCTGAGAGGCGTCCGCATCCCGGCGGACCCACGCCGGGTACGTCGGCGAGAAGCCGTCCTCGACGCGCACCTGCAGCTCGGGGCAGGACCGCGCCCGCGCGAGGACCTCGGCGACGGCCTCATCCATGTCGGCGGGCCGGCCGGCGAACGCATAGAGCAGGAACTGGTCGTTCGGAATCTTGGCCGACATCCAGTAGAGCTGTGCGTCGACCGGGGTCAGCCGCACCTTCACCCGCAACATCGTGGCATGGCGCGGTAGCGTCACCCGGTGGCCCTTCCAGCACCCGGCGACGACCGAGCGGCCGTCGTCACCGGCGCGTCCTCGGGCATCGGCGAGGCAATGGCGCGGGAGCTCGTCCGGCGCGGCCATCGGCTGGTGCTGATCGCCCGCAGCGCCGCCCGAGCTGCTGCTGCCGCTGCTCGCACGCAACCACCCGGGCATGAAACGCACCTAGCCGGCGTGGCCGATGAAGTCCAGGATCCGGCCCGCGACGACGTCGGGCTGCTCGGGTTGCAGGAAGTGCCCGGCACGGTGAACGACGTGCATCGCCCCGTCGGGCGGCAACGCAGTCCGGGCACGGTCGGCGAGTTTGACCCCCAGGCAACCATCGTCGGCGCCGTGCAGATAGAGCGTCGGCAGCCGCAGCGGCCGCTGCCAGTACCGTTCGAGCTCGGCATACTGCGCGGGCGGCTTACCGGGCCGCGCGGTCGCCCGGTACGGGCCCAGCGCCGCCCGCCAGCTCTGCGGCGACCCGATCGCCGCGTCGACGTGGCGCAGGTCCTCGCTCGCGTCGAACCCCGGCGACCACCGCCGCCACAGCAGCGGCAGGATCCACGACTTGGAATGCTCTGGCAGCCAAGGCAGTTGGAAGTACATCGTGTACCAGCTGCGCAGCGCCTGCGCGGGCAGCAGGGCGAGCAGCGACCGCCGTAATCCGTGGCCGCGGCGCGGCCAGAACGCGCGCGACGGCGGCACCGACATCACGACCGCCCTGCGAAAAGGGCTGTCGGGCATCGCGGCCAGACCGGACGCCGCGATCGCTCCCCAGTCGTGCCCGATCACGACATCACGACCGGTCGGCCCGACCCCGTCCAGCACCCGCAACGCGTCGTCCATCTGCGCGCCGACGTGGTAGCTGCCGTGGGCCGCAAGGGTCGACGGCGCGTATCCCCGCATGAACGGCGCAACCACCCGCCAGCCCGCGGCCGCGAGCCGTGGCGCCAATAGCCGCCAGCCATGCGCGGTGTCGGGAAAGCCGTGCAGGCACAACGCAATCGGTGCGCCGGCCGCGGCATCGCGCGGCTCCCAGCTCAACCCGCGCAGCGTCACCGCCGGCGCCTGTACCTCGACCCACCCAGGCTCTCCCATGCCCGCAGCCTATCCGGGCGCGGGCCGGA